>CAYLLS010000001.1:5000-529272 GCA_964385015.1 uncultured Myxococcales bacterium | reverse complement strand
ATGCTCCACCGCTTGTGCGGGCCCCCGTCAATTCCTTTGAGTTTTAATCTTGCGATCGTACTCCCCAGGCGGAGTGCTTAATGCGTTAACTTCAATACTGCAGGGATCAATACCCACAACATTTAGCACTCATAGTTTACGGCATGGACTACCAGGGTATCTAATCCTGTTTGCTACCCATGCTTTCGCGTCTCAGCGTCAGTAATCTTCCAGATGGCCGCCTTCGCCTCAGGTGTTCCTCCCAATATCTACGAATTTCACCTCTACACTGGGAATTCCGCCATCCTCTCCGATACTCAAGTTTAACAGTTTCGAACGCACTTCTTAAGTTAAGCTCAAGACTTTCACCTCCGACTTATTAAACCGCCTACACGCTCTTTACGCCCAATAATTCCGAACAACGCTTGCACCCTCTGTATTACCGCGGCTGCTGGCACAGAGTTAGCCGGTGCTTCCTTTGAAGGTACCGTCAAACTTATTTAAAACAATAAATCTTCTTCCCTCCTGACAGAGTTTTACAACCCGAAGGCCTTCGTCACTCACGCGACATTGCTGGTTCAGGCTTTCGCCCATTGACCAATATTCCCTACTGCTGCCTCCCGTAGGAGTCTGGGCCGTTTTCAGTCCCAGCGTGGCTGATCATCCTCTCAGACCAGCTATCCGTCGTAGTCTTGGTAGGCCATTACCCCACCAACAAACTGATAGAACACAAACCGATTTGAGGACGCAATTAATTGCTTTCCTTAAAAAAAGTGTCCTTAATTTAAGCGTATTCGGTATTAGCCTGCTTTTCAACAGCTTATCCCAAATCCAAAGGTACGTTATTTGTGCATTACTCACCCGTGCGCCGCGCAATCTAATTAAAGCAAAACTAAAACTAAAAAGCGCTCAACTTGCATGTATTAAGCATGCCGCCAGCGTTCGTTCTGAGCCAGGATCAAACTCTATAAAAACATTTTAAAACATATTATTTCATATTCTTAAAAAGAACATAAAAAAACACGTTTTAAAAAAAAATAATAATAATAGAATTTAAAAAGCTTGGTTTTAATATATTTAGTTTTCAGAGAACAATATGTATGAATAAAAAATTTATTCAACGTTTAACCAATAACATAATCAAAAAACATGTCAAGACAAACAACACAAAATTATAAAATTAAACGAAAATCATTTAATTATTATACTATAAAAAAAAAACAAATATAAAACATTAAAACAATTTTTATATAATTATTATAATCAACAACTAATTTCTATGCTATAATTAAATTTATATAATATAAAAGGACACCACAAAAATGAAACGTACTTATCAACCAAGTTGTATAAAAAGAGCAAGAACACATGGGTTTAGAAAACGAATGTCAAATACAAAAAGCCAACAAATTATTAAAAGACGAAGAAATAAACAAAGAAAATATCTTACCATAAAAATATATAAAAAATAATAACAAATAATATATGCAATATATATGTATAATAAAATCAAAAATAAAATTTACTACATCAAAAAACAATATCAATTTTTATACATAAAAAAACATGGAATTAAAATACGCTCTCCTTATATAATTATTTTTGCAAATATATCTAATACAAAACATATGGGAATAGGACTAGATGTAACAAAACATATTGGCAAAGCACATATTAGAAACTTAATAAAACGTAGATTGAAAAATATATTATGTGTAAATAATAACTATCACATATATCATGAAATCAATATAATTATTCATCCTATACACAACTTAACAACAATTAAGTATCATAAATTAAAATTTGAATTATATAATGCAATAAAAACAGCTACAACAAAACTTAAATATCAATAATATTTAATAATATAAACTTTTAACTTATTTAGATCATAAAATGAAAACACATAACTTGTACAACACATTTATTGGCATTGAATGTCATATTCAATTAAAAACAAATTCAAAATTATTTTCCTCAACACCAAATAAATTTGGATGTCTTCCTAATACTAATATAGACATTATAGATTGTGGATTACCTGGCACATTACCAACATTAAATAAAATTGTAGTTAATCATGCAATAGCATTAGGATTAATTCTAAAATGCGATATAAACAAAACGAGCATTTTCGCTAGAAAACATTATTTTTATCCAGATTTACCTAAAGGATATCAAATAACTCAATTTGATAAACCAATTTGTGAAAATGGATTTATTAATATAATAAATAATAATAAAACCAGTAAAATCAATATTACTAGAATCCATATAGAAGAAGATGCTGGCAAAAACATACATTCACACAAAACTCATACAAGCTACATAGATTTTAACAGAGCTGGTGTTCCATTATTAGAAATAGTAACTAAACCAGACATTAAATCTGCAAATGAAGCAGTATTATTTATTAAAACATTACAATCTATAGTAAGATCATTAGAAATATCTGATGGAAATATGGAAAATGGCTCCATTAGAACAGACGCCAATATTTCAGTATCTATAAATAATCAATTAGGCACAAAAACAGAAATAAAAAATTTAAACTCTACAAAATTTTTGGAACAATCTATTAACTTTGAAATTACAAGACAAATTAATAATTTAAAAAACAGAAAAAAAAACAACCAAGAAACAAGATTATGGGATCCATCACTACAAATATCTAAAATTATGAGAACAAAAGACAATGCACACGATTATAAATATTTACCAGAACCAGACTTATTACCATTAATAATAAATAACACAACAATTAAAAACATTAAAAAAAATATTCCAGAATTAATAAATGAAAAAATTGCAAGATTTGAACAAAACTTCAAATTAAATAATTATAACAGCACTATTATTGCACAAAATAAACATATATCTCATTATTTTGAACAAACTGTAAAACAACATAATAATCCAAAAAGCATAGCCAATTGGATTATAAATTATATTATGCCTCATATAAAAAACAATAAAAATATAAATATAAACAATCATCCAATCAAATCACATATGTTAGCAAAAATTATTTGTCTCATTGATAACAATACTATTAATAATCATTCAGCTAAAAAAATTTTCACATATTTATTAAACAAGAAAAATAAAACTATAACAGAATTATTGAATGAATTTACAACAAACGACAATACAAATGAATTAAACAAACAAATTCGTTTTATTTTAAAACAATATCCTAAAGAAGTTAAGAAATATCAATTAGGTAAAACTAAACTACTAGGATTTTTCATGGGTAAAATAATCCAACATATAAATAAAAACACAAATACTAAAATGATAATTAACATATTGAAAGAACAATTAAAGAATTATCAACATTCAACAAACAAGTTATCAACATAACATTTACTAATAAATAACCAGTTATAATCGAATAAAACTATACCCTTATCAACAGTACCAACATACATAATATTAATATATAATATTAACATTATACATGAGATTTAAACATGGAATTTACAATAAATACTACAAAACTTATTAAAACATTAAATACATTACAAAACATAATACAAAAAAAAAGCATATTGAACATACTATCTAATGTATTAATTCAAACTAATAAAAATAATAAAGAAATTATTTTATTTACAACAACAAATTTAGATATAGAAATTAACATTTATAATTTATGCTCTATTATTAAACCAGGAGTAATCACAATTCCAATTAAAGCTTTAACCAATATAGCTAAATTATTACCTGGACCAAATACACATTTTATATGCGATCCAATTCATAATGACATAAAAATACATAATGGCAGAACTATTGCTACATTAAAAACAACTTCAGCTATAGAATATCCAAAATCAACCATTATAAGTAATATAATTTTTAATAAAGTAAATATTAACTTATTTGCAAAAACTATACAAAAAACTTTACATGCTGTAAGTAAAAATAAAAATAGACATAATTTAACAGGTGTATTAATAAAACAATCATCAAAAAATAAAAATATAATTGATTTTGTAGCTACTGATAGTCATAGATTATGTAAAATACAAGAATATTTTACCAATTTTTCTTTTAATAATATAAAACATGTAATAATTCCTAAAAAAGGGATAATTGAAGTGTTAAGAGTATTAGAATATGGGAAAACATTAAATAATGAATTTTTTAAATTAGGTTTTATAAATAATTTTGTTATAATAAAAATTAACAATGCTACTTTAATTATCAAATTAATAAATGAAAAATTTCCTAAATATGAACAAGTTATTCCAAAATTAGCAGATAAAAATTTTAAGATATCTAAATTTCAATTTTTAATAAGTTTAAAACGTGTTTCTGCATGGATAGATAATCAAAATCAAAATCTGAAAATTTTTTTACAACGTAAAAAATTATTATTGTCATGTTATCATACAGAAGTTGGAGAAATATGTGACAATATATCTATTTTATATAATGGACCAAATATAAATATTAAATTAAGCCCTATATATTTAATTGAAGCGTTATTATCTTTTTCAGATCATAATGTAGAAGTAAATATTATTGATTCATTTTCGCCTATCTTAATTAAAGGAATAGATAATCAAAATCATCAATGTATAATTATGCCAATGAGAATATAATTAACTGTGAATAAATTTTCTTTCAAAATATTTAAAAATTAGATCAATACTAATATTATTTTTTCGAATATTGTTTATAACTTTTATATTACTATGTATGGTGCTATGATTTCTATTATCAAAATATACACCAATTTGATTTAAACTTAAATTTAAAAAATTTTTACATAATGACATTGCAATCTGTCTTGCCATATTTATTTCTTTTCTTTTACATTTTCCTTTTATGTCTTTTAATTCTAAATTATAATAATGAGAAATTTCTCTACAAATATAATTTAAAGATAATTTTTTATTTATTTGTGACTTTAATATAGGTTTCAAAAATAATTTAGCTTTTGCTATATTTATATTAGTTTTTATTGTGTTTTTATATGCTATAAGTCTTATTAATGCTCCTTCTAATTCTCTTATAGAATTATTAAAATTAGTTGCTATAAAGTGTAAAACATCATAAGAAAATTTAACATTTAAATATTGACTTTTCATTTCTAGAATTTTTATTCTAGTAGATAATTCGGGTGGTGAAATATTAGCTAATAATCCCCAATATAGTCTTGTTTTTAAACGTTCTTGAAATCCAGTTATTTCACATGGATATTTGTCAGAAGTAACAACGATTTGTTTGTTTGCATTATGTAATGCATTAAATGTATGAAAAAATTCATCTTGACTAGCTTTTTTACCAGAAAGAAATTGAATATCATCAATTAAAAATATATCACAATTAGTTCTGAATTTTTTTCTAAATATATCAAATTCTTTTTTTCTTATAGAAGTGATATATGAGTTAACCCATTGTTCTGCACTGATATAAGAAATTTTTAATGTTGGATGATTAGCTTGAGCTGCAATTCCTATAGCATTTAAAAGATGTGTTTTGCCTAATCCTACAGATCCAAATAAGAATAAAGGACTTAATTCTGTTCCTGGATCTTTTGCAACAGAATGACATGAAGATACACATGTTTTGTTGGATGGTCCTTCAATAAATGAATCAAAAGTATATTTATAATTTAAGTTAAAATTGTTATGATAATAATATTTATTGTTTGTTTTTTTTTCTACAATATTATAATTGTTTGATATTTTAAGTTTACATTTTTTTATATTAGTTTTTAAAGATAGTATAGGATTTATAATTTGATTCGTATTTTTATAAATATTATTATTATTTTTGTCATTATAAACAATATTAATGTAAATAATGGTCTTTGTAACTTTTTCTGCTGCTTTTTTTATTTGATTTATATAATGTTTATTAATCCATTCTTGTTGAAATTTTGATTTAGCACATAATGTAAATGTATTATTATGTAATTTTAGTGGAATTAAAGAAATAAAAAAACCTTGCCATATAAAAATACTTACTTGGGTTTTTAAAATTTTTAATATAATTTTAAAAAGATCATATTTATTATTTTGAATATCAGAAGTTTTATTTAACATAAAATTTGTGTTAGCATGTTTAACATTTTTTATATTCATTTTACAATTCCTCAATTATTCATATGTTTCTTTATATTAATGTATAATAATTTTTACAAATGTATAACAATTATATTAACTTTATGAGAATAAAATTAATTTATTTGGTTTGTTATGTTTTTAATGTAGTGTGGCATATATATTTTTGTAAAAAAAGCATTTTATATGAAATAATTATTGACATAATATGTTGTTATATAATAATGTTTTATTTTCTAAAAAATATTATAAATATGGAGGCATTATGCAAGAACAAATGACTAGAAAATCTCATTTAATGTTATTTTTTAATACTGTTGCATTTACTGTTTGTTTTGCTGTATGGATGTTAAATGGAGTTTTAATTACTTTTTTAACATCTAATCAACTTTATGAATGGGGTCCAATTACTGTAGGATGGTTAATGGGAATTCCTGTATTAACTGGTGCTATTTTTCGATTACCAGCTGGTATTTTAACTGACAAATATGGTGGTAAATATACATATACAATATTGCTATTTTTATGTGCTATTCCAATGTATTTATTATCCTTTGCTGATAGTACATTTTCATTTATGTTATGTAGTTTTGGCTTTGGATTGAGTGGTACTAGTTTTTCTATAGGTATTGCATTTTCTTCTGTGTGGTATCCTAAAAAAAATCAGGGGTTTGCATTGGGTATTTTTGGTGCAGGAAATGCAGGAGCAGCATTAACCAGTGCTTTTGCTCCAACTTTATTGAATATGTTCACCAAAAATGGGACTTATCTTGAAGGATGGAGAATGTTGCCGAAATTTTATACTGCTTTATTAATTATAATGGGTATTTTATTTTTAATATTTACTGAAAATAAAAAACCAAAAACAAGCAATAAGTCTATAGTTGTTATGTTAGAACCATTATCAAACATTAGAGTGTGGCGTTTAGGTATTTATTATTTTCTTGTATTTGGATGTTTTGTGGCTTTTGCAAATTGGTTAGTACCATATTTTGTTAATGTTTATTTTGTTTCATTAACATTAGCTGGAATGTTGGCTGCGTCTTTCAGTTTCCCTTCTGGTGTAATAAGAGCATTAGGTGGATATTTATCAGATTTATTTGGTGCTAGGTCTATTATGTATTGGGTATTAGGCTTATCTGTGTGTTTGAGCTTTTTTCTAATTATACCTCGTATGGAAATATATTCTGCTGGTCGTGGAATAATGTCAAAATTTGATGGTATTGTTGAACATGTATCTGATACTCAATTAATAGTTAATGGATTTTCATATAACATAAAGCAAAAAAGTGTTTTAACAAATTTTGATGCTTCTTTGATGATATTACCATCACAAGATTCTTGGCATGAAGTATTAGTAAAAGAGGGTGATCATGTCTCTAAAAAACAATTATTAGCTAAAGGGATAACAAGAATATTTTTTCAAGCTAATATGTGGATTTTTGCTGTATTAGTTATATTATTAGGTAGTATTTGGGGCATAGGAAAAGCTGCAGTATATAAACATATTCCTGATTATTTCCCAGAGCAGGTTGGAGTAGTAGGTGGAATGGTAGGTGTTTTGGGAGGTTTAGGCGGTTTTCTTTGTCCTATTATTTTTGGATATTGCCTTGATTATACAGGGTTATGGACTAGTTGCTGGGTATTTATGTTTTTATTATCTTTAATATGTTTAATATGGATGCATTTTGTAATTAAAAAGTTAGATAAAGAAGCAAATATTAAAAGATTAAAAAACATGAGTTAATAATTTTTATGATTATGCAAATTTAAAATGGAATATCATCATCATTTATATCATTATTAATAGTTGAATGATCTTTTTTGATTTGCATTTCATAATTTTGTTGTTCTATATTATTTTTAGTTTTGTTTGTATTCGTATTTAATTCATTAGTTTTAGTGTTTTTGCCTAAAAATATAATTTGATTTGCAATAATTTCATATTTTATATGTTTGTTCCCATTTTTATCTTCCCAATGATTACTATATATGCTTCCTTCTACGTAAATTTGTTTACCTTTTGATATGAATTTAGTTGCATTTTCTGCTGTTTTGCCAAAACAGATTACATTAAACCATTCTGTATGGTTTTGCCATTCATTGTTTTTTTTTCGTTTCCCATTGACACCTACATTAATAGAGCATACTGGTATATTGTTTTGTGTATATCTGATTTCTGGATCTTGTCCAGCATGTCCAATAATGATGATTTTATTTAATCCAAAATTCATATTATCTCCTAAATAATTATTGTAATTAATATGATAAATGTTTAATTTTGTAAATTAGTTTTATGTGAAAATTTTGTTTTTTTTATTGATATTTCATATATGTTTTTACACAGCACTTAATAGTGTTGTTGTTTTATATGAATTTGATTTTTAATTATATTAAATTTTTTAATACATGAAAATGTTTGTTTTATAATAAATTGTCTATAAAAAAATTGACAATGTGGTATCATTAAATTTTTTGTATGTATATTATTATAAAAAGTAAATAATATATCTATATCAATTGTTCTAGGGCTGTTTTTATATACATTGATTCTACCTATTTTTTTTTCTATTTTGTATACAACATACCATAAAGATTCAGGATTTAAAACAGTATTAATTAGTATTATAGAATTATAAAAAATTAAAAATTTTTTACAATGTATACCTATAGTTTTATTTATTTTACTTGTTGAAATAATTTTTATATAAGATTCTTCTGTTATATTATTTAAAGCTTGTTTTATATAAAGTTTATTTTTTGATATTGAAGAACCTAATCCTATTATATAATGCAAGAATCTTTTCCTTATTATAAATTTAGTACTTTATATTAATAAAGTGTTTAGTTGTACATGCTGATGTTTTAGCTATTGTATGAATTTTTTCATTATTGATATTGCCGCAATGAGCTTTTATCCAACGCCATATAACAATATTATTATTATTTAAATTATATAATGTTAGCCACATAGATTGATTTTTAATTGGTTTCTTATTAGTATTTGTGAAGTTATTATATTTCCAATTTAATAACCATTGTTTTATCCCATTTATTAGATAAATACTATCTGAATATAAATAAATTTTTTGATTTTTTATATATAATAGGCTAATAATAGCTGCTTGCAGTTCCATTTGATTGTTTGTAGCATATATTTTATTTTTTGTTATTATATTAATTATATTTGATTTATATACAATAAGTGCAGCAGATGAACCTATTCCTGGATTGCCTATACAAGATCCATCACAATAAATATGTATTGAATGTTTCATTTATTTATCATTACCTAATGTTTTAATAGTAGTCAGTGCAATGCTAACAAAAATAAAAACTGTTACTAAATCTAAACTAGTTTGTAAAATAGGACCAGATGCTACAGTAGGATTAATTTTAAAT
Source organism: uncultured Myxococcales bacterium (assembly GCA_964385015.1). Taxonomy (GTDB): domain Bacteria; phylum Myxococcota; class UBA727; order UBA727; family JABDBI01; genus CAYLLS01. The sequence goes on along the minus strand of CAYLLS010000001.1, from coordinate 519,811 downwards.
TTATGTAAAATAGATGGAGCTAATGTACCTATTATGGTTGATATAAGCATAGATAATATTAGCGCAATAAATATAGTTAAACTTACAATTAATACTTTCGTTTTTAATCCTAGAATAGGAATAATTGATCCTATTATTCCTGTTATAATGCCAAAAAATAATCCTATTTTAGCTTCATATAATATGATGCTTAATAAATTTTTATATTCTAATTTATGTAAAGATATGTCTTCTATAATTATAGTTGCTGATTGTAATCCTATACTACCACCCATAGCTGATATAACAGGTACAAAAGCAAATAGAAATGGAATTTCAATAAATAATGTTTCAAAATTATATATTAGGAAAGCTGATAATAATGAAGAAATAAAAGATACACTGAGCCATGGTAGTCTTATTTTAATGTTTTGTAAAAAATTTATTTTTTGTTTATGATTATTGTTTTTTAAAATTATGTTGTTGTTTTTAGATAAAGTGCTAATAATGTTATTTAGTGTAATGTATCCTATAAAATTGTATTTATTATTTACTACTGGTAACGTATATAAATTATGTTTTTTACATATTTTAATTGCTTCTTCTTTTAATGTTAATGTTGTTATTGTAATAAATTTTGTATGCATAATATTTTTTATAGGATAATGTGATTTGTTAAATAATAAATCAGTAATATTAATATAACCTAGTAATTTATTAGTTTCGTTTATTACCCAAAATTTTGTGATTTCAATATTGTTTTTTGTTAATATTTGAATTTTTTGCAATGCATTTAATACTGATGCATGTTGAGATATAGTGTGATGCGGAGATTTTATAATTTGTTTAATTGATTGTTTTGAGCTCTTATTTTTTGTTAATTGTTGATTCATAAGATAACCCTTATATAATAATAGTTAATCATCTTGTTTTGTAATATTAATTATTATTCTTTTTATTATATTGTCAATATAGTTATAATAATATTTATATTGTATGAATTTTATATATGAAATTTTTATGTGTATATATTTATAATAGCAGTATAATTAATATTTTTTTTACATGTATAAAATATATACATTATTTTGAAGCTTTTTTTAATTTATCATTAATAGTAGACCAAATTGTATTAATGATATTATAGTATTGTTGTTCCAAACATAAATGAGAAATGTTTTTTTTTTCTAGTTTATATAATGTTTCATATAATTTTTGTGCAAACATTTGTGGATTATTTGATAGTATTTCTGTAATAACATTATTTGGTCTTGCACCTAATTTATTAACAAAAAATTGATATGATTTTTTTTTTAATAGCATAGGCATATGTGTATACCAATAGTGTTCTAATCTTGTTTTATTACATAACATTATGTTTTCTATATTAGGAGAATAATGTTTATTATGTAATCCAGGAGATAGATGTGGTTTATTTGTTTGTGGAGAAATAGAATATTGTATTTTTTCGTTTAATGTGTTTTGTATATCTTTTATCGTAATACATCCCAATCTTAAGATGATAGGATATTTTTCACTGATATCTATAATTGTTGATTCAATTCCATGAGAACACGTATCGTCGTGTATTACTGCATTAATTTTATTATTTAATGTTGTTAATACGTGCTTTGATGATGTAGCACTTGGTCTTGAAAATTTATTAGCACTAGGTGCTGCTACAGGATGTCCAGTTAAAGATATAATTTTTTGTGCAGTATTATGGTTTGGTATGCGTATAGCAACTTTATTAAAATTGGCAGTAATGATATTGGATATGTATGATTTTTTATAACCAATAATTGATAGTGGACCTGGCCAAAATTTATTAGCTAATTTAAGTAGTCTATTAAGTATTATTTTGAAATTATTTTTTTTTTTAATATCAATAATGTTAAATATTTGCTTTATTGATGTTATATGTATTATTAATGGATTATATATGGGTCGTTTTTTAGCTTTAAATATATTTAAAATAGCTCGTTTACACCATATATTAGCTCCTAATCCATATACTGTTTCAGTAGGGAATGCTACTAATAAACCTTGTTTTAACATTGAAATAGCAGATATTAAGTCATTTTGAATTTTTATGTTCAGATGTTTTGTGTTCATAATATATGTAAAGTTTTATTAATATTTGGTGTGATTATGAAATAATAAATATTTATTTAAAGATTAAAAACTATATTTTATTTTTAAAACAATATTTTTGATAGAATTTAAATTCTTTTATAGATTGTTTAATATCAGACATAGCCTGATGGTTGCTATTGTTTTTAGGAGCTTTCCCTTGTTGTCCTAATAGTGTTTCTGTTAAAATTTTTATAGAAGATACATCTAAATGTTGATAATGAAGATAATTATCAATTAAAGGCATATATTTATTTAGAAATCTTCTATCTGTATATATAGAATTTCCAGCTAAAATACCACCTTTAAATGGCACATTATTAGTTATTATATTCATTAGTTTTGTTTCTGCTTGTGTTATAGATATGTTAGAATTTCTTACTTTTTTTAATAGTCCATTATTAGTATGCATGACTTGAATTAAAGGAGTTATTTGTTGTAAAATATGTTCTGGCTGCCATATAACTAAGTTGATAGAAGATAGTTCATTTAATTTAGTATCAGTGATAATCATTGCTGCTTCTAAAATCACACATTCTTTTTCATTTAATCCTGTCATTTCTAAATCAAGCCATACCCAACGATTAATGTTATTCATGTTATTATTATTTTATTGTTATTATATGTATCATATCTATTATGCTATATATTAGTAAATAAATTCTTGCTAAATGTTTTTAGTGCTTTGGTAGAAATTTTGAGTTTTATCCATATATTTTTTTTTATATTAAATATTCGTTTTTTTTTTATGTTTGCTTTTAATTTATGTTTTGTTTTAACATGAGAATTTGATATTCTATGACTTTTTATATGAGATTTTCCATTGATTTGGCATTTCATAGTATTTATCCTATATTAATTTAATAAAATTATAACATAAATTTTCATATTAAAGAAAAAATATAGCTTGTATATTATATTTATTATTTTTTATTAGAGATTATATGGATCATGAAATATTTAGAAGATTTAATTATTAAGCGCGCTAGGCAATATATTAATGATGAGCCCAATGTAGGTTATAAGAAACAAATATTATATTTAGTATATCAATATAAAAGTGGAAATAGTGATGTTTTAGCTGTTTTATATGATAGACTTATTAGTAAATTTAATTTTGGCACTGCTGGATTGAGAGGTGCAATGGAAGGTGGATATAGTAGAATTAATTATGTTACTTTTTCTAGATTAGGATGGGCATTAGGCATGTTTTTATTATCTAGACACAATTGTTGTTCTGTAATTATTGGTTATGATGCTAGATTTAATGGATTAATGTTTAGTAAAATATTAATAAAGGTTTTAAATGCATTGGGCATTAAGGTTTTTATAATTAGTGCAGGTATTCCAACACCTTTTTTATCTTATATTATTATGAAATTAAGAATATCAGCTGGTATTATGATAACTGCTAGTCATAATAAATATAGTGATAATGGATGTAAAATTTATTTAAATGATGGTATTCAAATTCATAGGGAATATGCAGAAAAACTTGTTGATTTAATGTATAATGCACCATCATTTGAGTTAATAAAAAAAATGTTTTTTTATATTAATTATAAAAACAAATTATATAATATTATCTATAAATCAATTATTGAATCTTATTTTATTGTTCTTAAAAATAAATTTAATATAATTTTAAATATGTATAAAAAAAATATTAATATCATGTATAGTCCACTACATGGTATAGGATATAAGTATGTATGTTATGGATTAAAAAAATTTGGTTTTTTAAATTTTAATGTTGTTAATAATCAAAAATGTTTAAATGGATTATTCCCTACGGTAAAATATCCTAATCCTGAAAATTTTAATGTGTTAATTAATATGTTTAAATTATATAAAATACATGATTTTGAACTATCGTTAGTTAATGATCCTGATGTTGATCGTTTATCTGTAATGATATGCATGAATAAAAAATTTATTTTACTTAATGGTAATGAGATTGGTATATTATTAGGATATTATATTTTAAAATATATATGTCATGTCGTTGAAAATTTTATTATTGTAACAACGTTAACTTCTACACGCATGTTATTTCAATTAGCTCGATCTTATAATGTACAGTATATAGAAACTTTTAATGGTTTTTCTCATATTATTCATAATGGTATTATGGAAGAGAAATTATATAATAGTATTTTTGTGTTTGCTTTTGAAGAGGCTTTAGGTTATTGTATAGGTAATAGTGTGAGAGATAAAGATGGAATATCAGCAGCTATTCATTTTGCTAATTTATTTTCAATTTTAAAAAGCAAAGGACAAACTGTTTTTAATATATTAGATGATTTATTTATTAAGTATGGTTATTATAAAACATTGCAATGGTCTTATAATGTTAATTGTGCTTTAGCAAGATTGAAAATGTTAAAAATTATAAATTTTTTTAAATATGATATGATGTTTTTAAGAGATTTATGTAATGAATTTATTATTAAAAAGTCTGTTTTGAAGGATGAATTTGGTTGTTTTAATATTTTAGTATTTTTTACTAATTTGCATACAAGAATTATTATTAGACCTAGTGGCACTGAAGCCAAAATTAAATTTTATGTAGAAGTATTATATAAAGTAAACAGTTATATAACTTTATCAAGGTTAAAAAAGCATGCTCATATAAAGTTAAATATGATTAAAAAAATATTATTATCACAAATTAATTTATTGATTTTTTAGCTATATTGCATGTAAATTGTTATTTTATATTAGATATCATATTTAATATTTTCATTAATGATAATATATTACATGTTTTATAAAAATTAATTTTATGTGTATTTATTTTTATTATTGGGCATTTGTAATAATTATTAAATAAAATATTATATGATTTAATAATTTTATGAAGATAGTTAGGATGAATATTTTTTTCAAAATATCTTCCACGATGTTGTATTCTTGTATAAATAATATTTAATGGTGCTGTTAAATAAATAATAATATTTGGTATTTTAGTTTTATTAAATATTTTAATAAATATTTTTTTATATAATGTTTGTTCCTGTGATGTAAGATTAATATTGGCAAAAATATTGTCTTTAAATATTGTATAATCTGATATTATGTTTTTTGTAGTGGTAATTAATTTTTGTTGTTTATATCTAGAAATTAAGAAATATAATTGTGTTTTGAATGCTAATAATGATTTATATTTATAAAATTTATGTATAAATGGATTTATGGCAATATTTTCTAATATAATTGTACTTTGTAAATATTGTGTTAATATATTAGATAGTGTTGTTTTCCCTACTCCAATGCATCCTTCAATAGCTATGTATTTTATATTTTTGCATATCATATATGTTATATATAATGTTATTTTTTTATATAAGATATTAATTATTGTTATTATCTGAAAAAAAATAAAAAAGTAAATATCAATTATTATTTATAATAATTATGTATTATATTTTAATTAGTGAAATAGATAATAATGATATTATTATTTGATTAGTATGATATGTGTTTTTAAAAATATTTATTTATATTTGCATAATATGTACTAAACATTATAGTTTAATGTTATATAATAACATATTATATATTTAGTAAATTGCATTGAATAATAATGATACATGTAGTTAAAATTATATTAATATTGATATTTAAGAATAATATTGTATATGATTTCATAATAAATAATAGATTATTATGCAATTTATTTTTAATTAATCCATACTAGCATATAAATTATATATTCATATTGTAGATTTTGTTAATAATCTAGATGATCATATAAATGATCATTATAATTGATTATATAATAATATTTTATTAATATAATATTGTTCTATAAATTATTTATATAAATATTATCATTAAGCACATATAAATAATAAATTTAATTATGATTTACATTAATATGATTTTGGTATGTTTTTTCTAATAATTAAGATTTATATAAAATTCATTTTTTATCTATATCTATGCATTTGATGATAAAAAATACATTTATGAAAAAATATTGTATATAATATGTTATATTATTGAGAATGATAAAAATAGTAATAATGATAATAATTTTATTTATTGTTTGTGAATATATAATTTTTAATATGTATATATGTTTTGTAAAACAAGTATTGTGTGTATATTGTTTAATATATATGATTTAAAGAATTATGAATATGTTAGTATTGTATTATCAATTATACATATATGATATATAAAAGTTAATTAAATTTTATAATTATTGTACATAAAAGAAGAAAACTAATTAAGTTTATTATAATAAAGAATATATATTTGTTGTAAAAATGGTATGAATATGTATTAACAATATAGAATAATTTATAGCAGTTGTTATTATTTTAAGAAGCAATTATATATTTCTTAATAGTTTAATAATTATATTGATAATTTATTTATTTATTAAAATAGATTATAAATTTAATAATAAGTATTATTTATGATAAACATAATTTTATACATTTATGTAATTAAAAACAAAACTAAAATGATATTAAGTTGTATATGGTTTTAATTTTATATTTAATAAATATGTATAAAATATCTGAATCAAAGAGGCTTTACTAAAGAAAGTATCAAAACATTTGAATTTGGTTTGTTGTTAGATCAATACATTATGCTACACAAAATTAATTCTAATTTTAGATTAATACTAAAAGAGTCTTTAACTTCTTATTATAAAGTTAATTCTAGTATTTCTATTCCAATTTATAATGCGGAACAGTTATTAAATGGATTTACTGCAAGGGCTATACAAAAAAAATGCTTCGGTAAAATATCGTTTTACTAATGGATTTAAAAAAAATGAATTTTTTAATATTAATAATTGTTTATATGATGAGCAAATTTTTATTGTTGAAGGTTATATGGACGCTTTAAGCGTTAGAGTGTAAAGGGTCAATAACATTATAGCAATTGTGAGTAATAAATTTACAAATATAACAGCACTTGAAAATCTTTTACAATACACAACAAACAGAACATTTATTATTTGCCCAGATAATGATGTAGTGGGAATAAGAGGTTTAGATTCTATTATTTTTCATTTATGGAAAAAACATGATGTGTATATATCAGAAATACCAAAACAATATGAAGGACATAAAATGAAAGACATTAATGATTTAATTTGCGGAACGGAAAAACCTTTTCATGAACTCATACAGCTCATTAGTTTAAATGACTGGTATATAAATAAAGTAATTAACAACGATACAGTAAAAGATTTAAATAATATTTCAGATATAGATAAAGATAAAGTATTAATTAAGTTATATCAACAATATAAAAATATTCTAAATTCTAGACAAGAAGAATTTATTATATTTATTAGTAATATTTTAAAATTAAATAATAAAATTATTGAAACTAAATTTAAACAATTTAGAAACAATGAAAAAGAACAAGAAAATAATAAAAAAATACAAGAATTAGCTCAAAAACTTAAAGACAATAGTAATAATAAAAAGAAATCCAAAGATATTGTAGAACAAATTCATGATATCATGATTAAGCAAGATTTTAATGATGAAAAATTACTAAAACTCTACACTCTAGATAATTTAAATAAAGATTTAAGAACATTGTCAGAGGGATTTAAAACTGGATTTAGTGAAGTAGATAACATTTGTTCAATTTTACCTAACGCCATGAATATTATTGTAGGTAGAACAGGTAAGGGTAAAACAATATTCTTAATGAATCTATTACTTAATATGCAGGAGCAATATAAAAAACATAGTTTTATATTTTTAAGTTATGAAGAAAAAAAATGATAGTATTTTCAGAAAATTTATTAATATTAAAGTAAATACAATTATTTAATCAAAAAACCAAGAGAAACAATTCGAATTTTTAACAAAATATATAAAAGATAATGAAAATCAAATTATAGCAATTAATAAAGCAATAATAAACTTAGATAATAGTATAAAAGAAGCAAGACTTTTTATATGAGATAAAGCGTATACAACTGATAATATTGAAAACATCATTCAAGAATTAATTGAAAAGAAAGGAGAAAAGATTATTTTATTCTTAGATTATTTACAAAAAATACAAAGCAGTAAAAAAACAGGTAGTTGTCAATTAGAAATTCAAAAAATTTCAGATACAATGCTTATTTAGCTAAACAATATAAATTATTAATTATAATGGGGGTCAGATGTGAAGAGTAGACCAAAAAGAAATAAGAAACACTGATAAGAAGATATATGAACGAGAATTAAGACTAGATAGAGTTAGAGAGTCAGGCGATATAGAACAGGATACTGAGCTCTTTATAGGTGTACACAATAGAGTATTAGATAAGCTTTTTGATATAGTTTTGTTCAAAAACAGATATGGTAACTCTAATATTAAAATAAGTTTAACCTATAATTCACCAACTATGAAGATTGATAATAATTTAAAATTTAATAAAAACGTTAAATCCATTAGAGGACAACAATTTTAAATAGTTATAGCTTTTTATAATAATAAAATAACAATATAACATAACAGTATAAAATATGAAAAAAATAATTAACACAAAACATTTCAAACTATCATAAGCAGAAAAGATTAGCATAACCATACTTATAGATTTTATAAAAAAAAATCCACTACAAACTCAAAAAATAGTTAATAATCTTATAATACATATTCGCCGATATGCTCATAACTTAAGAAGTGAAAGAGGATTTTTTCAACGAAGTATTGAATTGTTTGCTCCAAAATTAGGATTAGAAAATTTTATAGAAAAAAGATAATTTAAAAGATTAAAAATTGCTTTAAATAAAATTTTCTCATGTATGAATCAAATTGGATACATATCAGAATATTGGTGTGAAAAAGATAAATGTGGAAATGATAAAATTTGTTGTACTGTTATTTTAACTAAATTTTATATAGGTTCATTAAAAAAAACATTAACTAAATGCTGTAAAAAATGCGGTAAAAACGGTTGTTTATGGTAGTCAGTAATGCCTGTAAGTTCAATAGCTATGCGGTTTTGCGAGTTTTTATTACCTAGATAGCTATAGATAACATTAGTTAACTATAGTTATCTAGGTAATAAAAACTTGCATCCAATAATTGTGGTTTTTTCATTTAAAGAAAAAAAAATATTCATTTAGAAATCAGCAATAAATTTAAATAAGATTTTATACAAAATGATTAATAAATATCATATTAAAAATTTAATGCTGTGGCAATAAAGTGTACATAACTGCATATTAATTGTGGAGTATTTAGGATATAAAACTCAATTCCTTACAAGTTTTGAATATCGTTTTATTTTAAATAACTTTTTTATTCAATTATGAATTTTAATTTTACATATATTTCTTAATTTTGATGTTATACAGACATTACTAAATTAGATATAAATCTTGAAAATATACCAACTAATGCCACTGCTGTAGTTAAGCATGCTAATCCAATAGTTATAGATTCCAACATGGTTTCATATTCGCCCACTATAGCATTACTTAATGCTGTGATGAATTTTGGTGTTGTTAATTCTATAAAGTGAGTCTATTATGCCTATTTGTTATCAAGAATAAGAATAGGCAAACAAGTGTTAAAGGGCATATAGCAAAAATAGTTGATATAATAGGCATTTTTAAATATGAAGTTTGATTATTATCTAAAATAGTGATAGTAAATGGAAACGATAACAATAATCCTAAATCATGAATAATATATTACAACAAAAAAGGATTTATATGCAAAAATCCAAGAAGATAAAAAAGCTTAATCAGACATTTAATGATTTTTTTACAAAATTTAATAGTTATAAAAAAGAGACTATTACTTATCCAGCATCAGTAGACATAGATTATAGTAGTGACTATAAAAAATTTCGTGATTCTTATAAAAAGGCTTTTTGCAAAGATGTAAAGACAATATATAAGTTTTATTGTAAAAAATGTAATTTAAAAAAAATCACTTGAAAAGATTACCAAAAATCTTTTTGAACATGTAATTAATAAATTAATGGGGAAATCATAAATTTTTATATCAAAAAGAATGTTAAACCAAAATAAGATTTAAAGAAGAGTGAATATATAAAGATTTATATTATAATAAAAAAAGAGTAAAGAACAGCGCAAATAGGCTAAATGAGTTTCATGTATTGACTATGTGGAGCTTTTTAATTAATCGCCATATGAAAAAATTTACATTAACTTAATGGGTTTTAATTAAAACATTATGATTACAGAACAATATACAAGAAATATCATTAACAATAATCTAAAGAAAAAAAACTGGATTTTAGATAAAAATAATCAAAACTGCAATGTATTTCAAGAAGAAGTTAAAACAATTTTTCAAAAAGAAACAATTAAAAAAGAACGCCCTGATTATGTTTTGTATCAAACTGGCACTGACGATATTATTGCAATAATAGAAGCTAAGCGAGGTAGTCAAAATAATTTAAAGAAAGCTTTAGAACAGGCAACAAAATATGCTCAGATATTTGGCAGAAAAAAACCTATTATTATTTTTGCTACAAATGGTTATAGTTATGAAGCTCGCATTTTCCCTTCAAATAAAATTTTAATATTAAATAATGAAAATGTTAAAGATTTGTTAACAGAAAATATGATTCTTAAATTTATAGAATCAAATACCAATATAATTAAAACTATACCCAATATAGTAGAGATTTCTAAACAACAATTAATTACCATATTTAAAAACTTAAACAATGTTCTGCGTTCTGAAGGATTAAAGGCTGGAATTGAAAGATTTAATGAATTTAGCAATATCTTATTCCTCAAATTATTAAGTGAAAATAATACAAAACATAAATGGTGGGAAATAATAAAAAAGACTCCTGATGAAGTTGTTTTTACTTACATTAATAATAAACTTATAAAAGAAATTAATACAATATATAAAGGAAATATTTTTACCACGTTACTTATAAAAAAAACTACAACTCTAAGACATATAATAAATGCTATTGATCCACTTATTTTTTCTCAAGTTGATACAGATATTAAGGGAGATGCTTTTGAGTATTTTATTGAAAAAGCTACTTCAACAAATAATGATTTAGGTGAATATTTTACTCCTAGGCATATAGTTAAAGGTATTATAGATGTTGTTAAACCAAAATTTAATGAAAAAATATATGATCCATTTTGTGGTACTGGAGGTTTTTTGATAAGTGCTTTTAATTGTATAAAACAAAATATAATACTCAATAAAAAGCATGAATATAATTTAAAAAATCATACTTTATATGGGAATGAAATCACTACTACAGCAAAAATTGCTAAAATGAATATGATTTTACATGGAGATGGTCATAGTGGTATTAAACAATGTGATAGCTTTTTAAATCCTATAGATAAAAAATATGATTTAATTATTACAAATATTCCATTTAGACAACAAATTGAAACTAAACTCTCTTTAAATGGTAAAACAAAAAAAATAAATAATATTTCTCCTCTTTATTATAATGGACTTGCTAAAAAAAATGGAGATGCTGTTTGTGTTCTTCATTGCCTTAGAGCCTTAAAAGAAGATGGAAGAATGGCTATTATTGTTCCTGAAGGTTTTTTATTTAACAAAAATCTTGCCTCAGTCCGAAAATTTTTGCTTAATAATGCTAATTTAAAAGCTATTATTTCTTTGCCTAGAGGAACTTTTTTGCCTTATACTGGAGTAAAAACTAATATTTTATATTTTATAAATGCACATAATTCTAAATCACAAAAAGAATATTGGTATTATGAAGTTAAAAATACAGGATATTCTCTTGATAATAATAAGAGAAAAATACATGGATTTAATGATTTTGATACTATTCAATTAGTTATTGATAATCTTATTAAAGCTGAAAAAGATAAAGAAATAAAAAATAATTTACTACAAGAAGGTTTTAAAAATATTAATTTACAAAAAGTTAAAAAAAACAATTATATTTTAATGGGCAATTATTACGAAGAATGCTTTCTTAATACTACACATGGGAAACGAACTCTTTATGAGTTAATAAAAGATAACATAATTGTTGGCAAAAGAGGACAGACTATAACAAAAAATACAGCTATAAAAGGAAATATACCTGTTATTGCTGGTGGAAAAAACATTCCTTATTTTCATAATAAATTCAATTTTTCCAAAAATATAATTACAATTTCTGCTTCTGGTTCTGCTGGATTTATTTGGTATCATAATTATCCTATATGGGCATCTGACTGCAGTGTCCTTTATTCTCAAGATAAAAGCAAATTGATAACTAAATATTTATATTATGTTTTAAAATCTCAGCAAAAAGAAATATATAAAAAACAACATGGAACTAGTCAGCTGCATGTTTATTTATCTGATTTAATGAGCTTTAAAGTTTTGCTTCCATCCTTAAGAAAACAAGAAGAAATAATAAAAGATATAGAAGCAAAAGAAAAAATGATTCAACAATCTAAAAAATTAATAGAAACATATGAAAAAAGAATTGAAGATAAGCTTAAACTTCTTCGCTAAATTATTTGTTCTATTTTTATGTGTTTATTATTATATGCGGAATAATAATATTTCAGTGGCGATATAATCATAGCCAAATAAAGCCATATATCCATTGTGAGGCATTTTTTTAATTCACCTCACCACAACTATTAATGTAATTAGGAATTGTATGCACTCTAGTTTCTTGAGCATTATCTTATTGTAGTTAAAATTAATCAAAAAGTCTGAAATCATTTTTCTTTTTCTTGGTTAATATATTTTAATATTTTAATTATAAGTGGAAAACATGCTATTACAATTTTAACGCTTCCCAAAAAATAATAATTTTTAATTTCTTCTTGTATCTTTTTAGTTTCTTTTAATATTAGTTCTATATGTTTTGAATTAATTTTATTATTACTTTGTTTAACTATATTTGGATAATCTAGCTGTATTTTCTTAACAATTTGGTAATAATTAATTGGTAATTTTTGTGGTATTATGTAAATTGCATTATATATGCTTTGAACAATTTTCTGTTTAATATTATTTTAGCAATATAAGAACATTAGTATATTATATAAAAAATTATCCTACTAGGTTGTCGTTATCGCTATTACTATTTTCATCTTCATTATGATATTTCTTAAAATAAGAATTTTTTATTCCTAAGTTTTTGATTCTTTCTTTTTAACAAGAAAATATGTAATAATAGCTGATACAATAACTTCAGTTGAAATATAAATTCTATACCAAAAATTATTATTACACAATTTGTGCTTGCATATTTTTAATTAGCTCTAATATATGTTCTATTTGTTCTTGATTTAATTTTTGCTGATTAATCTCTTGTTCTTCAATTAAATCATTTATGTGATGAATAATATATTGTATTTGTGCATCATCAAATATATCTAGATTATTTCGCTAAATATGATTTATAATTTGATTATTGTTTAATATAGATAAAAGTCAAGTTGGATAAAAAATAACCGCATATAATATCTTAATAATCAATGTGCAATTAAAGTATGAAATAATTATATTAATCAATATTGTTTAATTAATTATATAGTTATATGTGTTTCATTAATAAAAATTTTATTTTATATGAAAAAATTTTAATTTGAATTAAGTTAATATATATATTAAGATGTGATATTGAATTATGTATATATAATATAAACATAATGTATGGATATCACAATGATTTAATGTAAAAATATTTATTAAATATATTATAGTTAAGTATTTAAGATAGTGATATATATCTAGAATTTATTATTTTTGATAAAGCATAGTTCTTGTATTTGTAAAAATAAAATTAATTACAATGCATTGAATTTATTTGTTTAAATATAACATATATTAATATATAACATTTATATATTAATGATGTAAGTGTGATATAATTTTTATAGTAATATAATATAATTTAAGTATAATATATGCTAGTTAGATTTTAAATTTTATTCAAATATATAATTGTTTTTATATAGAGTTTCATGATATCTGTTTCATATAAAAATTATAATTTATTTTTGTAGAAGTTAATTATGATGCATATGGTTTGTTGTAATATTGTCTATATTATATTGTTAAATATATTATGTTTATGTATTAGTAAAGCAAATATAGCTAGTGATTTATTAAAGCCACCAACAGCTGTTTTTAATGATTCTAATAATGCTTCTGTCAAAGTTGTTCCTTGTACCATTCCTACTGGTAAATTTCCATGGAATTTTAATAATGTTAATATGGTAGAAATTATAGATCATATTAGTAGAATTAGTTGTAAAAATTTTGTTTTATTTGTTGAGTTGAATAATTTAAAGAATATTACAATTATTGGCAGAACCTTAATGAATATTGATGAGGCATGGAATAGTTTTCAAATGATATTATCTGCACATAATTTTGCTTTAGTACAAGTTGGAAATTTTTATAAAATTATAGATAAACATATATCTAATCAGTCTGGATTAAGAGTATTTGCAAATTCTGATAAATTACCTTTTAATGAGGAAATTATTACTTATATTTATAAATTAAGACATATATCTAATAATACTGTTAAAAGATTTATTAATAATTTGATTAGTTATAGTGGAAAATTACATATTATAGATAATAATTTATTAGTTATTACAGATAGTGTTTCTAATATAAAGAGTATATTACATTTTTTATATAAAATTGATAAAATAGAATTATTTAATAGAATACATGTGATTAGTCTAATGTATAGTGATGTTATTGATATTAAAAATAAATTGCAAGAGATTTTTGAACCTCCATTGGGATTAGTATCTTCTTATTCTTCTATTGTTTATAGCAAATTAAATAGGGATTTATTTTTTCAATCTTTTAAATTTGAAAAAATTATAGCTGATATTAGAACTAATCAATTATTAATTATTGCATCTGATTATGATTTTATAAAAATTAAAGAAATTGTAATGATGTTAGATATTTCTTCTTTAGATGGCGGTTCTTATGGTAAAATTCATATATATATGTTAAAAAATAATGATGCAAAAAAATTATCTATTACTTTATCTAGTTTAATTAAAGAATTAAATTATAATGTTAATATAAAACATAATGTTTACAACAAAGTAAATTCTTTATTTAAAGGAAATATTAATATTAGAGCTGATGTTGTTACAAATTCTTTAATTATAGCATCTTGTTTTCAAGATTTTAAGTCATTGTGTAAAATTATTGAGAAATTAGATAGGCCAAGGGTGCAAGTTTTTGTTGAAGCAGCTGTAATAGAAATAATATTAAATGAAAATAAATTATATAAAATTGATTTATTAAATAATTTCAATTATATATTAAGCAATATTTCATGTTATTTTGCTAATATAATAAAAGATATGATATATTATTTTATTGATTATTCTTATAATGTTTCTGCATGTTCTGAAATATTACAATTGATGAGTAAAATTATTAAATTTGTTAAATTAGATGTGATAAAAGATATAAATGTGAATAATGTATTGCATATGTTAGAAATTGATAATCATATCAATATTTTAGCTACACCTTCTATTATAACGTTAGACAATGAAAAGACTAAAATGTCTATTGGTAAAAAAATTCCCATATACAATATGTTTACTATAGATGAGAAATATAAAAATAAATATGATTTAAATAAAAATAATATATCATTATATGAAGATATAAAATTTGAATTATCTATTATTCCACATGTTAATAATTTGGATCAAATTAGATTTGAAATTCATCAAATCATGAATGATATTAATAATAATAGTATATTTAAATATAATAGTTATCCAATTATTAATACTCAGAATATTAAAACAACTGTAATTGCAAATGATAGAGAAACAGTAATGATAGGTGGATTAATAAATCATAAAATTTATAAAGAAATAAAAAAAATACCATGGATTGGTTATATTCCATTAATAAATAAATTTTTTTATTATTATGATGAAAAACAAGAAAAATCTAATGTATTAATTATTTTGACTCCTTATATTATTAGGCATCATATGGATTATCAAAAAATTTATTTAAAAAAATTAACTTATAATGTTAATTCAATTGTTTCATTAAACAAAGATAAAAGATGATTTTATATGACATATATTTTATAATAATAAATGTTTATATGTAATTTTTTATAAATATATTTAATTTTAATATGATTTTGTTTTTTTCTAATAAATGATGCTATATTATTAATATATTATTTGTTATTATTTATGTATATTTATATTTTTTAATATATGTATATATAATTATTTATTGGTGGTGTATAATCATTAATAAGGTTCATTAATTTTTGTTTGTTTTATTTTAATTATGTATCATTATATAATTTTAGTTTATCTTTAATTAGGATATATATATTTATCATATTATATATTTATGTTATGTGTAGTTTATGTTTTAATATATATATTATTTGTTTATAGGTATGTTAAGTGATAAGTCGTAATGTGTTAATATGGCCTAATGTAGCACTTTTAAAAATATGTAGTCCGATTATAAGTATTGATAAGGCAATTGAAAATTTAGTATATAATTTGATTAAAATTATGGAGTATTATAATAATAGTATTGGTATTGCTGCTTCGCAAATTGGTGTTCATAAACGTGTATTTGTATTAAAAAAAAGTATATTTGATAATTATATTGATAATATAGATGAATATGAGGTTTTTATTAATCCTGTTATTATAAGAAAATATAATTATTTTACATGGGAAGAAGGATGTTTGTCTATACCTGGAGAACAAGGAACAGTGACAAGATTTAAGAATATTATTGTTAGATATGTAAATATTTTCAATATGGAAAAAATTATTCAAGTTACATCTCAAGTGTCAGGTTGTATACAACATGAGTTAGATCATTTAAATGGAGTTTTATGGATTGATTATCAAAGTCATATAAAGAAGCGAATAATACAAAGGAAAATGTTAAAACATTTAAAGTCATATTGAAATTATTGTTTTTATTTATGTAATTATTTAATTGTAATTAAAATATCATTAGCATTAATAGTCTGTTGTGGAATGATATTAATTGATTGAATAATGCCATTAGTGGGAGATTTGATTTCATTTTCCATTTTCATAGTTTCTATAATAAATAATTTTTGGTTTTGTTTAATTATTTGATTGTTTTTCACAAATATTTTAATAATTTTACCTGGCATTTCAGATTTTATTGTTGTATATTCTTTAGCATTTGTTTTTTCATTTGGGTTGTCTATAATATATTTATATTTTTCATTATATAATTTAATTGTTGTAGTGTAGTTATTGAAGTTAATATTTATATTGTTATATAATGTACTATTATTATCATATTGATATTGTATATCAAATTTATAATATTTATTATTGATCATAATAGACATTATATTGTTTATTATTGATATTAAATATATATTATATTTTTTTTTATTAATGGTAATGTTTGATTGATGTAATTTATTATGTATATTGTTATTATATTCTATTATATGTTCTTTATTATTGATGATTCCTATAAATTTTGTCATATATAATCCATATTGTTTTTATTGAAGTGTAGTATTAAATATGCTTAATTTGCGCCAGTAAGATATGTGTTTTTTATGTGTGTTGTCTGTTGTACATATATGTGATTTATTTTTTTCAATATTGAATATAGTAGCAGCAATTAAAGTTAATGATGTGTTTTTATAATTATGATTAAATGAAAAATCTTTCAATATATTAGTATTATATTCTCCTGTTTGAAAATCTTTATGTTTTAAGATTTGATATAAAAAATTTATATTATTTGTAATGCCTGTAATAGTTGTTTCTTGTAATGCTCTACATAGTCTATTAATGGCAATTGTTCTTGAAGTACCCCATGTAATAATTTTAGCTATCATTGAATCATATTCTATAGGAATTGTGCTGAAATTAGTTATCCCACTATCAATTCTAGTGAATGGACCACCAGGTTGTTTAAAATTTTTTATTATTCCTGGTGTAGGAATAAAATTTTTTTCTGGATTTTCAGCACAAACTCTAGCTTCAATTGACCATCCATAATATTTAATATTTGATTGTTTATATAATATAGGTTTGTTGTTTGCTATATGAATTTGCATAGCTACCATGTCTATACCAGTAATCATTTCAGAAATTGGATGTTCTACTTGCAATCTTGTATTCATTTCCATAAAATATATGTTTTTATTTTTATCAATTAAAAATTCAATTGTTCCTAGTCCCAAATAATTAGATTTTTGTGCAATATAAATAGCTATATTTCCTATTTTATGTCTTAGTGTATCGTCAATAAAACTGCTTGGTGATTCTTCAATAATTTTTTGGTTTCTTCTTTGTACAGAACATTCTCTTTCTGGAAAATATATAACATTGTTATAAGAATCAGATGCAATTTGTATTTCAATATGTTTAGCTTCTGATATATATTGTTCAATATAAAGTTCATTATTATTAAATAATTTTTTAGCTTCATGTTGTAATTGAATAAAATTATAAGTAAAATCTTCTTTATGTATGATTTTTTTTATACCTTTTCCACCAGCACCAGCTGATGCTTTGATCATAATAGGAAAATTGATATTTTTTATTTGTTCTAATGATATTTCTTTATTATTTATTGTATTAATAAATCCTGGTATAACAGGAATATTGTGTTTTTTTACAAATTGACGTGCTTTATTTTTATTAGACATGATTTCAGCTGTTTGAGATGTTGGACCTATAAATATTAATTGTGCTTTTTCTATTGCTTTTATAAAATTTAAGTTTTCAGATAAAAATCCATATCCTGGATGAATAGCATCAGCATTAGATATTTTAGCAATTTTAATTATTGTATCTATACATAAATATGATTGTTGTAGATATGAATTTCCTAAAAAATAAGCTTCTGATGCATATTGAATATGTTGAGCATTTTTATCTATGTTTGAAAAAATAGCTACTGTTTTAATGTTAAGTTCTTCACATGTTCTTATAATTCTAATTGCTATTTCACCTCTATTAGCAATTAAAATTTTATTTATAGTTTTAATATTGTATTTCATAGGTATTTATATTTGTATGTTATAGTGGTATATTACCATGTTTTTTAGGTAGATTGATAATTCTTTTATTTTCTAAAATAGATAATGATTGTATTAATTTTGCTCTTATGTGTTCTGGGAAAATAATTTCATCTATGTAACCTAATTCGGCTGCTACATATGGTGTTTCGTATTTATCATGGTATTCTGTTAACATGTTATTTATGTTTAATGTATTATTATTTTTTATCATGGTTTGGTTTTTTATTAAAATGTTTATAGCGCCTTTTGCCCCCATGACAGCTATTTCTGCTGTTGGTAAAGCAAAATTTAAATCTGTTCCTATATGTTTAGATCCCATTACGCAATATGCTCCACCATATGCTTTTCGTAAAATTATTGTTATTTTAGGAACAGTTGCTTCTGAATATGCATATAATAGCTTTGCTCCATGACGTATGATGCCTCCCAATTCTTGTGATAATCCAGGTAAAAATCCAGGAACATCAACTAATGTAATTATAGGTATATTAAAAGAATCACATATTCTGATAAATCTTGCAGCTTTGTTAGATGCATTAATATCTAATGAACCTGCTAAAACTTGAGGTTGATTGCCAACGATGCCTACAGTGTGCCCATTTATTTTTGCAAAGCCTATTACTATGTTATTAGCAAAATATTTATGAATTTCTAAAAAAGAATTATTATCTATTATACATAAAATTATAGATTTTATATCATAAGGTTTATTTTGATTAGATGGTATTATGTTTTTTAATTGTTGATTTAATGTTTTATTATGATATATGTTAGTTTCATGAGTAGATGGTTGTTCTGTATTATTGTTTGGCAGGAATGATAATAATTTCTTTGCTCCTTGTATTGCTTCTATGTCTGATTTATATAAAAAATGTGAATTGCCACTTTTTTTATTATTAGTATATGCTCCTCCTAATTCTTCCATACTAATTATTTCATGAGTAACTTCTTTAATTACATTTGGTCCAGTAAGAAACATATAACTAGTTTTTTCTATCATTAATGTGAAATCGGTTAATGCAGGGGAATAAACGGCACCTCCAGCAGAAGCCCCCATAATAATAGATATTTGTGGTATAACTCCGGAAGCTATAGTGTTTTTATAAAATATTTCTCCATAGCCAGCTAAAGCAGCAACTCCTTCTTGAATTCTAGCGCCTCCAGAGTCTATCATTCCTATGATTGGTGCGCCTATTTTTAATGCCATGTCATAAATTTTGCATATTTTTTGTGCATGTACTTCCGATAGTGATCCACCAAAGACAGTAAAATCTTGAGCATATGCAAAAATTTGTCTGTTGTTAATAGTGCCAAATCCAGTTATAACTCCATCTCCTAAAATTTGAGTTTTATGAATGTTAAAATTATAACATCTATGTACTCTAAAACGATCTAATTCAGTAAAAGAATTTTTATCAAACAATAAGTTTATTCTTTCTCTTGCCGTTAATTTCCCTAAATGATGTGGTTTGATATGTTTATTTTTATTTTGTCTGTTTAAAGATAAAAAATTTTTATTTTTTAAAATATCTCTTTGTTGTTGTGTTTTGTTATCTATATTTATAGTATTCATTGATTATATTCTCAATATATTTTTTATGTTATTTAATATGATATTAAGTAATATTTATTATAAAAAAATGATTTTAACAATATAATATTTGTTTTAGTTTTTTGTTATGGATGTTATGAATATTATATAATCTAATATGTTTAACAGTATATTTGTTGTGGTGTTTAAAGTATGAATTTAATAAAATTAATATTTAATACAAAAAATCAACGTGAATTAAAAAAAATTGAATCTAGAGTTATAGCTATTAATAATTTAGAAACTAAGATAAAAAAATTATCTAATATAAATTTACGTAAAATGATTTTAAATTATAAGACAATTATTTCAACAAAAATTAATCATGAAGAATCTAGTGGAAAACTTAATAAACATAAAATTAATAAAATTTTAGATGTTTATTTAAATGAAGTTTTTGCTATTGTTCGTGAAGTTTCTAAACGTGTGTTAAATATGCGTCATTTTAATGTTCAGCTTATAGGTGGTATAGTATTAAATAATGGTTGTATTGCTGAAATGAAAACAGGTGAAGGGAAAACATTAGCAGCAACATTACCTGCTGTGTTAAATAGTTTAACTGGTAGAAGTGTTCACATAGTTACTGTGAATGATTATTTGGCTGCTAGAGATGCTGAATGGATGGGACGTATATATAAATTTTTAGGGTTGAATGTTAATGTATTAACTTCTAATACAAATGATAGTAAAAAACATAGTATTTATAAATCAGATATTATTTATGGACAAAATAATGAGTTTGGATTTGATTATTTAAGAGATAATATGAAATTTTCTTTAGATCATTATATGCAGCGTGATCATGTATTTGCTATTATTGATGAAGTTGATTCTATTTTAATTGATGAAGCAAGAACACCATTGATTATATCAGGTGATGCTAAGAGCAATATTAATAAGTATTTTGAAATTAATAATATTATTTATAAATTATATAATAATATTGACTTTAGTATTGATGAAAAATCTAAAATTATTATGTTAACTGAAAATGGTATTAATAAATGTGAAAATTTATTGAATATAGATAATTTGTATGATCCTATTAATATCAATTTATTATATCATTTAAATCAAGCTTTGCGAGCTCACTCTTTATTTAAGAGAGATGTTGATTACGTTATAGAGAATAATAAAATAGTTATTGTTGATGAACATACTGGAAGATTAATGCATGGTAGAAGATGGTCAGATGGACTTCATCAAGCTATAGAAGCTAAAGAAAATTTAAGTGTTCAGACTGAAAATCAAATATTAGCTACAATTACATTTCAAAATTTATTTAGAATGTATACTAAATTAAGTGGGATGACTGCTACAGCAGATACAGAAGCAGAAGAATTTTCTGAAATTTATGGATTAAATGTAGTTGTTATTCCTACTAACAAGCCTTTGATTAGAATAGATTATAATGATGTTATTTATAAAACAAAAATGGAAAAGTTCAATGCTATATTAGATGATATTTTATTGAGTTATGATAAAAAACAACCAGTTTTAGTTGGAACAATTTCTGTTGAACAATCAGAATTTATTTCTAAAAATTTATTAAAATTAGGAATTAATCATAATGTTTTAAATGCTAAACGAAATAAACAAGAAGCTGGCATTATTGCTCAAGCTGGTAGATTAGGTTCTGTTACTATTGCTACTAATATGGCTGGAAGGGGAACGGATATAATTTTAGGTGGAGATGCAGAATTTATGTCTAGAACAAAAGTTGCGATATTAATGAATAAACATTGTTCTAGTAGTTTTGATTTTAGTTTTTTAACTGGAAAACCAGAGTTTATTGATATTAATTCATTAAGTTATAAAAGCAAATATGATAAACATCATTTTATTAATATTGATTATAATTATTGTGATAGTGATTATGTGTCATCAGGAGATATATTTATAGATCAAAGTTGGTTTTATTTAAAGTCTATAGATTTATATAATAAGGAATTAAAATTAGCAATTGAGATTTGTAATAAAGAAAGAATAAATGTGTTGAAAGTTGGAGGATTAAGAGTTATTGGTACTGAACGTCATGAATCTAGAAGAATAGACAATCAATTAAGAGGTAGATCTGGTAGACAAGGTGATCCTGGATCTACTTCATTTTATTTAAGTTTGCAAGATAATTTAATGCGTATATTTGGTTCTAGTAAAATTATGAATATAATGGATAAATTAGGTATTGGGATGGGGATTCCTATTAAGCATGTATTAGTATCTAAATCTATAGCTAATGCTCAAAAACGTGTGGAAAGTTTTTATTTTGATTCACGCAAGCAGTTAATTGATTATGATGATGTTATTAATCAACAACGTATTATTATTTATAATTTGCGTTTACAAGTATTAGGCAAAAAAGATATACGTAATTTAATTTTTGACTTGGTTGAACAATCTATTATTAATTTAGTACAGATTGTGTTGGATAATAATAAACATGTGTGTGATCATCATTTAAATGATTTAAATATTAGTGTTAAAAATTTATTTAATATTATGCTTAATTTAGAAGGATGTTTTGTTGATAGTGATGATCTTATGGATAGTATTTTTTTAAAAATTGAAAATTATTATTGTATAAAAGAACGTAATATAGGATTGGATATTATGCGTAATTTTGAACGATATGTTTATTTAAATGTTATAGATGAAAAATGGAAAGATCATTTACAAATTATGGAACATTTAAGAGAAGGTATTCAATTTCGTGGTTATGCTCAAAAAGATCCAAAACAAGAGTATAGAAAGGAAGGATATCGTATTTTTATGAATATGATTGCTCATATTAGAAATGATGTTTTGGCAAAAGTTTTTAAATTAGAAATAAAAGACAATATCCTGTTAAATAATAATACACATGTAAATATGTATATGAATAAAGAAAATATCTGTAATTTTAATAAATTTAATATGTTTAATGATATGAATAAAAATATTAATGACAATGAAGTTGATAAATCTAATGCATTAAATCGTAAAGAAAGACGTTTATTTATGTCTCGTAAAAATAAAAAAAAAAGAAAGAGGCATAGTTAGTAATAATGATTAATAATAATACTTTCAAGTATGATAATTTTTATCCAAATCAGTATTTAGGACAAAATTTTCTTATTGATAAAACTTGTTTATTAACTATTGCTAAGATTGTTAGTTCTTTTTATAAGTCTAACATTATTACTGTTGAATATGGTGCTGGATTAGGATGGTTAACAAAGAATTTATTGAATCAGAAAATGAATGTTTATGCCATAGAAAAAGATAAATATTTAATTAATTATTTAATTTCTAATTTTAATTCATATATTGAACATAATCAATTAATTATTGATAAAAAAGATATTAGAAATATTGATATTTTAACTTTTTTTTCTCAATATGAAAAAATAATTTTATGTGGTAATTTGCCATATTATGTTAGTAATTTTATATTAAATAATATTATTAATATTTTTTTTAGATTTAGTGGTGTTGTATTGTTGTTGCAGAAAGAATTTGTAAATAGAATTATAGCCAAACCTAATTCTAAATATTATTGTAGATTATCTGTTTTATTACAAACTGTTTTTTATGTGCGTAAAATTTATAATATTTCTAGATTTTCATTTTGGCCAATCCCAAAAGTTCATTCCACATTAATTGTATTATATCCTATTTCTATTGAAAAATTTAATCGATTGGGTATTAATTGGAATTTATTTAAAACAATTGTTTCATTAGTTTTTCTTAATAGAAGAAGAAAGATTATTAATATATTAAATCATATTTCTAATATAGATCAAATTATGAAAGTATTGCGATTAAGTTCTGAATTAAGAGCAGAACATTTATCTGTAAATAATTTTGTTAATATTATACGTATGATATGTTGAAAAATGTGAATATAAAATGTTTATAAATGTAAGTTATATAATTAAATTTATAAGCATATGTGATTATAAATTATAATTGTTGATTATATATATCAATATAGGATATTATATAATATATATTATTAGTATTTAAATATTAATTTTGTAAAAGCATATATATAATTGATTATCTATTATGTTTTGTATGTTGGAAGATTCATTTATATTCATTGTTGTTGTATTATATATATTAAATTATATATATATTTTTTGGTTTCGTATAAATATATATAATGCAAATTATATTCAATATTCAAAAAGTGTGCTTAATAATTAATTAATTAATCTTATTTAGTGATAATTTTATATGTTATTGTGCTTGTGTTTTTGTTTTATTATATTGTTCTTTTATTTTATGTTTCTTAATTTTATAATGATTGCCATGTAATAAAATGTTAGGAATTTTATGATTATTAAAATTTAATGGGTTTGTATATTGATTATATTCTAATAATTTATTTTGAAAGCTTTCATTTTCTTTAGATGTAGAATTTATTATATTTTTAAATTCTCGTGCAATGGCATCTATGATTAAGGAAGCAGGTAATTCCCCTCCTGTTAAAATATAATTTCCAATTGAATATATATTATTTACATAATATTTAATTCGTGAATCTATACCTTCATAACGACCACAAATTAATATTATATGATTATACTTGCTTAATGTTTTTGCATGAATTTGCTTAAATGTTGTTCCTTCTGGAGATAACAGTATTATTGTTGCTTTAGTATTTTTTATTAAAGCAGACATAATAGTTTTTATTATAATATTAATTTGTATAATTTGGCCATATTTATTGCTATACGGTTTATTATCTATGTTTTTATGTTTATTTATAGAAAAACATCGTATAGGAAATTCTCTGATTTGAAGTTTATTGTGTTGTATAGCATTTCCTAATATTGATGCATTTATGTAAGGTCTTATTATCTCTGGAAAAATAGAAATAATTGTAATGATTAATTTGTCATACATTATACTTTTATATGATATATGTTTATTGTTTTATTTGTTTTTTATATTTTTTAATTAAATGATATACAGTTTTGCTTGTTTTTGCTCCAACTTTTAACCAATATGATATTTTATCTATATTTAAATTGATTCCTAATTTATTATTAAAAGGATTAAAAGTTCCAATTTGTTCAATAAATCTTCCATCACGTGGCATGCGAGAATCAGTTACAATAATTCTATAAAATGGATGTTTTTTTTTGCCTTTTCGTGTTAATCTAATAATGACCATAGAATGTCCTCTTGTGTTTCATATGTTATTGTATAAAGATATTATATTTCATATTCATATTTTTATATCAAGATAAATATTAGTTTATTTATTATAAAAGTTATGAAATTTATATAAATTTAGTTTTATTATTTATTTATAATGGGTTGTTATGAAAAATTTACAATATATAATTTTGGTAATATTTTTATTTATATATAATCATTGTTATGTTGTTTGTTCAGTAAATGAATATAATATTATAAGTATTAATAATATAAATACCAAATTGATATATAATTATGCTAATACATTATTTATAAAGAAACAATATGTAGAAGCTAAAAAATTGTTTACTTATATTCAATTAAATAGATTTTATTCTAGATTTTATATGGATAGTAGATTAAAAGTAGTGGAATGTGATTTCTATTTGCAAAATTGGATGTCAGTGATTTTGGAATATGAATATTTAATTGATTATTGTATGTATCAGAATGTATATTTGTATTCTAATATATATTATAAATTAATTTATTCTTATTTTAAAACAAATATATATAACATGTTGTTTAATTTTTATAATTATATATATAATAATTATATGGTTAGATATTTGTTAACAATTATTGAGGAATATTTAATAATATTTCCATTGCATGATGATATTATTGATGTAAAATTATGTATTATTAAAGATTTGTCTAATTATCATTTTAATATAGCTAGATTTTATATGAATAGTAAATATTATATTGCTAGTTTAGCAGAATATAAGTATTTGATTAGTAAACATATGCTAAATAATATTAGTATTGTAATTATGCTTGATATGATTAAATTAATGAAAATAATTAAATATTAATTGTATTACATGCCCAAGGGTGGAATTGAACCACCGACACGAGGATTTTCAGTCCTCTGCTCTACCGACTGAGCTACTTGGACAATATGCTTTCATTGTTGATATTGTGTTTGTGTCAATACCATTTGGTTATGTCGCGCTTTGCAGGACTTGAACCTGCGACCCTCAGCTTAGAAGGCTGATGCTCTATCCAACTGAGCTAAAAGCGCTGTATAAATATTGTTTTTTATACATCGGGGAGACAGGATTTGAACATGCGACTTCCTGCTCCCAAAGCAGGCGCTCTACCAGACTGAGCTACACCCCGATTTTTTATATTAATATAACATAATTTATATAATATGATAGTATATAATTTTTAGTTTAACATAAATTCAATGTTTTTTTTTGTTTTTTCAAGTTCTTTTAATTTGTTTATTGTTTCTTTAATAATATTATTTGGAGCATTTTTTATAAAATTTGTAGTATTTATACGTTGTTGAAAAAAAAATATGTTTTTTTTGATATTTGTTAATTTATTTTGTAGTTTATGTTTTTCATTTATAGAATATTGTATATTTTGTTGCGGTAAAATAATATTAATATTAGTTATTGAATATATTATAGTATTTTTTAATATATTATATTTATTATCAATTATTTTTAATGTTTTAATATATGATATTTTTTTTATAATATGTTGTAATTTATTAATTGAATTTAATATTTTGTTATTTTTAGATGTAATAATTATATCTATTAGTGTATTATGTCTTATGTTTATTGTATGTTTTATATTTCTTATCGTAGATATTATTGATTTTATGACATGCATAATACTTTCAGCATTATTATTTGTAAAATGTTGTTGTGGTTTGGGAAATGGTGCTGTAGCACAAAAATAAATGTTTTGTTTTTTCCATTTTTGTTTATATATAGGTAAATTAGACCAAATTTCTTCAGTAATATGTGGGCAAAATGGATGTAATAATCTGCATGTTGCATCTAATATCTCTACTAAAGTAGAGCTTACCATTTTTATGTCGATGTTATAATCAAATTTAATTTTTGATATTTCAATATACCAATTGCAAAAATCATTCCAAAAGAAATTGTAAATATGTTTAATAGCAAAATTAAAATTATACATTTTGATAGACATATTTATCATATAAATTACATTTTGTAATTTAGAAAGTATCCATTGTTCTGGAAGTGAAAAGTATTCAATACTATTAATTGGTATAATATTATCATATTGTATATTTAACATAATGAATTGTGTAGCATGCCATAATTTGTTTAAAAAATGTTTATATATATTAATATTTTGAATAGAAAAGTTAATTTTTTGTCCTTGATTTGATAATGTAGATAAGCTTAATCTTAAAGCATCTGAACCATAGGCTATAATCCCATTAGGAAATTCTATATTGATTTTGTTTGCTATTTTATTAATTGTTGATTTTTTGATTGGAAATGCATTAATTTTTTTTGTTAAGTTGTGTAATGTAATTCCTTGTATTACGTCAATAGGATCAATAGTATTACCTAATGATTTAGACATTTTTTGCCCTTTGGAATCTCTAATGATAGGATGTAAAAAAATTTCTTTAAATGGTATTTGATGCATAAAGTATAATCCAAACATCATCATTCTTGCAACCCAAAAAAATAAAATATCACATCCTGTTTCTAATGTTTGTGTGGGATAAAACACTTCTAAATCTTTCGTATTATATGGCCAACCAAGTGTAGACAATGGCCATAACGCGGATGAGAACCAAGTATCTAGTACATCTTGATCTTGATAATATACGTTAGATGTTCCATTGTTGCTTAAATCATATATACTTGCTATAGAAAATAATTTAATTAATTTATCATCTAAAGTTTTAAGTGCTAATTTTAAAAGTCTTTTATTGTTAAGATTATAGTTATGAGTTTGTATTAAATCAGAATTTGGATTAATAATATTTTTATTTTTTTTTATAATTATTTTCATTTGTTTTATATTATAAAATATTGGTATTTGGTGACCCCATAATAGTTGTCTAGAAATGCACCAATCTTCTATATTGTATAAAAAATGATCTAATATTTTTTTATATTTATTAGGAGTTATTGTTGTTTGATATGTATTAAAATTATATATTGCATTGTTAGCTAATGTTTGCATTTTAATAAAATATTGTTTTAAAATCATTGGTTCTATTCTAGCATGTGTTCTTTGTGAAATTGCTACAGAATGTTTGATATTTATGGAATTTTTAAATAATTTTAATTTTATTAAGTCATGTTTTATTTGTTTTTGAGCTTCTAATGGATTTAGTCCTGCATATATTCCACAATTTTTATTTAATGTTAAATCTGTATTAAATAAATTAATGATTTTTAGATTATTTTTTTTACCTATTAAAAAATCATTTTGATCATGAGCTGGTGTAATTTTCACAGCTCCAGTGCCAAATTTCATATCTACGTAGTTATCACTTATGATTGGTATAATTCTATTAGGGAAAAATGGATGTTTTACTGTTTGACCTATTAATGTTTTATATCTTATATCTTTTGGATTTACAGCAATGGCTACATCTCCAAGCATTGTTTCTAATCTTGTTGTTGCTACAGTTATGGTTTGATTTGTAATATTATTAATTTTATAATTAAAGAAAAATAATGTATCATTTTGTATTGTATATTCTATTTCTTCATTGCTTAATGCTGTGTTAGCAATTGGATCCCAGTTAATTATTCTTTCTTTTCTATATATTAAATTATCATTCCACATTTTAACAAATGCTGTTTTAACTGCTTTAGAGTAATGTTTGTTAAATGTAAAAGTCCATCTTGACCAATCAGATGAAGCTCCTAATTTTTTTAATTGTTTTATTATATTATGTTCTTTGTTTTTTTTCCATTTCCAAATTTCTTTAAGAATTTGTTTTTTGTTTAATTTATATATGTGTGTTTGTGTTTGTTTTATTAGTGTTTTTTCTATCATAGTTTGCGTAGCAATTCCAGCATGATCTATACCAGGCAACCATAATGTGTTATAATTATTCATTCTATAGTATCTAGATAATATGTCTTCCAAGGTTATGCCAAGAGCATGTCCATTATGTAATATCCCGGTAATATTTGGTGGCGGCATCATTATTGTATATGAAGGACTATGTGTATTTACATTTTTTGGTGTAAAAATATGTGATTGTTCCCACAGATTATGCCATTTTTTTTCTATGTTTTTAACATTATATGATTTTATATTATATTGATTATTCATTATGTTTGTATAGAGACCTTATATTGTTGAATATAATACGGAGTGACCGGGATTTGAACCCGGGATAGATAAATAATCTATGCACGCTTAGCAGGCGTGTGCCTTAAACCACTCGGCCATCACTCCTTAATTATATAATAATATATATATTTATAAAATATATATTATATGTGATAATATTTTTATATACTTAGTTTTTTAATTTTTCAATAATTCTTTTTGTAGCCAAATTAAACTATCTATAAGATGATAGAAGTTGCCATATAATTGAGATGTAAATAATTGTTTTAATAATGATCCCATTTGTTTTCCTGGTTTCATATTTATAATTATAAGATGTTTCCCAATGATAATTGGGAATAATAGATTTTTATTGATTAATTGTTTGATTACTTTTATTAAGAACCATGAAGATAATATATGGTTATTTGTATTTTGTTGAACTTTATGTGCTACCATGTTGATTTTTGATATATAATATAACCTTTTAATTGGAATTTTCATGCATAAATAATGTAATGTTTTATTAGATATTTGTGTATATGAATGATATATGTCATGTGGTAATCTGTAATATTGTGTAAGCATAATGATATCATGAATAATTTTATATGGAGCTCCTATGCGTTTTAGAAATGACGTAGTTGTATTTAGATATATTGTATTATCGTGTATTTTGTTGATTATGTTGTTTTTTGTGCATGGTATTTGTTGTTTGTATAAAAAATGACATATTGCTCCTAATAATAATGTTAATGCTTCTTTATGTGGTATATTATATTTATAAATTACATGTGTAATATGATTTGTTGTTGATAATAGATGATTCCATAAGTATTTATTTGAATAGTTTGTTATTAGTAATTTTAGTTCTGGAAATAATATTATAGCATTTGTTTCTTTTAATAATGATAATCCAATAGATGGATTGGGAGATAAAATTATTTTTTTAAATTCTTCAAAAATGCGTTCAGTAGATATTGTAAATAATTCTTTTTTTATTAACTTGCATATTTGTAATGTTTTATGATGTATTTTGAATTGAAAACGAGCAGCAAATTGACATGCACGTAATATTCTTAGTGGATCTTCTTTGAATGAAATTGAAGTATGTTTTAATATGTTATATTTAATATTTTTTATGCCATTATAGGGATCAATGAATCTTTTAAATTTTAAATCGTATCCTATTGAATTAATTGTAAAATCTCTTCTAATAGAAGCTTCACGAAATGTTAATGTAGATTTGTATATGCTTAAAAATCCTTTATGTCCAGCACTTGTTTTATTATCTATTCTAGGTAGACTTATATCAAAAGTTTGTTGATCATTATTAGTGTGAATGGTAGTTTTGAAAATGCTAAATTGTTTTCCAATTAAATTAATAGAACCAATATTATTTAATATTGAAATTAATTTAGTAGGATGTAGATTATAAATTTCAATATCTATATCATGACATGGAATATGTAATATACTATCTCTAACACATCCACCTACAGCTATTGGATGTCCATAATTTTGTAGAATATTGTTTATTAATTTGTTTAATGGTTTATTTGTTGAAAAAAGATTTTTCATATATTTTGTGTTGTTATGATATTATGTTATATATTTATATATATAGAATAATTATCAAATAATTAAAGTAATTTATTAGTATTTAATAATGTATTATCATATATGTTGAGTTTTTTTATAATAAAAATTTTGATATTTTTAATGTGGAATATGTAATGTGTAAAATAACAAAAAATAAAGTTTTTAGTTTGATTGTAATAGAGTCTGATATTGCAATTGTTAATATAAATATGATGTTTAGTATTAATAAAATTAATAAGCATTTTATTACAGATTTTTGTGAATTGGTAGATTATCTTATTCATGATATTAAGATTATTGGAGTTATTTTTACTTCTAAATGCAAATATTTTTCTGTTGGTGAAGATATTGATTTTATTTCTAAACTTGATAACAGTAATATAGAATTAATATATAAATTTAATGAAAGTATGTATGCATTAGAAAATTCTAGTAAAATTCTTGTTGCTGCATTAAGTGCTTCTGCATATGGTGCTGGTTATTCGTTTTTTGCCGGATTTCATTATAGAATATCTGTTAATAGTAATGATATATATTTTGGTTTATCAGAAATGAAATATGGATTTATACCTGGATTTGGTGGTGTTCAAAAATTATTGAGATTAATTGGAATTAAAAAGGCTTTAGATTATATTTTGAAGGCTAAAATATTTATTGTTACAGAAGCTTTTAAAAATGGATTAATTGATAATGTAATTGATAATAAAGAAGATTTAATAGATGTGTCTATTAAATATATTAGGAATTTTATTGATAAACGAATAAATAAAGATATATTTTATGATAAAATAACGTTTAACAAGTGCGATGTTAAATGTGCTATTGCAGAATATATAAAGAAAATTAGATTAAAAAGCAATATTGATATTACGTCTAGATTAATTATTTTATGTTTATGTAAAGGTGTTAATATAAATTTAAAAGATGCTATGTTGATGGAAACTAAGTACTTTATACAATCATTAATGTTAAATCAATCTAAAGTTATGATAAATACTGGTTGGAGATATATTCAAAAAGCAAAACACAAATTACATGTTAATGTTAATACGGATAATAAAATTAGAATTGTTGGAATTATTGGTGCAGGTATGATGGGGTCATCATTAGCTTTCGTTTGTTTAAAATCTGGTTATAATGTTGTTTTATATGATGTAAATCGTGAATTATTATATACTAAAAAAATGTTTTATAAGAGTTCTTTAAGTAATAAATTATTTAACAATCTTATAATAGCTAATGATTTTCATGATTTTATTAAATGTGATTTAATTATAGAAGCTGTTTTTGAAAAATTAAGTTTAAAAAAATATATATTTAAAAAATTGGAAAAATTTATAAAAAAAAATGCTATATTAGCCACTAATACTTCTGCTTTATCAATTAATATGTTGTCTCGATCATTTAGATATATAAATAATTTTATTGGGACTCATTTTTTTTCTCCAGCAGATAAAATGCAATTAGTTGAGATTATTATTGGTAATAAAACATCTTATGTTACTCTTAATAGAATATTGAATTTTATTAAATGTATTAATAAGATACCAATCATTGTTAATGATAAATATGCATTTTTTACTACTAGAGTGTTTTGTGCTTATGTATTAGAAGGTGTGCAGTTAGTTGCTGAAGGTGTAGATCCTAGCATTATTGATAGATCTGCTGTTGAAGCAGGCATGGCTGTTGGTCCTTTGCTTGTATTAGATGCTGTTACATTAACACTTATGTTTAATTCTATTATAAAGAATAGTTTCACTTTACAGCAAGGGTATGAAAAAGCTTTGTTATTATTAGATATAATGATTAATAAATATAATAGATTAGGTAAATTTATGAATCATGGGTTTTATGATTATACTGGGAAAAGAACTGTTTGGAATGGTTTATATGATGTAGTAAATATTAAACGAAATATATCTATAGATTATATTAAAGAACGTATTATGGCCCGCCAGTGTGTTGAAGTAGTGAATAGTATTGATGATAATATTTTGAATAATGAATATGATGCTGAACTTGGATTAGTGTTTGGATTAGGCTTCCCAATGTATGTAGGAGGTCCATTAGCTTTTATGAATTATATAGGTATTAATAATTTTATAAGTAAATTACAAAATTTACAATTATCGTGTGGAAAACGATTTGCATCACCATACAAATTATATCACATGGCTATTAATAATAAAATATTTTTATTATAAATATAAATAATATATTTATATTGCAATTTTTTGTTAATTGTATTTTATTATTATTAATTTTTATATCAAATTATTTGATATAAAAATTATATAATATCAAATTAAGTGTTAGTAATAATGTCAAATAAAATTAATGTTAGAAATGTAAAAAAAACATATAATGCTTCATCTATTAGAGTATTAGAAGGACTTGATGCTGTAAAAAAAAGACCAGGAATGTATATAGGAGATACGGATGATGGTTCTGGTTTGCATCAGATGGTTTTTGAGGTTATAGATAATTCCATTGATGAGGCTTTAGCTGGATATTGTAATGAAATATCAATTACATTATATAATAATGGTTATATTAGTGTATTAGATAACGGTAGGGGTATGCCTGTTGATATGCATAATAGTGGTAAACATGCTTGTGAAGTTATTATGTGTACATTGCATGCAGGTGGTAAATTTGATAATAATGCTTATAAAATTTCAGGTGGATTACATGGGGTTGGTATTAGTGTGGTCAATGCTTTAAGTGTAGATTTAATTTTAGAAATCAAACGTGATGGCAAACATTATAGACAATGTTTTTCTAATGGGAATGTTGTTTCTAAGCTTAAATTAATAGGATCTACTAATCAATCTGGCACTTATATTAAATTTAAACCTAATAAAGATATTTTTTCTAATGTTCAATTTAAATTTGATGTTTTAGCTATGCATATAAGAGAGCAAGCTTTTTTGAATCGTGGAATTTTGATTAGCATTAAGTATGAAAATTTAATAGATATACATAAATTTTATTTTAAAGATGGTATAATAGATTTTTTGAAGTATTTGAATGGCAATAAAACTTTATTGCACACAGAGTTAATATATATTGTTGATGAACAAGATATAGATAAAAAGAATACTAAATGTGTAGTAGAAATTGCAATGCAATGGAATAATACGTATAGAGAGAATATTGTTTGTTTTACAAATAATATTAAAAATAATGATGGTGGAACACATTTAATTGGATTTAGATCTAGTTTAACAAGGACTTTGAATAATTATATTAATAATACTGTTGTGAAAAATACAAGTAAATATATTTTATCTGGAGAAGATATTAGAGAAGGATTAACAGGTATTATTTCAGTTAAAATGGAAGATCCAAAATTTAGTTCACAGACTAAAGATAAATTAGTATCTTCTGAAATTAGGAGTGTAGTAGAACATGTGTTATCAGATGCTTTAATTTTTTGGTTAGAAGAACATCCTAATGAAAGCAAATTAATTTGTCAAAAAATTATTAATTCATATAAAGCTAGAATGGCAGCAAGAAAGGCAAGAGAAATTTCTAGAATTAGTGGTGTGTATGATATGCTTGAATTGCCTGGAAAATTAGCTGATTGTCAAGAAAAAAATCCTAATTTAAATGAATTATTTATTGTAGAAGGAGATTCTGCTGGAGGTTCTGCAAAAAATGGTAGAGATCGAAGTTTTCAAGCTATTCTGCCATTAAAAGGCAAAATTTTAAATGTAGAAAAAGCTAGATTTGATCAAATTATATCTAATCAAGAAATAAATACTTTAGTTGCAACTTTAGGTTCAGGAATAGGTATAGATGATTTTAATATTAATAAACTACGTTATCATAAAATTATTTTAATGACTGATGCAGATATAGATGGTAGTCATATTAGAATGTTATTATTAACTTTTTTTTATAGACAAATGAAAGAGATTATTGAAAAAGGATTTTTGTATATAGCACAACCACCATTATATAAAATACAAAAAGGTAAATATGGTGTCTATGTGAAAGATGATATAGAATTAGATAATTATTTTATAAATAATATGTTAAATATTATTAAAATTTATATGAAAGATAAATTAATTAAATTTAATATTTTGCAAGAAGCTTTATTGTCACTTTATGCTTTTGATAGATTAATATCAATAGTATTTAATAAACATGATATTATCATTATGCGCAGCATTATTTTAGGAACTAATTTGAATATTGAAAATTTTGATTGTTTTGATGGTGAAAAATTACAATTTATGTTGTTAAAATTTTATGAACATCATAAATATGATGTATT
Organism: uncultured Myxococcales bacterium; assembly: GCA_964385015.1. Classification (GTDB taxonomy): domain Bacteria; phylum Myxococcota; class UBA727; order UBA727; family JABDBI01; genus CAYLLS01. The sequence continues at coordinate 483,916 of CAYLLS010000001.1, read as the reverse complement.
ATCTGTGAAAGTAAAAAAACATTATGTTAATGAAGTTATGTCTTTTGTTATAAATATAACTTATAATGGAATAGTATATGATATGACTTTAAATAAAAATTTGATTCATAATGTTAAATTTAAAAAGTTAAGAAATTTAGCTTATAAATTTTTATTTTTAATTAAAGATAAATTTAAAATGATATTGAATAATAAAGTTTTTTATGTAGATAATATTAATAAATTATTAAATATTTTAAATTCTTTCAGAAAAGATGGATATATCATTCAACGTTATAAAGGATTAGGTGAAATGAATCCAGATCAATTATGGAATACTACCATGAATCCAGAAAATCGTTGTTTATTTAAAGTGACAATCAAGGATGCTGTCAAAGCTGATCAAATATTCTCTGATCTTATGGGTGATGATGTATATCCAAGAAAAGAATTTATTGATACTATTTCTTTTAATAGTATTAATGCAAATGTTTAAGTTGTATATTTTAAAAGATATAATGCTTGTATGTAATAATGTGGAAAATTGATTATTTGAGGAATATATGAATCAAAATGTTTTCAGATTTAATTCTCAGGGTCCTGATGTTAAAAGATTATTAATTGCAGGAATATTGATGTTTAGTTTTGCTGCTTTATATGGTTATTTTTTTGGCAATAATAATGTTAATGTAAATAATGATAAAAATGTTAATATAACTAATCATAGTAATAATGTAAATATTAATAATGATATAGGTTCGAATAATGATTATTTTTTAAATTATAAGGAATTAAATAATATTAAAAATGTTAAATCAATTTATGTTGATTTTAGTAATAACTTGAAAAATAAAGTTGGTAGAGTCATTAATGGAGGTTATAAAATATCATTATTTCATATAGGTGGTTGTATTAATGCTATAAATATTTTAGGTTATGAAAATGATATTCATTTAGTTAAATATAATATATCTAAATTAAGTTTATTGTCAATTTCGTCTAATAATAATAATTTTACATTAAATGCCAATGCTAATTATAAAATAGTTAAATTAGATAATAATAATATTGTTTTTGAACATATTACGACTGAAAATATTGTTGTTCGTCGTTTTTATAATATGGACAATGAAAATTATTTATTAAAACATAAAATTATTATTACCAATAAGTCTTTAAATAATAAATTAATTGATATGAATATTTATATGCCAATGGAATATGATTTAAATAATAAAAATAGTGTTTTTTCATCAGATGTTGGTAATAATGATGGTATAGTCTTAAATATTAATAATAAAAAGGAAAAAATATTATTTAAAAATTTAGAAAATAAATTGTTTCAAGGGAATGTTCAATATGTAGGTTTTGATAAACAATATTTTTTGATTTCTATGATGCCTGATGTTTCTAAAGATACGTTTATTAATGTTTGTGAAGTAAAAAAAATTAGTAATATGATTAATAAAGATAAAAATATTGTTTTGTTAATTTTAAAAAATAAATTATTACAATTGAATTCAGGTAAGAGTCATGTTTTTAGTTATTTAGTTTATTTTGGTCCTAAACAATTAAGCATATTACAGGACATTGGTTATAATCTTGATGAAAACATTAATTTTGGATGGTTTGGTGTGATTAGCAGGCCCTTGTTGTGGTTGTTAGTAAAAATTTTTAATATAGTTGGTAATTTTGGAATAGCTATTATTATTTTAACTATTTTTATTAAATTAATTACTTTTCCATTAACTCAAAAATCATTTGTTTCTATGCAAAAAATGAAGGAATTTCAACCATATTTAAAAGAATTGCAACAAAAATATAGACATGATCGTTTGTTGTTAGGACAAAAACAAATGGAATTATATAAAGAAAAAGGTATTAGTCCATTAGCAGGATGCTTGCCTATGGTTTTACAAATGCCTATTTGGTTTGCACTTTATCAAATGTTATGGAATTCAGTTGAATTATATCAGCAACCATTTATATGGTGGTTAACTAATTTGACAGCTCCTGATCCATATTATATATTGCCTATTATTATGGGTATTAGTATGTTAATTCAAGCTATATTACAACCTACATTACAAGATAATCAACAAATGAAATATGTTATGTGGGGTATGCCTGTGTTTTTAACTTTTATAATGTTAAGAATGCCTTGTGGTTTATCTCTTTATATTTTAATAAATAATATTTTAACTATATTACAACAAATTTATATTAAGCGTGTATATTCTATGAAATAATCTTATTGTATTATTAGTAAATAATTTTCAAGTAGTTAGTTTATTATTAAATAGATTATCAAAATTATTGTTTTTAATATTGATTATGATTTGTCAATGTGTATATATAATATATATAGTAATCTTATTATATTAATTTATAAAGATAGAGAAAATAATGAATATCACTAGTGTTAGTCATAAGTCAATAAAAAGGTGTTGGTTTTTATTGGATGTTAATAATTTGATAGTAGGACGAGTAGCCACTAAAATTGCTACTATATTAAGAGGGAAACATAAAGTTAATTTTGCTCCACATATAGATATGGGAGATTTTATTATAGTAATTAATGCTAAAAGAATAAGATTTACTGGTAATAAAGAAATTAATAAGCAATATTTTTATCATACTGGTTATGTTGGAGGTATAAAACGTATATCAGTTAAAGAACAACGTCAGCTTCATCCACAGCGTATTTTAATGCATGCTGTTAGAGGGATGTTGCCAAAGAATTCGTTAGGCAGGGCTATGTTAAAAAAATTAAAAATATATGATGGAAACAGTCATCCACATTTAGCTCAAATGCCAATAGTTTTAGATTTTTAATATTTTAAATATGGATATTATGTATGTCTGCTATGAAGTTTTATGCTACAGGCAAGAGGAAAGCATCTGTTGCTAGAGTATGGGTAATATTAGAAAAAGAAGTTATTATGATTAATGGTTCTAATTTAGAACATTATTTTGTTAATAAATCTTTACAGATGATTGTTCAAAAACCTTTAGATTTGTTTAAAGAGAATTATGGTATTATTGCTAATGTCAAAGGTGGTGGCCTTTCAGGACAAGCAGAAGCAATTAAACATGGAATATCTAAGGCATTAGCTTTAATTAATGATGGATCATTTAGAGCCATATTAAAAGAACATGGATTTTTAACTAGAGATGCTAGACGTGTAGAAAGAAAAAAATATGGGCAACCTGGAGCTCGTAAAAAGTATCAATATTCTAAGAGATAAAAAATAATTTAATTTGATATAAATATTATTTAAAGCTTGAACCACAAGCACATGTTGTTTGTGCATTAGGATTATTAAATTTAAATCCGTTGCCATTTAAAGTTTCGATGTATGTTATATTAGCATTTTTTAAATAATTAATGCTAAATATATCTATTACTACATTTAATCCTTGAATATTAGTAATTAAATCGCATTCATCTGTTTGTTGGATAAAATTAAGAGAATATTTTAGTCCAGAACAACCGCCACCTTTGATACTAATTCTTAATATATTGTTATCATCATCTAAATCATTTAAAATTTGTTTTGCCATATTAATAGCTGTATTATCTATATGTATAGGAAATTGGTCATTTGATATTTTAATTGCTTCTTGATTGTTTGTTTTCATAGTAATTGAATATTCCTTTAGTGATATTATATTTTTATAATTATTATGCATAATAATATTGGTTACTTGTAAATATATGTTATATTGTTAAAAATTATTTTATATGATTTTAGGATTATTAATTGAAGTTACAATATAAATCTTTTTTTGTGTTAAAAACATTATTTATAATTTTTTCTATATGTTTATTAAGTGGATTTTTGTGGTTTGAATTTAATAAACGTTTTTTATTAAAAACCATTATGATAAATAATTTTGTTAAACCAATTGTATTGAATAACAATGATGTACAATTATCTCGTTTATTAGTTCATATATGTCAAGCTAAGAATAATAATTCTAATGACAGCAAACCATGGTGTTTAATATATTTGTCTATTCCATCGTGCAATATATGTTTAGAAGAATTAATTTTATTAAATGATTTTGCTAATGTATTTTTTAATGACCTTATTATATTGTCTATAAAGGTTGATGATAAATATCAATTAATAGATGTTTTTTTAGATAAATATTTATTATTTATCAATTTTATACATTATCATAAATATAATTTTGACATTAATAAATATTTAAATAAAAAACCCATAACATTTTTATTATCTCCATATGGTGTAATTACAAAATTTTATGGATTTAGAAATTGGTATTCAGATGAAATGATGGAATATTATATTAATTTATTATAATATAGAATTAATCTTGTTGATGGGGGTAGATGTAAAAATTATGGAAGTTGAAAATAATTTTAAATGTAAAAATTTAATGAATATTATAGTTAGATTTGCTGGAGATTCTGGAGATGGCATGCAATTGGTTGGATCAGAGTTTAGTAAATCTGTAGCTATTTCTGGTAATATGATTTCTACTTTGCCAGATTATCCTGCTGAAATTAGAGCGCCAGCTGGTACTACTTATGGTGTTTCTGGTTTTCAAATTCAATTTGGGGCTAATAATATTTTAACACCAGGAGAACAACCTGATGTATTAGTTGCTATGAATCCTGCTGCTTTAAAAATGAATATTAGTGATGTAAAATATGGTGGAATATTAATCATTAATAAATCTACTTTTACTAAAAATAATCTTTTTAAAGCTAAATATAAGGATAATCCATTATATGATGGTTCTTTATCATCATTTAATGTTATTAGTGTAGATATTAATAAATTAATACATGAAGCTTTAAAAGGAATAAAAGAATTAAGTAATAAAGATATTAATAGATCTAAGAATTTTTGGGCATTAGGGTTAATGTATTTTATGTTTTCTCATTCATTAGATGAACCAATAAAGTCCATTAAAAGAAAGTTCAAGCATAATTCTATTATGGTTTCGTCTAATATTTTAGCATTGAAGTCAGGTTATAATTATGGAGATATTACTGAACAAATAGGCTATAAATGTTTCATTAAAAAAGCTAATTTGGATAAAGGTGAATATCGTAGTATTACTGGTAACAATGCAATTGTTCTTGGATTGGTTTCAGCTGCATATAAAGCTAATTTACCATTATTTTTAGGATCATATCCCATCACTCCTGCTTCAGATATTTTGCACATGATGTCTTCATTAAAAGATTATAATGTCACAACTTTTCAAGCAGAGGATGAAATATCAGCGATTGGTAGTGCTATTGGTGCTGCATATGGAGGATCCATTGCTGTAACAAGTACATCTGGTCCTGGATTTGCATTAAAAACAGAAGCTTTAGGTTTATCTTTAATGTTAGAATTACCTGTGGTTGTTATTAATGTTCAAAGAGCTGGGCCTTCTACAGGAATGCCTACAAAATCAGAACAAAGTGATTTATTAATGGCTATGTATGGTAGAAATGGTGAATCTAGTTTGCCTGTATTGGCTCCTAAAAGTCCAAATGATTGCTTTATGGCTGCATTTGAAGCTTGTTATATAGCAATTAAATATATGACTCCAGTAATTTTATTATCTGATTCTTTTATTGCGAATAGTGCTGAATTATGGAAAATTATAAATTTTGATTCGTTATGTAGTATGAACGTTCAATTTAATGATAAAAATATAAATGCATTTTTTAGAAATAAGGAGACATTAGCACGTACATGGGCTATCCCAGGAATAAAGAATTGTGCTTATAGGGTAGGTGGTTTAGAAAAAGATCAATTTACTGGTGCGGTTAGTCAAGATCCAATTAATCATGCAAATATGGTCAAATTAAGATTTAAGAAAATCTTAAACATCAAAAAAAGCATTATTGATCTTGCATTTGATTTTTGGGGTAAAAATAGTGGTAAAATTTTATTGTTAGGATGGGGTAGTTCTTTCGGTTCATTAAGACAAATAACAAAAACATTGTATGAACATGGATGGTCTATTGCTCATTTAAACTTAAGATGGATTAATCCATTATCTGACAAATTAGATAAAATATTAAATAATTTTACTTTAATTTTAGTATGCGAATTTAATTTAGGACAATTATATAAAATATTACAAGCTACATATAAGCTTCCTATGGAACAATTTAATAGTATGTTAGGCAAGGCATTTTTAGCATCAGATATAAAGGGTGCTATTAAAACATATTTATCAGATGTAAAATAATTTATGTGAGGTTTAAAAATAATGAATATTTTGAAAAAAAAGTATAGTCATAAAGATTTTCAATCTAATGCTGAAGTGCGTTGGTGTTCTGGATGTGGTGACTATGCTATTTTAGCATCTATGCAACGTGCATTATCAGAAATGAATGTTCTTAAAGAAAATATAGTATTTATTTCTGGTATTGGATGTTCTTCTAGATTTACTTATTATATGAATACGTATGGCATACATTCTATACATGGTCGTGCTCCAACTATAGCTACTGGTTTAAAGTTAACAAGGCCTGATTTATCTATATGGATTATTACTGGAGATGGCGATGGCTTATCTATTGGTGGGAATCATCTGATGCATTTATTAAGAAGAAATGTTAATGTTAATGTTATATTGTTTAATAATAAAATTTATGGATTAACTAAAGGACAATATTCGCCTACATCTGATTTCGGATGTATTGCTAAATCTACTCCATTTGGTTCTGTAGAGGAATCTGTTAATCCTTTGGCTTTTGCATTAGGCATGAATGCTTCATTTGTAGCAAGATCTTTAGATACTGATGTTAAATTATTAATTAAGATTTTTAAACAAGCACATATGCATAAAGGCACTTCTTTTATTGAGATTTATCAAAATTGTGTAGTTTTTAATGATGGTGTATTTTCTAATATTGTAGATAGGAAAAATAAACATAAGAATCAATTAATATTAGAGCATAATAAACTTTTATTATTTGATAATGGCACTAAAGGAATAGGTGTTGATAATAGTACTTTAAAGCTTAAGATTGTAGACTTAACTAAGGATAGAGATAGTAAAGATAATGTATTGTTATATGATGAAACAAGTGATAATGATATTATTGCTAAAATGTTAGTTGATTTGAAATATCCAATGTTTCCTACCCCATTTGGAATATTTAAAAGACAATTAAGATCAGTATATGATGATGAGGTAAGAAAACAAAATCAATATATAATTAATAAGAATGGACGTGGTGATATTAATAATTTATTAAAAGGCGTTGATAGTTGGCAAATATAATAAAAATATTACATTTATGATTAATTTATATAAATTTTATTTTTTTTCTTAAATGTATAATCCCAATAGAATTTATAATTAATAATAATACACCTGCAATTGACATTATATGTAATGAAAGTTGTGGTTTAATAATAGAAAAAATTAAAAAACTTGTAATTGTATATAACAAATGAATTGATATACCATATGTTGGAAATATAAATTTAATGCATTTTTGTCCAACACAGTAAAATGAAATCATTGATGAATATCCTAATAGTATAATAAATATTGGCATAAAAAATTTAATATGATTAATTTGTGTAGATAGTGCTATTTGAACCATATAAAAACTTGGAATGTTTAAATTCCATATATTTGTAATAAGTATGACTAAAATGCTCATTGTACATACAACGAAAGTATCTAAAAATACTCCAAAAATAGATAGTAATGCTTGTTTATTTGGATTTTCAGTTGATGTTTGTGCATGAATAATAGAAGCAAATCCTATACCAATATCTCCAGTATAGCATCCACGAGCAATTCCTTGTGATGATGCTAATAAAATAGAACTTCCAGCAAATCCACCAATTGGTGCATGCCCAAGAAATGCTGATAAAAATATATTGTTAAGAATTTGTGGTATGTGATGCATGTTTTTGAATAATATGATTAAACACATGGTTATAAATATAATTAAGAAAAATGGAATAATAAGTGAACATATATTGCCAACTCTATTGATTCCATCTTTTCCTACAAATACAATAGATGTAATAATAATAAAAATTGTTATATATTTAGGTATTTTAAATGCAGTTGTTATTATTTCAGTGAGTGTATTAAATATATAAATTTCAGTACTATATATAGTTAATAATAATGCAACTATAATTGGCATAAGAGATGTTTTAAATACGTGTTGTAAAAAAAACATAGGTCCACCTTCAAATGAACCATCTATGTTTTGTTTTCTATATAATATTCCAAGATATACTTCTGAATATTTAAATATCATGCCTAAAAAAGCAGCTATCCAAATCCAAAACAAAGCACCAGGACCACCAATTTTGATAGCAGTACAAACAGCAACTATATTTCCTATGCCTATACATCCACCAATAGATGTAAAAAATGTTTTAATAGGATGTGTATGATGTATATAATTTGTATTTAATTTTTTGCAATATGTGATAAATATGTTACAAATTACATTGAATTTTGTAATTTGTCCAAATTGAAATTTTATAGTAAAATATATTCCTATTATTAATATAGAGATAATCCCAAAATATGTCCATAATATATGATCAATTATTGTTATAATCTGTGACAAAAAGATTAACATAATTCTCCTTAATGTTAGCGATAAAATATAACATTTACAGATATTGTGTCAATGTTATGTTTATTGTATATTAATTTAAATATAAATAGGATTAAGAGTGTAAAAAATGTCTATTCATTTGCGTGGCATTTTCTATAAAATGTTTGGATGTGCTTGTTTTGCTATTGTTAATAGTATCATTCGTTATATTACAACTGATGATATGTGTATAAATAAAAATATTTTATCATTTTATCAGATTGTGTTTTGGGAAAATATTATAGGAGCAATGTTGTTATTTCCATTGATTTTGAAACAAGGTATATATATATGGATTACTAAATGGCCAATATTACATATTACAAGAATTTTATTAGCTGTTTCTGGAATGTTATTATGGTATGCTTCTTTAAAGTTTATGCCTATTACTCAAGCTTTAGCATTGTCTTTTACTGGCCCAATATTAAGTTTATTGGCAGCTAAATTGTTTTTAAAAGAAAGCATTAATCATTTTCGTTTTATATCTATTATGTTTAGTATTATAGGAGCATTTTTAATTATAAAGCCTTATGCTATGTTTTTAAAGCAAGATAGTTTTAATCAATTATTTTCTTTTAACATCTTTATTTTTTTGCCTATTTTATCTGCTGTATCATTTTCTGGAACTAAAATTTGTGATAGAGTTTTATGTGCTAGAGGAGAAAGTCCTAAATTACTAACTTTATATTTGTTAATTTTTATGGCTCCAATATCACTTATTCCTGCCATGTTTAATTGGCATATGCCTAGTGTGAAATTATTATTAATTATTAGTATTATTAGCTTATTATCTACAATAGCATATTTATCTTTTGCTAAAGCATTTACTTTGGCTTCAGTTAGTTTTTTAACACCATTTGGTTTTTCAAAATTAATTTTTAGTGCTATAGTTGCTTATATAGCTTTTGATGAGTTTTCTAGAAAGTATAATTTTTGGTTAGGTGTAATATTAATTTTTTTAAGTGTTATCATTTCAAGTTATTTTGATGTTTTAAAAAAATTAAAATAATTTATTTATTAAGAGCTTTTTGAATGCCATGTTGTAGTTTTTTAGTAATTTGATTTTTAAAAATTTTAGGTAATAATCCTATTTTAATATTAATTTGAATACTGTTTGATAGAATTTGTATAGTTCCATCTACTATACCTGAAATATGACATATATTGTTATCCCATTCAGATTTGATGCCAATAATGTTATCAGCTGCATTAAGATATTCTTGAATTTGTATTTTAGCTTTTTCTATAGATTTATTATGTTCTATATTTAATGTTATATTAGACATATATGCCTCATTTTATAGTATAATTGGTTGTATTTGTAATAATTATTATATAATTATTATTAAATTTTATATTTATGATATATATACTTATATATAAAAAATTATAATATAACAATATATAAATAAAGATTGTTTTATCATTAATGTTATAATTTTATATATAATTGATAGTATTTAACATATATGTTGATAGTTTACATTTATGCATATTATGGGTTTGGTTATCATATTATATGTTATTATTTCTACCACCATCAATGTACAAAATGTGTCCAGTGGTATATAAAGCAAAAGAACTTAAAAAAATTGATGCTTGAATAATGTTATGAAAATTTCCTATTTTTTTAAGTGGAATTTTATTAATTAAATTATTTTGCTGTTGTTTGTTATATGTTATTGGAAAATGAAATATGCCTGGTGCAATAGCGTTTACTCTAATATATGGAGATAATTCATTAGCTAGAGCTTTTGTTAAAGTTAATAAACCTCCTTTGCTAGCAAAATAGTGACTATGTTTAGAAAAAGGATAATCTATTGTTGTATCTATAATGTTGATAATGCAAGGGTTATTCCCATGTATTAATAGTGGTAGTAATCCTTGTATTATATAAAATGGTGTTTTCATATTTAATGTTATAATTTTATCATATTCTATATTGGAAATTTTATTAAATTTATTCGTATAAAAAATGCCTGCATTATTAATTATAATATCTATATGATTATATTGTTTTTTTATTGTATCAATAAACATATTTCTTTCATGTTTAAGAGTTAAATTTGATATGAATATTTTATATTGATGTTTATGTTTGAAATTTATATTATTTAAATAATGTATTTGACATGAATGTGTATGAGCTATTATATGATAACCAATTTTAGCAAAAGCTATGGTTAAATATTTTCCTATTTTGCCTGTAGTGCCTGTTATTAATATTATTTTCATTAATTATTTGAATAGTAATTTTAAATATTATAATATATAATAAAATTATTATATCACTATATCTATATTAATTGTGTATGTAAATATTTTTGTTAAATATATCAAACATATATAAAACATAATATGGTTGTTGTGTGTTTTTTATAGGAATTATATTATAATGTTAAAAAGTGAAATGAATAATAATATTAATATAGACTCACAGGCATTTGTACATTCACGTGCTATTATTGTTGGTCAAGTAATTGTTAAAAAACATGCAAATATTTGGCCTGGAGCTGTTCTGCGTGGTGATATGGGATTAATTGAAGTTGGAGAAGGTACATCTATTCAAGATAATTGTGTATGTCATGCTACAACTAATGTAAGCAAAACTATTATAGGCAATCGTGTAGTAGTTGGACATGGTGTTATTTTGCATGGATGTCAAATCGGAGATTCGTGTCTTATTGGAATGGGATCTATTATACTAGATAATGCAATTATTGGAATGGGTAGTATTGTAGGTGCTGGATGTTTAATTTCATCTGAAATATGTATACCTAATAATTCGTTAGTTTTAGGTGTTCCAGGGAAGATTAAAAGATTAACTACCATACAAGAACGTATTGATATTGAGCATAATTGTCAACATTACATTGAACATATTAAAAAATATATTTATTAATATATATTTATATTTTTTATATTGTTGAGTATATTGGATTAATGTTTTCTATATAAATTGTTTATTATAGTTTTATATGAATTTTGTTTTCGTTTAATAGATGAATTGTGTTTTTTCTGATATATATTTTTTTTATAATTTGATGTTGTATATATTATATTATTGTTATTTATATATATTTTTTGATATGATTGTTTATTAATATAATTATTATTATAAATGGAATTTAAAGATATATATCCTATTGGGTTTAAATTAATATTAAAAATACCAATATTTCTACTTGTATAATAAGTAACGTAAATATTTTTATATATATATATTGAAAAAGCTCCATATCCAAATAATTGTATATGTTTTAATTTTGTAAAATTACATTTTTTATATTTGATAATCATAGAATTATAAAATGATGTAATAAATATATTTTTATTTGTGATTATAATGTTGTTGGGTTTATATGGTAATTTGTTTTTTTTTAATATGACATATTTGGATAATTTATTTATATATATTAAATTAATTATATAATTTGGATTATGTAATACAATATACATGTTTTTATTGTTTTCTGAATAACAAGTTTTAATGTATGTGCCTAAATGTAAGTTAGTAAAATTAAAAACATTGATATGTGTATTGAAAATTTTATTATAAATTATATGTTTATTAATTTTGAACCAAATTATTATGGCTTTTTTGTTAATGATTTTTGTAGACTTGATTGATGAATATATGTTTAATAAAACGAAAATTGTTGGTTTGTTTTTTGTATATGTAATTTTAATATCTTGAATGCTATAATATTGTTTATGTTGTATGATATGTTTTAATATTAAATTTAAATTAAAATATGAAATTATATTTTTATTAGAAATATATTGTTGATTTTTATTTATATTGATAATTTGTATTATAGATGAATTTTTAGATGCAAGTATAGCAAAATTTTTGTGTTTATATTTGAATGTGGTTAAATGGTTAGGTGTGATTAGTGAATTTATGTTATATATTAATTTGTTGTTTAAGTTATTGTAATTTATATTGCATATATTAAGTTTATTATTTTGTGCTGTTGATATAATAAATTGATTAGTATTTTTAATAAATATAATATTATTAGATAATGAAGTGATTTTTTTTACGTATTGTATAATGTGATGTTGTTTTATTGACCTATTAGTTAATGGGATATTTTTAATATTAAATTGTTGTAATTGTTTATGTATTTGTTTGATGTTTAAATATAGTATATTACTTGATGTAAAATTAATATTTTCTTTATGTGTTATAATAATTAAATTGTGTTTATATTGCGATATGTGTTGTGGATAATATATTTTTTTTTTATCAATTAAATTAATTGTATGTTTGACGCATCCATTAGATGTAATATATAATGTTGATATCAATAGTGTTAGATATATGAGTTGTGTAATTGTAATTTTAAAAAAAATATATTTATACATAAGATTATATAGTGATTTATATGAGATATATATTATTATTTTATATATATATTTCTATCAATAATATTTTTGTTATTTTAAAGAAAATTTTTAGTTGATATATGGTATAATGATAATACATTATTTAAATAGTTTATGATTAAGGAATATTGTTATGCGTATTTATCGCAAAGTGATCCCTCAAATTGCTAAAGATATTATTAATAGTCTTTTAAATAAAGGCTTAATTGAAATTGATGATAATAAAAAAATAGAAGAAGCCGAATTAGATCTTGCTGCAATTATTGTTGAATATCAAAATACAGAAGATAAAATATCTAAAGAGGCACAGCAAACAATTATAAAAAGATCAATTAGTATTGATAAATATACCTATGTCAAGAAAATAATTTCTGATATGTATGAATTTAAAATTGATATATCAGGATTAGATTATATTTTGAATCAAATATTAGAAATGTTATTTGTTTCCAATAATATTGATGAGGTTTTTGGTGCAGACAACGAGATTAAAAAAAATATTAAGTATGTTTTAGATAAGTATATGAAAGTATCTGAAGAATTGGATGATATTATAAGAAAAAGAATTAAAAATATTAAAGAAGGAACAGTAGAATGGGAAATTGAGTATGCTAGAATATGTAATATATTAAAATGGCATAAAGGATTATTATGAAAGTTTATTAATTTGATTATTTTACGTGCATTGTAATACAATTTTCTATAGGACATACATATTTACATAGATTACAACCAACACATTTAGATTCTTGCACTATAGGTATTCTATTGTTTTCATTTAAATTTGTTTTTGTAAATGGAAGATCAATACATTGATGTCCTGCATCACGACAACTGATATAACATAATTGACATTCTATGCAAGTTGTCTTATTAATTTTTGCTACAGTATTATAATTTTTATCTAAATTATTCCAGTTTTTAAAGTTTGGTACAGCTAATCCTATTAGTTCTGTAATAGAAGACATGTTTTTTGTATATAAAAAATTACTTAATCCATTTATTAATCCTTCAATAATTCGATATCCATTTTGCATTACTGCACTGCAAATTTGTACACATGTAGATCCTAAAGCAATAAATTCTGCTGCATCTTGCCAATTAGTTATGCCACCTATGCCGCATAATGGTACTTTTATATTTTGATTTCGTGATAGTTCACCAATCATATATAGTGCAATAGGCTTAACTGCTGCACCACTATAACCTCCATTTGTAGATATGTTTTTAACAATTGGATTTGGAATCATTAAATTTAAATTTACACTTGTTATGCTCTTAATAGTATTAATTAATGACAATCCATGTGCGCCACTTTGAACTGCAGCTTCTCCAGGAATATTTATATTGCTAATATTAGGTGTTAATTTGACTATGACTGGTATGTTAGCAAAATCTATTACCCATGATATTAATTCTTTTAATATTTTAGGTTCTTGTCCAACTGCAGATCCCATGCCTTTTTCACACATGCCATGTGGGCAACCGAAATTTAATTCTAATCCATCTGCTCCAGCATCTTCTGCCATTTTGATAATGTTTTTCCATTCTTCTTTTGTTTCTACCATTAATGATGCTATTAACGCATTATTTGGGAAACGATATTTTACATCATTCATTTCTTTAAAATTAATATTTAGTGATCTATCACTAATGAGTTCTATATTGTTAAATCCTATTAATTGTTGATTATAATAATGTGCTCCAAGACGACTTGATACATTTTTGACTTGTTTTCCTAATGTTTTCCATACAGCACCACCCCATCCATATTCAAATGCTCGCATGATTTGGTATCCAGTATTTGTAGGAGGGGCTGACGCTAACCAAAACGGATTTGGGCTTTTAATACCACAAAAATTTGTATTTAAATTTGGCAAGACAATACTCCTTATATTATTTATATTATTGAAGATAAGACATCATATGATTAGCCGTTGTTTTTGCTTCATAAATAGCTGAAACCATTTCTTTTCCACCATTTACGCAATCTCCTGCTGCAAAAATTTTTTTATAATTAGTTTGTCCTGTTAATGGATTAACTATAATTTTATTATCATTATCTATATATATTTTTTTTTGCTTGTTATATAAATCTAATTGTTTGTTTTGTCCAATTGCCATAACTAATAAATTAGAATTAAAATTAGCTGTTTTGTTAAATTTTGTGTTTTTTACTTGAATTCCTAGTAATTGATTATTTTTATGTATGATATTTGTTAATATAGTATGATCTGCGACATGTACACCATGCATTAATGCTTGATTTAATTCAAATTTATAAGCAGGCATATTATGTTTATTTTTTCTATATATAATAATAACATTTTTTACACCTAATAATTTTAGTTCATGTGCTATATCGATAGCTGTATTTCCTCCTCCAATAATATGAGCTATTTGTATGTTGTCAAAATTAATTTTAATAGAATTAGATTTAATTTGTGCAATTAAGTTTACAGCACCAAATATACCATTTAATGAATATTTTTGTAATGACAACATTGAATCTTCTCCTAATCCTAATCCTAAAAAAATAGCATCATAGTTTTTAATCAATGTGTTGATAGATATATATTTAATATATTTGTTATTTTTATATGTATTTATGTTGTTAATAATTTTAATTTTAGTTTTTATTATTATACCTAGTTCACTTAACCATTGAATTTCTTTTTGTGCTTCTTGTTGTGTAATTTTATATGGAGCCATTCCATAAGTTAATAGACCTCCTGCTAATTTGTTTTGTTCAAATATTGTCGTTTTATATCCATGTAATTTTAATTCGATAGCAGCGCTTAATGAAGCTGGACCAGATCCTATTAATGCTATATTTTTAGAATTGTTATTTTGATTACATTGCAATATATTCTTTATGTTATATTTGTTCATAATTACATATGTTGCATATTTTTGTAGTGTTTTTATTTGTACTGGTTGCATATAAGTTTTATGATAAACACAAGCTTGTTCGCATAATACATTTGATGGACAAGCACATCCACAAGAATAACCTAAAATATTATCTTGTAAAATAGTTTTAGCAGCTCCTTTGATATTCTTATCTGATATTTGTTTAATAAATTTTGGAATGTTTATTTGTGTTGGACATGCATATGAACATGGAGCATCAAAACAATTTAAACATTTATGTGCTTCAATTTGAATTTTTGATTGTAATGTAGGAATATTATGTTTTGTTATAATTTGTTCAAGATTATTATTCATTAATATCTCCTTAATGTTATATTGTGTTTTTCAATGAATTTATTAATTAATATATAAATGAAAAATTATAATAAAATATGATATAATGTTTTCAATCTTATTTCAAGTGAAGAAACATATTTGTAATATAATTTTAATATATATGATATATTATAAGTTTAATAATATTATTATTAATTTATTTATAATTAGGGTTTATAGTGTTAAATAATGATTTTGCACATTTGCATTTACATTCTCAATATTCTTTTCTTGATGGTGCAATTCGCATTAAAGATTTAATGCATAAAATTAATGAACTTAAAATGAAGCAAGTAGCTATAACAGATCATGGTAATATGTTTGGTGTATTAGATTTTTATATTCAAGCTAAAGCATTTAATATTAAGCCTATTTTAGGTTCTGAAATGTATATTACGGCTAAAGCAGAATATACAAGTAAGATAAGAGAAAATTTTCATTTAATTTTACTTGCAGAAAATAATATTGGTTATCATAATTTAAAAATTTTAAGTTCTAAAAGTTTTTTATATGGGAAGTATTATTATCCAAGAATTGATAAGAAATTGTTATATCAATATAAAGAAGGAATTATAGTATCAAGTGCTTGTTTAGGAGGTGAAATAGGGCGTCATTTTATTAGTAATAATTTAGATGCTGCTAGAAATACAATTAGAGAGTATAAGAATATTTTAGGACCAGATCATTATTTTTTAGAAATTCAACCAAATAAATTAAAAGATCAAATTAGATATAATGCATTTTTAGCAAATGTTGCACAAGATGAGGGATTGCGTTTAAATGCAACAAATGATTGTCATTATATTAATAAGGAAGATTATGATGCTCAAAACATTTTAATGGCCATTAGACAACAAAAATCTCTAAGTTACAATAGTATGATGCAACATATAACCGATGATTTTTATGTTAGATCTGAAAAAGAGATGTTTGATTTATTAAAGGATGATTATTTACAAGGGTTTGAAGTTGCATGTGAAATAGGTAGTAGATGTAATGTTAATCTTAGTATTGGTAAGATTTATTTGCCTTATTTTGATATATCTAATAGTTGTTCATCTATATCAAAGTATTTACAATATTTATCATTTAGGGGTTTAAATTTAAGATTTAAAGAATTTAATTATGATTTTGATGAATATGAATATAATTTTAGATTAAATAATGAGTTAAATATTATTTTAAATATGGGATTTGCTGGATATTTTTTAATTGTACAAGATTTTGTTAATTGGGCTAAAAGTAGAAATATTAGGGTTGGCCCTGGTCGTGGATCAGGAGCTGGTTCGTTAGTTGCATTTGCTTTGGGTATTACGGATGTAGATCCAATACCATATAATTTATTATTTGAACGTTTTTTAAATGCTGAAAGAGTTTCTATGGCTGATTTTGATGTTGATTTTATGCAAGAAAGACGTTCGGAAGTTATAGAATATGTAATGAAAAAATATGGAAAAGATAATGTTGGTCATATAGCTACGTATTCAACATTGCATACTAAAAGTGTTATTAAAGATGTAGCAAGAGTGTTGGACATTCCATTTGTAGAAATTAATGGATTAATTATTGATATACCATTTTATATTAATGGTAAAAAACCTTCTTTTATAGAAGCAGTTAATTGTGCACCTAAATTAAAATTGAAAGCCAAGATAGATAAGAATTATGCTAGAATGTTGCATGTAGCTTCTGTTTTGGAAGGATTATATAGGCAAATTGGCATGCATGCTGGTGGTATGGTGATTGGAAAAAAAAAGTTAATTTATTACGTGCCTTTATGTGCTGGTAATAATAATGAATTAGTTACTCAATTTGATAAAGAAAAAGTTGAGCTTGCTGGATTAGTAAAATTTGATTTTTTAGGATTAAAAACATTAGATGTTATTTCACAAGCAGAATTATTTGTTAATAAGAGAATTAATTTAGAAAATAATTTATCATTAAATTTGAAAAAGAAATGTTATAAAATGCATCCTCATGCTAAGTTTGTTGATGAAAAAATTACAATACTTAATGTGTCTTTATTGAGCTTTAATAATACGAATGTATACAAGTTAATATCTTCTGGGAATACATTAGGAATTTTTCAAATGGAATCTTATGGATTTAAAGATTTATGTTGTAAATTACAACCTAGTTCTTTTGAAGATATTGTCGCTGCAGTAGCATTATATAGACCAGGACCTATGAAATCAGGCATGGTTGATGATTTTATTGCTAGAAAACATCATAAAAAAGAAATTTTTTATGATCATCCTTTGTTAAAAAAGATTTTAGATACTTCATATGGCACTATTATATATCAAGAACAAATTATGCGCATTGCTCAAGATTTAGCAGGGTGTACTTTGAGTGAAGCTGATATTTTAAGAAGAGCTATGAGTAAAAAAAATGTAAAAGAGATGAAAACACAAAGAAAAATTTTTATTGATGGTGCTTTAAGACGTGATATTAGTTATGAAAAAGCTAATAATATTTTTAATGCTATTGAAAAATTTGCTAGTTATGGTTTTAATAAAAGTCATTCCGTTGCTTATGCTATGTTAACATATCAGACTGCATATTTAAAGTGTTTTTATCCAGTAGAGTTTATATCATCATTATTAACTGTATTTAAGTATTCTGTTAATGATCTAGTTCAATATGTTAATGATGCTCGTTTACATGGTATAAAAGTTTTGCCTCCAAATGTTAATATTTCAAAAGTAGGATTTTCTGTTGAATATGATTATAAATTTATTAATAATAGAAAAAAATATGCTAATATTCGTTTTGGATTAGGAGCAATTAAAGGCTTGGGTGATATTGCTATAACATCTATTATTCATAATAGAGATAAATATAAATTTGAAAATATTCTACATTTTTGTTCTATCATTGAAGAAAAAAAAATTAATAAAAAATCTTTAGAGGCGATTATTAAGTCTGGTGGTATGGATTCTTTTAATAATACTAGAAATTATATGTTTAATGCCATAGAAGATGTATTGAAAAATGCTAGTTTGATTAATAATGAACAAAAATGTGGTCAAATGAATATTTTTAATATTATGGATAAAAATATCGTTAATTATCATAAGCAATTATCTAATGATAATGTTTTAGAATGGCATATTAATGATAAATTAAAATACGAAAAAGAATTTTTAGGTGTATATTTATCTGGTCATCCATTAGATAAATATAAAATGATAATTAAGGATTTGCTTTTAATATCAAGTAATTATATTAATGTTTTAGATGAGGGTATGATTGTTAATATGATGGGTATTGTTGTTGCTAAAAAAGAAAAAAAACTTAAAAAAAATAACTATAAGTGGAGTGTTGTTACATTGGAGGATTATTGTGGTCAAGTAGATATTTTATGTTTTCATAACATTTATCATAAAAGAAAAAAAATTATACAATCTGATCAAGTTTTATTTATTACAGGTAAAATTGTATGTAATAATTTAAATTATGAAGTTCAAAATTCTGTTAAAAAAATTATTCTTACTAAAGTTATTAGTATGGATGATATGATTAAAAAAAGGTTTTGTATTGTTAATATTATTATTTTGATCAATTATCAATATGTAAAATTAGTATATTTATTAAATGCTGTATTACAAATTTGTTTAAAATATAAAGGTTATAATAAAGTATATTTTATATTTAAAAAAGCATATGATGATGATACGTTATTTAGATATAAAAGTCATATGTGTATTATGTTTAATAAAGATTTTTTAAATACCATAAATTCATTATCTAAATATATTAAAGTTGTTTTAGTCAGCCCAGATTTTTCATGTTAATGTAATTGTAATGTCCAATCATCCAAGATATTATATTATAAGTATTTTCTATAGTGCATTGTGTGTTGTTAAGATTTTTATATAATATAATGTCTATTTTATTATATAAATTGTTTATATAGCATTTATTTATTATTGATTTTATATTATTGGTATGATTATATTGTATTAACATGCTAACGTCTATATTGTATGTATTGTGTATATTATAATAATTTTGATATATGTTAAATAAATGTTTTGTTTGTGATGGATTATTTCTTATCATCTTGTTATGACTATTATCATTACTTAATAACAATAATTTTTTACATAAATATATAATTATTTGTAAATATTTATTGTACATATTGTGTTGTTGATTTATTACTATTATAATATATCCATATAGTTTAATTATTTGTTTATTCAGTGATAGTATATCTATAATATTATTATTTGTAATGATAAAACCATATTTTGTATTAAATATTTGTTTTGCTTTATTGTATATTGATGTTATAGTTTTTATGTGTTGGTTTAGACGTGTTATATATTGTTTTTTATTAAAAATATCATTATATTCTATATGTTCTAATAATATTACGTGATAATTATGTTTTATGAATTGTGTAATTAAATTTGTTTGTTTAAAATTATAATTAATAGTGTTATAATTTATAAATATAAACATGTTTGCTTTATTTGTAGTAAAAATCTTATAAAATAATTTACAATTATGTTTTGTAATAATATATCCATTATATAACTTCATTTGAGTTATTGCTTAATTCTTATTCATTTTATATGTGATTACGGGGTGAACGGGACTTGAACCCGCGGCCTCCGGCGTGACAGGCCGGCGTTATAACCAACTTAACTACCACCCCTTTATTTTAAATATTATAATTTATTTAAATTGTTTTGCAAGTTAAATTATATAGATTGTAATGGCATATGTTTTGTTTTATTGATTTATTTGTTGTTATTATTTATTTTTATAAGTTTTATTTTGTAATTATTAAATAAGTATTGTGTTTTTATTTTAAATTTCTCAACATTATATGTTGAGATTGCATTATTGTTAATATTGTTTTGGATGTTAGGGGTAAATTGAAGATAAATATGTTTTTTCCCTTTTTTTATTGGTATATTTGTTAATATAAATATAGTATTATCATTTTTAAATCCTTTATGATTATATTTTTTGTTTATAATAGTATGATTATTAATTTTTAGTAATAGTGTATAATTTATTGTATGATAAATACATGATCCCAATGGATTTTGCATATGTTTTGGTGTTTTGTTAAATTCAATTTGATTTATAGGTTTGCATTCTTTTATTTTTTGTGCAGATATGCGTCCATATAAACGTAATATGGGAGTATCATAATTTAATATATATGGTTTATATGTTAATAATACTATTGTTAGATAAAAACAACTGGTTATAAAATAAATTATAATAGTTTTTATTTTTATTATGATTGAAGAATAATTAATAATATTGTTGTTTTTATTAATGATGTTTTGATATTTTTCTGTATTAGTAAAAACAATATTATTATATGTTTTAGATAAATTTATTTTATGTTTGTTAGTTAATGTATTGATTAACATGTGTGGACCTTCACGATTTTTACATGCTTCTTTAGTACAACTTAACAAAAATATTTGATTGCATGATTGAGACAACATTTCTAGTGTTTTAATATGTAATGCTCCAAAACAATGTTGTTTATATAATATTATATTTTTATTATTATAATGATGTATTAATTTTGTTAGTTGTTTTGCAGTAAAAAAGATGTAATGACAATATATTAAAATTATTGATTGTTGAATGTTATCATGTTTTTTTATAAATATTTTCATATTTTGTAATTGGTTTATTCCTTTTAATGATTTTGGTCCCATATGTATTAATGGACATGCAGCAGCACATATTCCACATGATATACATAATGTATTATTTACTTGCACATATTTTTTATTGTTTTGCGTGTTCATTTTTATGGCATCAAATGGGCATGATATAACGCATTTATTGCATGCATTGCAAAATTTATTTATAGAATTAGCAATTTCGTTAGTTGTTTTAAAAATTAATTTCCAATATAATGGCAATAATAATATGAGAAATGATGATATGATGTTAATAATAAGGATTAATAAAAAGTTGTGTGAATTTTTTAATGGGACATAGAAAAGATAAAACCAATCTAAGTATATTTGTTTTGGTGTTTCTAATAGGTTTGCTTGATTATTTAATGTAATTGGCCAATATGTTGAAATTAAAGTTATTGTTATAAATAAATGTAATATGATGAATTTATTAATAAATAATTTTGGATTAGATATTTTATAAATATGTATCCATATAATCAAGCATATTATTACTGGTAATGATATGTGTATAAATAAATTTATAAAAAAGAAAGAGCTATCTATTGACTGTTGACCAGAAAATGTACTAGCTGGCAGTTCATGAAAAATTGGAATTAAATTAAATAATCTTGCTCCATAGTTAGCTATTATTAATGATTGTTGATCCCATAATAAAATATATCCTGTTAAAGCTGATATAAATAATATTGTGGTTAAAATAAACCCAGTTATCCAAGATATTATTCTTGATCCAAAAAATTTTTGTTCAATAAAAATTCTTAGTGAGTGTATAGTTGATACAATCAATGCTGCATCAGAAGAGTATCTATGTATAGATTGAATTAAAGTACCAAAAATAATATTGTTGTGTATGTTTTTTATTGATTGATATGGTGCATCAATATTATAAAATATGAATAAATATATGCCACTTGTTACAATAAATATTAAGAATACTATAATTATGGACCCAGTGTGATATAATGGATTTAATTTAGAAGTATAAATAAGTTCTGTTAATTGATCTAGTGATCTTAATAAAGTTAAAGTTTTTTTTTTAACATAATAAATTTAGTGTATTGATAATTAAATATAAATTATGTTTAAAACATTTATATTAAAAAATAGTTAAGTCAATGATAATTTATAATGTTGTGTGGTCATAATTTCATTGACAATCATAATTTTTCAAGTATATTATAATAAAAGTTTTTTATATGTCAAGCTATAGGATTATTGTTTGTATGAAATGTCAATTGTCTATTATGAAAATATGTATTTATTTTTGTGTTTGTTTAATTTTCATAGAAGGAATTGGTTTTGCTGGCAAATTAAGAGAACGACAAATATCTATTATACAAACACCTACTTCTGATATAAATATTGCATTAGATGGTAAGAAATTATATAATAAATATTTATGTTATTCATGTCATGGTAAAAATGAAAACAGCAGTGTTTTGGCCAAATATCCTAGAATATATGGACAAAACTTTAAATATTTAAGTCAACAAATTAAAGATATTAAAAATAGCAAACGAAACAATGCTTTAAGTCAAACAATGCAGCCTTTCGTTGTAAAATTAACTAATGAAGAAATTATGAAAATTTCTTATTATTTATCTTCATTTTCATTTTCTAGTAATCATAATGAGTTGCATACTTTTAATTCAATTTCTATGGGTAAAAAATTATATAAAAAATATATGTGTCATGTTTGTCATGGACCAAAGGGGAAATATCCAACTTCAAATATATATCCAAAATTAATTGGTCAAAATACAACATATTTAAAACAACAATTGTTAGATATTAAGTATAAGAAACGTATTAATAGCATATCCAATTCAATGTTGCCATTTATATCAGATATAGATGATAATGAATTACTAGAAATTGCTAATTATTTATCTTCTTTAAAAGAATAAGATTTATAGATGGAGTTATTTTAATGAAACATATTGAGTCACCAGATGATATGCCTAGTCAAGTTAAAGATGAAGAGAAAATTCCAGTAGGTCAGTTAATATTAGATATGCCTTTTTTATTATTAACTATAGGATTAACTATTATGTTATTGTTTTATACAATATGGGGGTTATATGAAGTTATGTCTTTGCCAGAATATTAGTTGTTTTATAGACATTTTAGATGAGGATTAATGAAAGATGCATTCAGCAATTATTTCGCCTAAGGGCATTTGGTGGAAGGAAGCTCATAAACAAGAAAAATTATGGATACGTATTGCTTTCATATGGTGTATTACATTATTTGTAATGATGCCATTGTGGCATATTAAGGGAGGTCAAAATCCTGCAGGCATTCGCACTTACATGAAGCCTGTTGATTTTGAAAAAGTTACAAATCAATTTGTTAGTGATTATCAAGTAGGCTTTGAAAAGGGGTTCCCAGTTGTTTCTCCACCACCTGGTTCTGATATATATATGTATGGTAAAATGTGGAGGTGGTATCCTATATTAAAACTTAAAACAGGTGTAAGTTATATTTTACATTTATCATCCTTAGATTTAAATCATGGATTTAGTTTATATCCAGTTAAAATTAATTTTCAAATATTACCGAATTATGATTATGCATTAAAAATTACTCCAAATAAAGCTGGTGTATTTAAAGTTATTTGCAACGAATTTTGTGGGATAGGTCATCATTTTATGGTTGGTAAAGTTATTGTAGAAGATTAATATAAGTATATTTATAATAAAGTAGGTTTTAATTATTATGGCAACAGATATTAAAGAGAATATAATTACTACAGCATGGTCAAGAAAAATACCTGCTATTTTTAGTAAATCTCCTATTGGTAAGAAAAAAGTACATCAAGATGCTAATAATTTAATCAAATTAAATGTTTTAGCTTCTTTTTTTGTATTTGCAATTGGATTGGTATCAGCTATTTTATTAGTTTTTACTAGATGGCAAGTTGTGCATTTATTACCAGTTGAGTGGTATTATCGTATATTGACATCTCATGGATTAAATATGCTAATATTTTTTATATTATTTTTTGAGATGGCTTTGTTCTATTATGCAGGTCCTGTAATGTTAAGTTGTAGGTTGCCAATTCCTGTATTGGGGTGGGCAGGTTTTAGTTTGATGTGTTGTGGAGTTGTATTAGTAGAATATACTGTGTTTACTGGACAAGCTGATGTTCTGTTTACATCTTATGTTCCTTTAAAGGCTCATTTATTATATTATATGGGTATTGCTTTATTTGCAGTTGGCGCATTGATTGTGGTATGTTTGTTTTTCGCGACTTTAGTTATTGCAAGGAGAGAAAGAACGTATGATGGTTCTGTTCCATTATTTACGTTTGGCGGAGTAACAGCAGCTGTTATTTCTGTAATTACTATTCTGCATGGTGCAGCTATTTATATACCTACTCTTTTGTGGGCTGCAGGACATTTTAAATTAGATCCAGAAATTTATAGAATAATATGGTGGGGATTGGGTCATTCTTCACAGCAAATTAATGTAGCTTTTATGGTTTCTATCTGGTATTTATTGGGCGCTATGACATGTGGTGCAATGGTATTAAATGAAAAAATATCTAGAGTAGCTTTTTTTTTATATATTTTATTTATTTCTATGGCTTCTGCACATCATTTATTAGTTGACCCTGGATTAGGTCCTGCATGGAAAATTTGGAATACTAGTTATGCTATGTATTTGGCTGTATTAGCTAGTTTGATACATGGATATACTGTTCCTGCTGGTATAGAATATGGCATGAGATTACGAGGCTATGTACGTGGCAGATTTGAGTGGTTAAAAGAAGCGCCATGGGGTGATCCTGGATTTTCTGGGTTGTTTTTATCATTAATTATTTTTGGCTTTATTGGTGGTATTACTGGGGTTACATTAGGTGCAGAACAAATTAATATTATAGCTCATAATACATTGCGTATTACTGGTCATTTCCATTCAACAGTGGTTGGAGGTACTGCTTTATCTTTTATGGCTCTTACTTATTATGTGATACCTTTGTTTTTTGGAAAAAAAATTTCATATTGGAATATTGCTAAATTACAACCATATATATTTGCTTTAGGAATATCTATTATGTCTATTTCGATGATAGCACTTGGTGCTCTTGGAATACCTAGAAGGCATTGGGACATTACTTTTTCTAGTGCTTTATTTGATGTTCAATTTCCTGCTATGTCTGCATTATTGTTTACATCTATGGGAATTGGAGGCATAATTGCATTTACTAGTGGAATAATGTTTTTGTTAGTTGTATTTTCTAGCATATTTTTTGGAGACAGCATGTCCAACATGGAATATAATTTGGGTATGTTTAAGAAAGGTATTCCACAGGGATTAAGTCATTTTTTAAAACAAGAATATTCTGATGACAATGTAAAGATTATTCATAATGCTGGTGGTGCTAAAGGCACAATAGTATTAACATTTGTTTTGTTAATTTGTTTTATTTTGTTTTATTTTACAAATTGGCAATTGTTATCTTCTCTATGGAAAGTAGGTTAATTCAAAATTATTTGTAGGGATAAAAAAATATTATGATTTCATATTACGCAGGCATATTTACATTAGTTATTGGCATATTTATTATTATTGCATTTGTTTTTTTGTTAAGCAATAGATTTCCGGTGCAAAATGCAGTGAAGGTTTCTACATCTATTTATAGTTTTAGAAAAAAATATTTTTATTTGTTATTATTTGCTGTGATAATATCTTCTTATTATGCTTTAAGTTATACTCCTTATAATCGGTATAATAATGATAATGATAATGTGATATCTATTACTGTTATAGGACAAAAATGGTTGTGGCGTTTAGGAAATGGAGTTTATTCTCAAAAATTTTTAAAATCATCTGATAATGATAAGATTATTATACCAAAAAATAAAATCATTAATTTTTATGTTTCATCTGATGATGTAAATCATGGATTAGGAATTTATAATAGTAATAGCTTATTGTTAGGGCAAGTGCAAGCTATGCCTGGTCATATACATGTTTTGTCAATGAAGTTTAAACAATCTGGTGTTTATAAAATTTTATGCATGGAATATTGTGGTGTTGGACATCATGTGATGCAAGAATCTTTTGTTGTAAAATAGGATTTTGATATAATGTTAACTAAAAGATCTACAGAAATTAGAGCTTTAACTGTAGTGTCAATTGGCACTGCATTTGGTTTTTTTGTTTTATTTGTGATAATTGGCATTGTGATGCGAATGAATCAAGGTGGTATGATCCGTATTGAACCTGAAAAATTTTATGCATTGATGACTGCACATGGATTAGGCATGGCAGCTTCATTGTTTATTGCATCATATACAGCTGCTTGGCATTTGTTAAGTAAATATGTAAGATTAAGTACAAGGTTAATGTGGTTTGTATATTTAATGAATTTGTTAGGATTTATTGGTTTATTAATTTCTACAATAATAGGTAATTTTGGAGCTGGATGGTATATGTTGTATCCTTTACCATTTATACTAGATTCATGGCATCCATATACTGTAACTTTGATGATTTATTCTTTAGCCATTTGGGGATTTTCATGGTTATTTATTATGTTAGATATTCTTAGAGCTATAGGTTCTGAATATGGTGCTATTAATATGTTAGGATGGCAATATTTGACTAAAAACTATGATAAAAAAGAAATTAAGCCCATTATATTAATTTCTGCAGTATCATCAATTGCTGGTATTATTGCTATGTTTAGTGGTGCTAATTTATTAATTTTATATTTATTAAAATGGGAAAATTTAAATTTAAATTTAGATCCTCTTTTATTAAAAAATATGGTTTTCTTATTTGGACATACATTAGTGAATATTACTATGTATTATTGTGTAGCATGTTTATATGAAATTTTACCTTATTATACAAAACGTAATTGGATAACTAATAAAATTGTTGTATATTCATGGAATGTTACATTAATTTTAGTGATTTGTGCTTATTTGCATCATATGGCTATGGATTTTGATCAATCATTTTATTTGCAAATAATAGGTCAAATATCTTCATATGCAAGTTGCATACCAGCTACAGTAGTTACTGTTTTAGGGGGATTTGCACAGGTATATAAATCAGGAATGTATTTTTCATTTGCTCCTATAGTTTTAATATTGGGTCTTATGGGATGGACTATAGGTGGTTTTGCAGCTATGATAGATTCAACTATTCCTATTAATTTTACATTTCATAACACTATGTGGGTGCCTGGACATTTTCATACTTATTTTTTAATGGGTGTAGTATTAATGCTTTTGGCTTTTATGCATTATTTTCGATATGATAGTTATGTATCAAAAGATTTGAATATTAAAGAGGGTATTTCTCGTTGTGCATTAATATTAATTTTAATTGGAGGATATGGATTTGTATTGATGTTTTTTTTAGGAGGTGTATTTGGTGTTCCTAGAAGATTTGCACATTATAATTATATTTCTTTACATGATGTGAAAGTTATTGGCACTACAACTAGTTATTATGCTTCTATTTGTGCTTTAGTATTTTTATTGGGAGTATTAATAAAAATTAAGTCATTTTTTAGGTTTAAGTAAATAAATTTTTTGATATTTATTTATATTTATATTTATATTTATATGTTAGAATTATGTTTTATTGTTATATTGCTTGATTGAATTACATTAAGTAAATTAAGATTGTAGTCTTTATTATGAAGAAAAATAAAAATAAACAAATATATATACCTGCGTTGTGTTTTTTGATTTGGTATATTGTTACATTTTTTATGTGGTTTATAGCATTTCCATTTGAGTATCAATCTGAATGGTTAAAAATTGCACAGGAAGTATGTTTTGGTAGTATTGACAATGGTATGCCAGATGCTTATGGTTGGATAAAATTAATTTTTACTCCATTTTTTTTATTATTATTATTATATATTATATGGAAACAAGAGTTTTTTATATTATTTAATATGTGCATCAAAAATAGATATATGGGTATTTGTATTATTATTTTATTTAGTTTAATGGTGGCACAAGGTTTTCTTGTAATAAGAAAAATTAATGTTTATAATGATGCATCATTTAAAGTTAATAAACATATAACATCTAGTTTGCCAATTACATATCCTCAAATCAATAAAAAAGTTCCATTATTTGTGTTAACTGATTATAATGGAAAAAAATTTACTAATAAATGTTTAAAGGGGAAAATTATTTATTTAACTTTTGCCTTTTCTAAATGTTCTTCTATTTGTCCTTTATTAATAAATACAGTGCGCAATGCAGTTAGTGAATTTAATGATCGGGAAATGGTCATTATTTCATTAGATCCATGGAGGGAAACTATAAATAATGTTAAGGATGTTACAAAAAAATTTGCATTTACTGATAAAGAACATTATTTAGTAGGTCAAGTAGATGAAATTAAAGAATTATTAGATAAATTTGAAATTCCTAGGGCTAGAAATTTAAAAAATGGAGAAATTATTCATCCTGGTTTAGTTTATGTATTAGATGCAAAAGGGGAAATAAGATATATATTTAATTCACCATCTACTGAATGGTTGATTGAAGCTGGGAATAGACTTGTTGTTAATTAAAAAATTTTTCATAAATTTTATTAATAGTTTCAAATGATGAAAACAGTCATTAAAATAATATCGCCTGTATTAATGTTATGTATATCATTAGTAATATTTAATTTATGGACATTAAATTACTCTTATTTTACTATATATTCTTATGTATTATCTAATGCAGGTAGTATACCATATAAAGTGTCTAATATTGCTTTAACTAATCAGTTTGGAAATCATATTGTCTTAGACAATTTATCTGATAAATATACATTAGTAAATTTTATATATTTAAATTGTCCTCATACTTGTCCAATTTCTGTGTTAAAAATAAGAAATATTATTTTCTATAGTGATAGAACTATGTTAAAGGATTTACATTTTCTTAGTGTTAGTTTTGATCAAGAAAATGATAATATAAAAAAAATAAAATTATTTTGGGAGTTACAAGGAAGTCCAGATTGTTGGGATATTGCTATATTAGATAATAATATCAATTTATTACATGATAAATTATTGAAATTAGGATTATGGGTAAAAAAAAATCGTTTAGGAGAATATAATCATACTAGTTTTTTTTTTTTAATTAATAATGTTGGTGAAGTTATAGAAGTTTTTACTCAAGAACAAAAAATTATTAATATTATTAAAAAGATTAAGAAAATTTTATTAAAATAGATTATTTTGGATATTAATTACTGTGTTTTATATGTTTTGGTTTTGTGCATGTATAATTATGTTAGATGTGAAAGTTGATTTATATTTTGATTCAACTATGTATGGACATATGATTTTTCAACCTATTATTTATATAGTTTTAGGCATGTTATTACAAAGAAAAATAAAGTTGAATTTACATTTATTTAATTCATTTGGTGTTAGTGGATTAATTGTTTTTATTAGTAATTATATATTTTGGATGTTACCTAGTGCTTTAGATTTAACTCTTATTAGTAATGTATTAGATAAAATTTCTCATTTATGTTATCTTTGCAGTGGTATGTTGTTATTTGATAGTATGAAAAAAATGATTTTTTTTGTTAGAGCTACTTTTGGTATTAAATTTTTAGCTATGTTATCAGCTGTTGGTACTTTTTATTGTGTATATGAAGATCAAGCATGTACTAGTTATTCATTGATTCAACAAAAAGAAACAGGATTTATATTATTATTATTTGTATTTCCATTATGGATTTTGCATTTAATATGGATTTTTATGAAATATTCTCGTGATTTATAAAAAGAGTTTTGTTTTTGTATATTATATAAAATTGATAAATAAATAATAATCCACCTATTGTTGCTATTATGCCTCCAAGACTCATTATAATTAAGCCAAAATATGCTTCCGGGTTGGTTAATAGTTGATCTATACCAAAAGTTTTTCGTGGTGCATCATATATGCCTGCTAAGGCAAATCCAATAGCAAATAGTATTTGACCTGTGCCGAATATTAATGGTTGTAATGTTATATTTATATGTTTATGCATTGTTTTAGATAAATTAGGATAATATATTTTATATAATAGTAATGATAATGTCATAAAAGATGTTGTTACTCCACCAATTGTTGCATGATAATGAGCCGGTATGATAGTGTTTTGATTTGTAATGAAAAATCCTAATATATAGCCCAATAATGTTAATAAGATACTCATCATTATTCCCTGAAAATATGATGTTTTTATATAAGATGCATCTATTTGAATAAGTTTTGAAATAAAATTATATAAGAATAATGTCATTATTATTATAATATGAAATTTCATAATAAATGTTGAACCAATATATGATAGATAGCTAGTGGTGTTAAAATATGGTAAACACATATTAATTATACAAGAAATGAATAAAAAAATAAAAATTATTTTTATTAAATTATAATTGAGTTGTTTGATTTTGAAGATATTATGTGAAATAATCATCCATGCAGTTATCATGCCCATTTGAGATATAATTTGTAATATATGTCCTGGTGCCCAGAATAAATATTCATAATAAATATTATGTGGCATATGAATATTAGTATATATGAGTGATATACATATACTAAAAATAAATACTGTAAATGATAATGCTATAATCTTTAATCCGAATATAATATAATTTGGTATGATATGTGTATCTATATTGATGTATAATCTTTTAGTGGTATAGTAACTTAACATTATAGATATAGCAAAAGCGATAATGTTTATTAAATATATAGGATGATGTAATATAGGTATATAATTTGATAATATAGGTGTTGCTGATTTAATATATATTGTGCTTATCATGAATATAATATTGGTTTTCATTAATAAGATAAATATTCTAATTAGTGGATTGTGTTTTTTTGCAAATTTATATATTTTAGTTGGCAATAAAAAAAACATTGCTAGTATAAAAGTATGAATCCAAATTATTAATGCTAAATTAACATGTATAATTAAAAATTTTTTAAGAATTAATGGATTTTGAAATAATAAATTAATATATGGAAATCTTGATATAGCTATTATTAAAGCAAGTAATCCTGATATAGCTAATGACATTATGCTAATAATAAAATATTTATATGAATAATAATATTGATTCATGTTAAGTAATTAATAAATGTGTAATAAACAGTTAATTTATATAAAAATATATAAAAAAACAATATAGATTGACTTTTTTTTTTAAAAATGACAAAACTAATTTCATTAATGTTTAAATATATGAGTAGATAATGAAGTTTAGAATAGAAAATGATGCTTTAGGAGATATTAAAGTTAATGATAGTGTATATTGGGGGGCTCAAACTGAAAGAAGTAAAAATAACTTTAATATTGGAGATGAAAAATTTTCTATTTTGTTTATTAAATCTTATGCTTTAGTAAAACAAATTTCTGCTGAAGTTAATGCTGAATTGGGATTATTAGATATTAAGATAGAACAATTAATAAAACGTGTAACGCAAGAAATTATAGATGAAAAATTAAATATTCATTTTCCTCTTTCTATATGGCAAACTGGATCTGGCACACAAACTAATATGAATTTAAATGAAGTTATTGCTAATAGAGCTAATGAAATATATGGATCTAAAAAAGGTTGTAAATATCCAGTGCATCCTAATGATCATGTTAATAAAAGTCAAAGCACTAATGATTCTTTTTCTACTGCTATGAATGTTTCTGTTGTTTTCGCTATTTATAATCAATTAATTAATTCTATTGATGAATTAATTAAAACATTTGATGAAAAAAGTGATAAATTTATGCATATTATTAAAATGGGAAGAACTCATTTGCAGGATGCTGTGCCTATTTCGTTAGGACAAGAAATTAGTGCATGGTCTTTTCAATTAAAAGAAGCTAAAAATAATATTAGAGATGCTTTAAAGGGCGTTTTTTATTTAGCTCAAGGAGGCACTGCTGTTGGGACTGGATTGAATGCTCATTCTCAATATGCTAATAAATTTGCAGAAAAAATATCTTATCATACTAATTTATCTTTTTTATCTAGTAAGAATAAATTTGCATCTATATCATCACATGATGACCTTGTTTTTTTATCTGGATCATTGAGTGCATTAGCTACTTCTTTATTAAAAATAGTGAATGATATAAGATGGTTATCTAGTGGGCCAAGGGGTGGATTGTGTGAAATTTTTATTTCTGCTAATGAACCTGGATCATCAATTATGCCTGGCAAGGTTAATCCAACACAAGCAGAAGCAATGTCTATGATTTGTTGTCAAGTTATTGGCAATAATATGACAGTTAATATGGCAAATTCGCAAGGAAATTTTCAGTTAAATGTTTTTAAACCTGTTATTATATTTAATATTTTGCAAGCTATTTTATTATTATCTGATGGTATGCATAGTTTTAATGAAAAATGTGCTAAATCTATAAAACCAAATGTAAAACAATTAAATTTAATAAAAGATCGTTCTTTAATGTTGGTGACTGTGTTAACTCCAATTATTGGATATGATAATGCGGCACAAGCTGCTAAGAAAGCACATGCAGATGGTTCTACTTTAAAAGAAGCTGTGGTTTCTTTAAAGCTTATGTCTGATAAAAAATTTGACAGTCTAGTAAAGCCTGAATTGATGGTGAATTTGTTTTGATGTGTTATGATTTGCATATATTGTTTTTTTTAAGTTTTGTATTTAATTTTAGAGGATATGTATGAAGGTTATTAAAATTACAGGTGGATATCATTTTAATTTAAAAAATGAGCCTAGTAATAATATTAGACAATGCAAATCTATTAAGCAAGTGGCGTTATCTATGATTGGTTTTGATTATATTAAGCCTAAAGTGATTATTAAAGAGGGTGATGAAGTTTTATTAGGTGATGTATTATGTTTTGATAAAAAAAATTTGCGAATAAAATTTGTGTCTCCAGCTAATGGGTTAATAGATAAAATATGTTATGGTCCAAGAAGAAAGTTGAAATTTATTGTTATTAATATATTTAATAATGAAAAGAAAAAAAAATTTGATACTGTTGTGGATACTTCTTTGAATAACTTAACTAAAAAGCATGTTATTAATCAATTATTAGATGCTGGATTTTGGCAATTATTTGATGTTTCTTCACAATTTAATTATATTCCAATTGACGATGTGTTAAATAATAAGATTCATTCTTTGTATATATCTTCATTTAATAGTGATCCACATGGTGTTGATAATAAATTACTTATCAAAGGACAAGAAAAATATTTTATTGCTGGATTAAAAATATTATCTTGTTTATTTAAAAATATTTATATTTTTGTTAAACAAGAAGATATGTTTTTTTATGAGACATTAAAGTGTGATAATATAATTATCAAAGTTATTGAAAACAAATATCCTGTTCATAAGCTTGGTGTACAAGCTTATTATAATAATGAAAATGAAGAACGTATAGTTGTTGGTTCAAGTGTAGAATTAGCTATAAATGTAGGATATTTATTTTTATCTGGATTTATTAGGGTTGAAAGAATTTTTAGCATATCAGATAATATTTCTAATGTGGGTTGTCATTATTTAAGTCGTGTAGGTATTTCATTAAATGATTTATATAGAATATCTGAGCAAAAACATGTTCGTTATATTGCTGGTGGATTATTATCTGGTAGAAAAATTGAAATGAATGATTTTTTAGGATTAAAAGAATTTAGTATAAATGTTGTACAAGAAGATACAAAAAGGATCCCATTAGTGTTTTTTAGATTTGGTTGGAATAAAGTTACTTTATCTAAAACTTGGCTTGGTTTTTTAAATAATAATATTAATAAAATGATAGGAACTAGTAATCATGGTGAAAAGCGTGCATGTATTCAATGTAATTATTGTACTGATGTTTGTCCTGTAGATTTGATGCCTAGTTTAATTATGAAATCAGCTATTAATAATGATATTGAAAAAATGGAATATTATAGTATACATAGTTGTGTTGATTGTGAATTATGTACTTTTGTATGCCCATCAAAAATAGAAGTAAATCAAGATATTAGATATGGAAAAAATTTAATTATAAAAGAAGGATAGGTTAGTGCTATGGTTTTTCGAATTTTGGAAAACTTAAAAAGAAAAGCTAATAATAGTTCTAGTATTATTAGTTATCAATATGCTTTAATTAATGCTATAGATACTTTTTTAAGAAGACCTAGTAATGTTACATTAAAAGCACCACATATTAAAGATGCAATAGATTTAAAACGATTTATGTTTATTGTTGTTTGTGCTCTTATGCCTTGTACTATATTTGGTATATGGAATACTGGTAGATCTGCATATCTTAGTATAGGATGTTCAGAATTTTCATTTTTAGATGCTTTTATTGAAGGATCTATTTATGTTGTGCCTTTGATTTTTATAAGTTATGCTGTAGGTGGTTTTTGTGAATATATTTTTGCTCAAATTAGAAAACATGATATTGCAGAAGGATTTTTAGTTACAGGATTATTATATCCATTAATTTGTCCTCCTACAATTCCTTGGTGGATGTTTATGTCTGGCATTGTTTTTGGAGTAATAATAGGGAAAGAAGTGTTTGGTGGTACAGGATTTAATATCTTAAATCCTGCTTTAACAGCTCGTGTCTTTTTATTTTTTGCTTATCCTGCTGCCATGTCTGGTGATGTCTGGATTGCTAAACCTATAGTAGAAATATCTGATGGAAGTCTTGTTGCATATAAGTGGACTACTATTTCATTAGACAAAATAAATGCATTTATTAATGGTACTGTTGAATCACATTTAGGATTTAGTGGCCCTACAGCGTTATTAATTGCAGAAGAAAATATGTCAAATGTTGATTCAATTGCTAATTTGCATAATAATTATTCTTATTTGGATATGTTTATTGGATTCATGCCAGGTTCTATAGGAGAAACATCTGTATTAATGTGTTTAATTGGTGCTTTGTTGTTAGTGATTACAGGCGTAGGCTCTTGGAGAATAATGTTTGGAGTATTTTTTGGAGGTTTATTGACTATATTATTATTTAATATTTGTTCTTCTAATTTATCTCCAATATCATTTCATTTATCTCCTATTGATCATTTTTTAATTGGTGGATTTGCATTTGGTGCAATTTTTATGGCTACTGATCCAGTATCTAGCCCATTGCATAATTTATCTAAATTTATTTATGGCTTTTTAATTGGTGTATTTTGTATTATTATTAGGTTAGTTAATCCAGCATTCCCAGAAGGCATGATGTTATCAATATTATTATTAAATATTTTTGCATCTTTAATTGATTATTATGTAATTAAAATGGTGCAAAAAAGGAGAAAATATAACAGTGCTACAAAATAGTAATAAATATACATTTTTTTTTGCTTCTATAATTTGTGTTGTGTTAAGTATATGCTTATCTGCAACATATATGTTATTGAAAGATCGTCAAGATTTTAACAGGGCAATTGATAAACAGAAAAATATATTGCTAGCTGCAGGAATTGTATTAAATGATGCTGGTGATATAAATGATATGTTTAAGAATATAGTAGATCCTGTTTTTACAGATATACAGGGTAATGCAATTGAAGAAAGTGCATATGCTTTATTACATAAAGAAGATGCTAAACATTTTTTCCCATTATTTAAAATCAAGCAAGATATTGGTGACAATAAGATTAATTGCATAGTATATCCTATTGAAGGGAAGGGATTATGGTCTACTATGTATGGTTATTTAGCTGTTACAAAAGATGGTAGAAACATTAATGGAATAACATTTTATAAACAAGGTGAAACCCCAGGATTAGGAGCTGAAATTGAAAAAAAGTGGTTTTGTGATAATTTTATTAATAAACAATTATATAAGAATGATAAAATAGTAGGTGTTAAGGTAGCCAAAGGTAAGGCTAGTAATAGTATGTATTATAAAACTGAATATAATCATCTAGTTGATGGCATTAGTGGTGCTACCATTACATGTAATGGCATAACTAAAATGATGTATATAACTCCAATGAAATATTTTAATTTTTTTAAAAAGTATAATTAGGAATCAATAATGACTACTGTAAAACAAATTTTACAAGATACTATGTGGCAATCTAATCCAATAGCCTATCAAGTTCTGGGAGTATGTTCTGCTTTGGCAGTTACTGTTAAGTTAGAAAATGGGTTAGTAATGGGCATGGCATTAACTATTGTTGTTGCTTTGAGCAATATAGTTATATCTTTATTAAGACATTATATTCCTCATCATATTAGGATAATTATAGAACTTGTTATTATTTCTGGATTAGTTATTATTGTAGATCAATTTTTACAGGCATATTTTTTTGATATTAGTAAAAGGTTGTCTGTTTTTGTTGGTCTAATTATTACTAATTGTATTGTAATGGGTAGAGCTGAGGCATTTGCTATGGCTAATAATGCATGGCTGTCATTTTGGGATGGCATAGGAAATGGTTTGGGATATGCGTTAATTTTAATTTTAGTTGGTGCTGTAAGAGAAATTTTTGGATTTGGGACATTATTAGATATGCAAATTATACCTCAGTGGTTGTATGATGTTGGTTATGTAAATAATGGTTTAATGGTTTTGCCTCCAGCAGCTTTTGTATTGTTAGGCATTATTGTTTGGATAGCAAAATCTTTTGGTGGTGCAAATGGAGGAGATTCTTAGTATGTTTAATGCTGTTGATTTAATTGGGTTATTTGTTACTAGTGTATTTATTCAAAATATTCTTCTTTCTAGTTTCTTAGGAATGTGTTCGTTTTTAGCTGTTTCTAAACGAATTGATACAGCTATGGGGTTGGGAATAGCAGTTATTTTTGTATTAGTTATTACTGCACCTTTAAATTGGATGTTAAATAATTTTTTATTAAAGCCTGGTGCGTTATCATATTTAGGGATGCAAGATATTGATTTAAGTTTTTTAAGATTTATTATTTTTATAGCTGTTATTGCTGCAGTAGTACAATTAGTAGAAATGATTATAGAGAAAATAAGTCCTAAATTATATGTTAATTTGGGTATTTTTTTACCATTAATAGCTGTGAATTGTGCTATTTTAGGTGTGGCATTATTTATGGTAGAACGTGAATATAATTTATATGAAACATTAGTATTTGCTATTGGATCTGGCATAGGTTGGTGGTTGGCTATTATTGCTATGGCTGCTATTAGAGAAAAAATGTCTTATTCAAATGTGCCATCTGGATTACAAGGATTAGGCATTACAATGATTACTACTGGATTAATGGCAATAGGATTTATGTGTTTTTCTGGTGTAAACTTAGAAAGAGAGATAAAATATAACAATTATGATGATATTGTATCTGCTATAAGCAATAATAATATCAGTACATATAATATTGAAAGAGGATAGTAGTGTTA
Source organism: uncultured Myxococcales bacterium (assembly GCA_964385015.1). GTDB lineage: Bacteria > Myxococcota > UBA727 > UBA727 > JABDBI01 > CAYLLS01. The sequence continues at coordinate 445,632 of CAYLLS010000001.1, read as the reverse complement.
ACAATTATAGGAACAAGTATATGTGTTTTTTCTGGAATTATTCTAATTTTAACTAGTATGCTTATATATGCGAAAACTAAACTTATTTCTCAAAATAAGATTAAGCTTATTGTAAATAATAAAAAAACAATTAGAGTATTGCCAGGATCTACTTTATTAAGTGTTTTGGCTAATAATAAAATTTTTGTACCATCAGCTTGTGGTGGTGGTGGCACTTGTGCTATGTGTAAATGTAAAGTTATTACTGGAGGTGGCGATATCTTATCTACAGAAAAAGCTCATATATCCAGAAAGGATATAAAAGATAATGTCAGATTAGCTTGTCAAGTTAAAGTAAGAGAAGATATGAACATTGTAGTGGCAGATGAAGTTTTTTCTATTAAGAAATATGTTGGAACTGTAGTGTCTAATTATAATGTTGCTACATTTATTAAGTATTTAAAAATTAATATTGATAATAATGATGTTTTGGATTTTAAAGCTGGTGGATATGTGCAAATTTCAGTTCCAGTAGGAGTATATAAGTTTAAAAATTTTAATATTGATAAAGAATATATTGAAGATTGGAATAAATTTAATTTATGGAAATATAAAGTTAAAGTTATTAAGGAAACATATAGAGCCTATTCTATGGCTAATCATCCGGCTGAAGAAAATATAGTGTCGTTAACAGTGAGAATAGCACCGCCACCTAAAGATATATTTAATCCTGGCATTTGTTCGAGTTATATTTTTGGTTTAAGAGAAGGTGATAAAATTAATTTTTCAGGCCCATATGGAGAATTTTTTATTAAAGATACAAATAATGAAAAAATATATATTGGTGGTGGAGCAGGGATGGCACCTATGAGAAGTCATTTGTTTCATTTGTTTCACACAAAAAAAACTAATGTGAAAGTTAGTTTTTTTTATGGCGCTAGATCATTAAGAGAAAATTTCTTTGAAGAGGATTTTAAAGATATTGAATCTAAATTTAAAAATTTTAAGTATATTTTAGCGTTGTCAGATCCACTGCCTGAAGATAATTGGACTGGTAAGGTTGGTTTTATTCATCAAGTTGTATTAGATTCTTATTTAAAATTTCATGATGATCCAACTGAAATTGAATATTATTTATGTGGACCTCCTATGATGATAGATGCTGTAGTAAATATGTTATATGAATTAGGTGTTGAAGAAGAAATGATAGCATTTGATAAATTTTAGGTGTTTTATCAATATGTTTATATGATTATTGTATATTTTATTTGTAATTCTATTTGTATAAATGCAATAGAGCCATATATGTTTTATATTAATGGCAAAACAATGGGTACTAAGTATAATATTAGTATTAAAAGCAAAAATAATATAAATAATTATGAGTTATTGTTATTAAAAAGGCATATAGATAAAAAACTTAATTATATAAATGCTTTGATGTCTACATATATGATTTCTAGCACTATATCGCAATTTAATTATTCTAATTTTAATATATTTTTTATTGGTAAAGAAATATCTTATATTGTTAGAACTTCTATTAATTTAAGTAAGTTGTCTATTGGTATATTTGATATTACTGTTGGTTCTTTAATTGATTTATGGGGCTTTGATAAAAGCGATAATAAGAATATTATACCATATATTAACGATATCAAATATGTAAATAATTTGCTTTATTGTGATGATTTGATCATAAATAGACGTTTTTTAATTAAAAAAGACAAGAATATATGTATTAATTTATCTAGTATAGCTAAAGGTTATGCTGTAGATATAATTTATAGATTATTAAGAAGAAATGGATTTAATAATTGTCTGATAGAAATTGGAGGAGAAATTAGGGTTTCTAATATAAATATGTTAACAGCATGGAAGTTAGGCATTTATAACCCTAAAAAAATAGATAAACATAATGCATTTGTGTTGAATATGATGAATAGTTCATTAGCTACGAGTGGAACTTATTTGAATTATTTTGAATATAATAATAAATGTTATTCACATATAATTAATCCTTTTACAAAATCTCCTATTAATAAAACATTGGTAAGTACAAGTGTAATTTCATATAATTGTATGTTATCTGATGTATTAAGCACTATTGCTATGCTTTTAGGTGAATTAAAATTTAAAAAATTAATATATTTTTGTTTTGATATGAAATTTTTATTTTTGTATAATTTAAATATATATAATGCAATTTTAATTCATAAAGGCAAAGAATTTCCTATATTATTTATGCAATAATTGTGTTTTATGATGTATTGTCTTAGTTTTGTTCATTATATCAGTACATGTAATGTTTTTGTTTATTTGGCAACAATTAATATTTAATGTTCTATTATGTTTTTTTTTAGATAAAGTAGTATTAATATTCATAATAATAAAAGATGTTATTAAAATAATAATATTTATCATGGTTAATTTTATCATGGTATATGTTTGTTATAGTTCTATAGAATAATTATTCATTATAGCATATAATATAAATGTGTTATACATGTTATGTATTATGGAATTAATTTTTGTATATAATAATTTATATTTATTTAATTTAATATATTACGGAACATTTTTAATTTTATTATGCGTTTTGTCTATAATTGATATGATTACATTACATGTTCCATTATTATTATTATTATTATTTATTTTTTTTGGATTTTTATCTTGGTATATATGTTTTTTTTATGATGTTTTTTATTGTTGTTATATTGATATGCCATCTAGTATATATGGTTTTATATTTGGTTTTTTGTTGTTTTATATATTATTAATAATAATAACATTTTTAGCTAGAAAATTTAAATTAATTGTATATAATGATAATATCATTGGATATGGAGATCTATTAATTTTAGCTGGAATTGGATCATTTTTAGGATGGGAAATATTAATTTTTATTGCATTAATGGCATTAATACAAGTCATTATAGTATATTTAATGTTAATTTTATTTCAAAGATGTGGATTATATAAAGATAATTGTTGTTTATCTAAAGGTCTTATGCCTTTTATACCGTTTTTATCATTATCTACTATTGAGTTTTTATTTTATTTTAGATTAATATTATAGGTATGGGAAATGTATGTTATATCAGATTTTAAACGTGGATTAAAAATATTGTTTAATCAAAATCCTTATGAAATTATTAGTTATAAACACAATAAACCTGGAAAAGGTGCAGCAGTAGTTAAAACTAAAATGAAAAATTTGATTAATGGATTTATTATAGAATATAATTTTCGTTCTGGATCTAAATTTGAAAGACCTGATTTATATGAAAAAGATGTAAAATTTTTGTATTGTCAAGATAATTTGTATTATTTTTTAGATGTTAACAATTATAATGAAATTATCATAGAAAGAAAGGATTTAAAAAATTCTGTATATTTTTTAGTAGATAGTATTTTAATATCATTATGTATATTTCATGGCAAAGTTATTGATATTAATGTGCCTAAACAAGTTGTTATGGAAGTGATTAAGTCTGATGTAGTTACAGATGGGAATACTATAAATAAAGTAGCATGTAGGAAACGTGTGGTGTTATCTACAGGATATTCATGTTATGTTCCTGCTTTTATAAAAAATAAAGATAAAATCATTATAGATACAAAAGAAGGCACATATGTAAATAGAGTTGTTATATAAAATATTATATATATATTTACAATAATGATAAAATAAGTTGTGCTGCTATATTAGCTGATTGATTTTGTTTTGTTAACTTTGGTGATAATTCAGCGATATCTATAGCAATGATTTTTTTTTTGTATTTTATAATATATTGAAGTATGTGTATTATTTGTTGTGTTGATAGTCCAATGGCTTGTGGAGCACTAGTGTTAGATATTATATAAGATGCATATACGTCAAGACATATAGAAATGTATATATAGTCTATACTATTTAAAAAGTTATTGATTTTATTAAAAATTATATGTTTAGGTTTTATATAGATATCTTGAGCTGAAATAACATTAATGTTTATATATTGTGATAATTGATGCAATGACATTGTATTGGCTGATGGTTGCATGCCTATAATTTGATAATAGTATTTGTTTTTCATATTTTGATATATTTGATAAAATGAAGTTCCAGAAGTACTAAAATTATTTGTTATGTTTGGTCTTAAATCATAATGAGCATCTAAATTAATTATGCCAATTTTTTTATTTTTATATGTATTGTTAATAGCTTGATAATGTGGCCAAGTGATTTCATGTCCTCCGCCTAATAATATGGTTTTAATATTATGTTGAAAAGATATTTTTAATATTTTTTCTGTAATGTTTTGTGTATAATGCAATTTATTTTTATAACATATAATGTTGCCTAAATCATAAATTTTTTTTTTTTGATTATGTTGCATACATAAATTAGCTAATGATTTTCTAATAAAATATGGAGCTGTTTTTGCTCCTATTATGCCTTTATTTCTTTTAATCCCTTCATCTGTATAAAAACCTAGAATAATTATATTACATTTAGGAATTTCAGTATTTATTTTTAAATTGATTGGATATATGTATTCAAAACATCTAGTTTTTTGTGATGTATCTTTTCTTCCTATCCAAATATTTGTATTAGTATGTTTATAATATAAAGTGTTAATTTTCATGTATATTATAAGATGTTATTATTTGCTAATATTATTTAAGAAATTTTTATATGAGTTTAAATTCATTAATTCATTAAAATCTTGTGTGTGTTCAGATTGTACTTCTATTATCCAATTATTTATATATGTATTTAAATTTATATTTTCTGGATTATTAATAGCTGTTTGATTAATGTTTATAATTATTCCTGTTATTGGGGATATTAAATCACTAACAGTTTTAATACTTTCAATAACTCCAAATGTTTCGTTTTTTTTAATGATTTTTTTCTGTTCATTGATTTCTATGTATACTATATCTCCTAATTGTTGTTGTGCATATTGTGTAATTCCAATTTTATATATATTGTTTAATTGCATTACCCATTCATGATTTTTGCTATATTTAATATTTAATGTTTTATTATTCATTATAATGTCCTATGTTTTTTATAAAATGGTAATTGTATAATTTTAGCATTAATGATGATGTTTCTAATTTTTATTTTAATATATCTATTAAGTTTATAATAATTATAATTAATATATGCCATAGCTATATTTTTTTTAAAATATGGCGAAATATTCCCTGAAGTTATAATTCCAATTTTAATATTTTTATTATTCAAAATTATATATCCTTTTCGAGGGATTCTTTTATTTAACATTTCTATTCCACATAAAATTTTATATATACCATTTTTTTTTTGTTGTAATAAAAAATTATATCCAATCATTTTAATTTTAAAGTTAATTATCCATTTTAATTTTGCTTCTAATGGAGTAATTTGTTCATTAATTTCATTTCCATATAAGGCCATTCCTGCTTCCATTCTTAATGTATCTCTTGATGATAATCCGCATGGCATTAAATTATAAATATTTCCATATTTGATTAATAGATCCCATATATATGATGTATATTTAATAGGTATAAATAATTCGAATCCATCTTCTCCTGTATATCCTGTTCTTGCTATTATGATATTGATTTGTTGATTGTTATAATTAAATGTTTTCATTAAAAAATGATATTTATTAATTTTATTTATATATGACCCAAACATATGTATTAGCATTTTATTAGATTTAGGACCTTGTATAGCAAGTTGGCCATATTCATTGTGCACTGATATAATTTTTAAATATTGATTGATAAATTTTGTTTTAGCGACAAATTTTATATGTAATAAATCTTTTAGATTATTATATGCATTAGTGCATATGAGTAATTTTTGATTAGATATTTTATATATAATTATATCATCTATAAAAGTACCATATTCTGTTAACATGGCTGAATAAATAGCTTGTCCATTTAGAATGCATTTAAAATTTTTTGAAAAAAGTTTTATACTTAGTTGTATAGCATTTTTACCTTGAATTAAAATTTTTCCCATATGACTTACATCAAATATACTAACATTTTTTCTAGTATTCATATGTTCTATGATTTCACTTGTATATCTGATTGGTAATTTCCATTGACAAAAATTTGTCATTTTTGCTTTTAATGCTATATGTTGTTTATATATTGGTGTTCTTTTTATCATATTAAAGAAAAAATATCCTTTTAGTTATTTATATCATATATTATTATTAATTTATGTCATATATATTATAACTATTTTATTGTTTGTGCATATAAATTTTTTATATGAGTTTTATGTATATTATTTTGAATATATAACATATAAATATAAATATAAATGATTATATTATTTAAAATTTTTGTATGTTTTTATTATATTATTTATGATAATAATGATGTTATTATAATGTTTATTATTATTTAAGTTATTATTTCATATGTTAAAAAAAAGAATGAATAAGGTATTATCGAGTTTGGGAATAGCTTCCAGACGTAATATAGAAAATATGATTAGGAATGGTAATGTTAGTATTAATCATGTGATTATATATAATGTTGGATATAAAGTAGATGTTAGTAATGATATTGTTCATATAAATGGAAAATTTATTGATATAAAATTATATAATAATAATGTTATGTTATATTATGTCTTAAATAAACCATATGGGTTTATTTCAACTACTAAAGATGAATATAATAGACTTAGTGTATTAGATTTAATTTCAGTTCCAAGATATATGAGATTATATCCGATAGGAAGATTAGATTATTGTTCTGAAGGTGTGTTATTATTAACTAATGATGGTAAATTAACTAATCATTTATTGCAATATACTAGTAATGTCAAAAAAGTATATTTGATTAAAGTTAGAGGGATACCATTGCTAAATGATATAAAGAAATTAGAAAAAGGTGTTTTGATTAAAGGTGGAGATACTAGAATATCAAAAATTTTTTTTATTAGTACAATTGAATCTAATTCTTGGTTCAAAATAGTTATTACATGTGGATATAATCATCATATTAGACAAATGTTTTGGCATATTAAACATCCAGTTATTAAAATTGTTAGGATATCATTTGCTGGCATTTCTATGCATAAATTGCCACTAGGTAATTTTCGAAGTCTTACACAATTAGAAATTCGACAATTAAAAAACAAATGATTTTTATGATTTTTTTATATGGTAATAGCAAATTTGATTACAGGAATTAGGTTTTTTTTTCTACCTATTCCATGTGTTTTAATTGTTTATGATTTATGTTTTATATGGATGATAATTGTATTTGTGTTAGTATTGTTAGGCATGACAGATTGTGTAGATGGTGTTGTGGCACAAAAAGAAGGAAGCACTCAATTTGGTTCTTTTTTAGATCAATTGTCTGATAAAATATTTGTTATTTTTGTTTTTTTCTTATTATTAGCGATAGGTATTTTAGATATTTGGTTTGTTTTATTAATTTTATATAGAGAATGTTATATAGTTGTTTTAAGATTTCAATCATTATTTGTTGGCAAAATAATTTTAAGTAATAAATTTGGAAAAATTAAAACTATTATACAAATGTCAGGTTTAATTATTTGGTTTTTATGTTTAGTGTTAACAATTCAAATTTTTGTGATTATTAGTATATATTGTTTATTTTATGTGATTTTTATCAATAATAAAATCAAATATTTTAATATTATTATAATACTATTGTTTACATGTATAATAAAATGTTTGTTTTCTCATGATTTATGGATAATTATATATTGTGTTATAGTGATTATTACAACTGTAATAAGTGGATTATATTATTTGTATGAGAAATATATTAATATATATGTATTGAATATTATTTATATGTTAGTATTTTCAAGTATGATATGGTTTTGTGTGTTTTTTATGGATATATATATTAATATGTTTTATATATTTATATATGTTGTATCAGTTGAATTTTTCATATTAAACGTATTTGTTATGAAAATAAAAATTTTGTATTATATTAGTTTTATACATTATAATATATTATTATTTCTGTTGCTTTTAAGTTGTTGTATTTATTATGTAAGTTATTTGAAATTGATGTGTTTGGATATTATATATTTATTTGATTTAGTTATATATTATTATATTATATATAATGTTTGTATATTTTTTGCATTTTTGAATTATACATGTATTAATAGGTTGATGTTACATATATTTGTACGGAGAAAGAGGGATTTGAACCCCCGATGAAATAAGATTTCATGTCAAATTTCAAGTCTGATGCCTTAAACCACTCGGCCATTTCTCCTTTTTAGTATTATTCTTTTGTTGCTGATGATTTTGTTTGTTTTGGTTGTTTAATGATAATAATTGGTAATTTATGTTTAGAATATAATTCTATGTTTTTAGGTAATGTAATATCATTGGAATAAGTAGTTCCAAGTTGTAAATGAGTAATATCTATACTAATATGTTCAGGAATTAAATGTGGATATGTTTTTATTAGAATTTTATTATTTATTTGTTTTAGATCACCTCCAGATGTAACTATATTACATTTGCCTTTTAATACTAATTTAATTGATACTATAACTTTTTTTGTTTTATCAATTTTAATAAAATCAATGTGTTGTAATGTGCGTGTTATACAATGAATCTGAATATCTTTTATCATAGTTAATGCGTTATCAATGCATTTATTGTTATTATCTTTTAACATTAAATTAATTAAAGCATTTGTATGATGTGGTTTTTTTAAAATATGATTCATTTGATTATTATCTATGCTTATTGGTATAGTTTTAGTTTGTTTACTATATAATATGGCTGGTATTTTCCCTTTATGTCGTAATTCTTTAATGTTTTTTTTATTTATATTTTGTCTAATTTGCACTGGTAGTTTTATTTCTATATTTAACATTATAGTCTCTTATATATATTATTAATAATTAATATTTTATGTACTTTACAATTTAACTTGTTATAAGTCAATCAATATAGATATGCTTGATTTATATATAATATATCTGGGGTGGCAGGATTCGAACCTGCGCATATCGGCATCAAAAGCCGAGGACTTGCCACTTGTCTACACCCCATTTTTTTAAAAAAAAGTATATTAAACAATCCATATAATTGTCAATCATATTAGTAATAAATATATATATTGATTTTCATTTGTTATATATGTATTATATAATAAAATTGTTTTGAGGTGGGTATAGCTCAGTTGGTTAGAGCACCAGGTTGTGACCCTGGATGTCGAGGGTTCAAGTCCCTTTACTCACCCATTTATGCGCCTGTAGCTCAGTGGAATAGAGCGCTGGATTTCGATTCCAGATGTCATGAGTTCAAATCTCTTCAGGCGCATATCGATTTATTAATTATTTTCATTGTTTTTGAATGCTTGAAGATTATTAATGTCGTTGCTAAATATTTTAATAATTTTTTCAAGAAATGTATTAGTATATTTATTTTTGTTAAAATATGGTTTTAAGTTATTCAATTTATATTTAATATTATTTTGTTTACATATGTCATTTTTTAATTTGATGAGGATGGATTTTATAGATATATAATTTTCTTTAGAATTATGATTATAAGATGTTTTATGTGTTAATAGTTCTATACGTGTAATGGCATTTTTTATATCTATAATATTATATATTTTAGGTCTATCTATGATTTTAAATATATATAATTCAAAAATTAATTTTTGATTGTTGGATGTCATAATTGCATTAATAGTATTGATAGTTGTAGTTAAAATATATAATAAATCTTTTAAATTATAAGTTGTATGTGATACTTTATAATTGTTGATATAAAATTTTACATAAAGATTTCTAATTTTAATAGATATTCTTTCTAATAAAGAAATTATATCAATTCCATTCATGTATATATTATGAAATATTAGTAATGTTTTTTTTATATTTCTTGTTATTAAAGAGTATAATAAATGTTTGATATATATATCAGAGGAAAGGCCCAAAATTTGTAATATATTTTGTATTGATGGATGTTTCCCTGAAAAACTAATTATTTGATCTAAAAAATTTATTGCATTTCTCATACTTCCATGTGAAGCTAATGAAATATTGCTTAATCCGTTATTTGATATGTTAATGCCTTCTTGTTTTGATATTTTATATAATTGATGTTTAATATGCTTGAAATTAATTTGTTTAAAGTGATAATGTTGACATCTGGATATTACTGTTAATGGAATTTTATGTATAGCTGTTGTAGCAAATATGAATTTTATATATTTAGGTGGTTCTTCTAACATTTTTAATAAAGCGTTAAATGCATTTATTGATAACATATGTACTTCATCTATTATAAAAATTTTAAATTTTGTATAATTTGGAGCGTATTTTATATTGTCTTTAATAAGTCTAATGTCATCTATACTTGTGTTGCTTGCACCATCTATTTCTATTATATCTAATGCCTTGCTATTTGATATATTAATACATGATTTGCATTTATTGCATGCTTGTGCATTAATATTATTTTGGCATGTTATATTTTTAGCTAAAATGCGAGCTATTGTTGTTTTGCCTATGCCATGATTTCCAGAGAATAAATATGCGTAGGTAATTCTTTTAGATATTAGTGATCTTTTTAATGTATTTATTATAGTTTGTTGACCTACAATATCATTAAATGTTTCAGGTCTATATTTGATTGATAATGGAATATATGTCATTGCATTATATCCAGCGTATGCCATTATACAACACTTTTATATGATTATGACCGTTGCTCCTTTCCAGTCCTGGCGGATTATATAAGAATATAAAATGTTGTATAATGAATGACGGAAAAGGAGGGATTTGAACCCTCGATAGTTTATGACTATACACGATTTCCAATCGTGCGCCTTAAGCCACTCGGCCACTTCTCCAGATGTTTAGGACGGTGAGGGATTTGAACCCTCGAAGTTAAATATGTTTAAACTATTCTAATTTTGTATTAGATGCTTTCAACCACTCAGCCAACCATCCTTATGATTATTTAAATATTATATCTTATATAAAATCTTTTGTTCAAGGATTTTTTTTTAAATATTATATATAATATTATAAATTATATTGTTGTATTTTATATAATTATAGTTAATATTGATTATTAGTCATTATATCATGTTAATGATATAATTATTTATCATATTATTATATATAGAATTTATTTTTTGATTAAATAGAAATGAGGTAAAAATGAGAAATAATGATGGAATACATAATTGTAGATTTTTTAAAAAAATAGGTATTATAGGATCTGGTATTATGGGAGCTGGAATAGCAGCTCAAGTTGCTAACGCAAAAGTTGATTGTTTGTTGTTAGATATACCATTTAAAAATGTTGATAATAGTAATAAACATAAATTAAGAAATAAAATAGTTGAAGATAATTTGCAGAAAGCATTGAAATTAAAGCCAGCATTATTTTATTCAAAGAATGCATTTAATAGAATTTCTATAGGCAATATAGAAGATGATTTTAATGAGTTATCTTCTTGTGATTGGATTATAGAAGTGGTTACTGAAAAGTTAGATGTTAAAAGAAAAATTTTTTCTAAATTAGATTGTGAATTGTTATCTAATGTTATTATTTCGTCTAATACGTCAGGATTATCTATGGTTAGTATGTTGCAAGGTAGAAGCATGTCTTTTAAAAAGCGTTTTTTAATTACACATTTTTTTAATCCAGTGCGTTATTTATATTTGTTAGAAGTTGTTAAATCAGATATCATATCTAATGATATTGTGTCTAAAATAGTTGGGTTTAGCAAAAATGTTTTAGGTAAAGGTGTTGTTTTTGCTAAAGATACTCCTAATTTTATAGCAAATAGAATTGGTATATTTTCTATGATGAAGATAATGAATATGATGAAAAAAAATAATTATTGTATAGAAGAAATTGATTTAATTTTTGGAGAATTGTTAGGTAGACCTAAAAGTGCAATTTTTAGAACTGCTGATATTGTTGGCATAGATACTTTAATGCATGTTACTAATAATTGTTATGATAATCTTAAGAATGATAGTCAACGAAATATTTTTATATGTCCAAAATTTATCATAGATATGATTGATAGAGGTTTTTTAGGTCAAAAAACAAAACAAGGTTTCTATAAGAAAATTGATAAAGAGATTAGAGTTTTAGATTTAACAAATATGGAATATAAATTTAAAAAAAGTTTGAAATTAGAATCAGTTAAAGAAGCTAATAAAATTAAAAATATATCAAAACGTCTTAAGTATTTAATTAGTTTAGATAATAAAATAGGTATTATTGTTTTTAAGATGATATCTGAAGTATGCATTTATTCTGCAGAGATTTTAGAGGATATTGCTGAAACAATATTAGATATAGATAATGCTATTAAATGGGGATTCGGTTGGGATATAGGACCTTTTGAAATGTGGGATGCAATTGGAGTTAAGGATATGATTCCTAGAATGATTAAAAATGGGTTTAATATTCCAAGATGGGTTTCTAAAATGTTAGACAACAAGATTTTTAATTTTTATAAATATGATATTGATGCACATTCTTTAATGTATTATAATATTAAAGAAAATAAAATGTTACCTGTTTATACAACTAAGAATATATATAATTTCGATATTTTACAAAAGAACAAGTCTAATATAGTTAAAGAAACTTTCTCTACTAATTTAATAGATTTGGGGGATGGAATTTTGTCCTGTATGTTTAAAACTAAAATGAATTCTATTGATAACTATGTTATAGAGGATATAAATCATGCTATAGATTTATGTGAAAATGGTAAGTTTGATGGTTTGGTTTTATCTAATAATGGTAAAAATTTCAGTGTAGGAGCAAATTTGTTATTGTTGTATATGGCAATACAACAACAAGCTTGGGATCAAATTAGTGAAATGATAATTAATTTTCAAAAGCTTTGCATGCGTCTTAAATATTCTAATATACCAACTTTATCTGCTCCATTTAATTTAACTTTAGGAGGAGGTGCAGAATTGGTTTTATGGTCTAATAAAGTTAGATCTCATGCAGAGTTATATATGGGATTAGTTGAAATTGGTGTGGGATTAATACCAGCAGCTGGTGGCAATGTAGAAATGCTTGCTAGAACTTTGTCTAAAGTCATTGATTCATCAACATATTCAGTTGAACCATTAATTCAAAGGGTTTTTGAAATTATAGTTATGTGTAAAATTAGTATAAGTGCTGATGAAGCTAAACAATATTTATATCTTCATGAAAGTGATATGATTATTATGAATAAAAATGATTTATTAAAAAGTGCTAAATATGAAGTATTAGGAATGGCTTCTTCTGGATTCACTCCACCAGATAAACGTAGTTTTAGGTTGCCTGGAAGTAGTGCTTTAGCTATGTTTGAAATGGTGTTAAAAAATATGTTATATGGCAAGTATATTAGTAATCATGATTTTAAAATTGCAAAAAAATTAGCCTATGTAATGACTGGAGGGAATACTGTGTCTACTTATAAGGTAGATGAACAATATGTATTAGACTTAGAAAGAGAAGCTTTTTTATCTCTTTGTGGTGAAGTAAAAACTCAAGAACGTATTGAATTTATGTTAAAACATAATAAGCCATTAAGAAATTAATTATAATCATTATAATAGAAATAATAATATAAATTTTTATATTAGATAAAATAAAGAGGTATATATGAAAAAAGTTGCAATTTTATCAGCAGTTAGAACTCCAATTGGAAAGGGTATTAAAGGAATATTTAGGCATTCACGCCCAGATGATTTATGTGCTAAAGTTGTTAAGGAAGCAGTTATAAGAGCTAAAATTAATAAAAACAATATAGATGATGTAATGATTGGTTGTGCAATGCCTGAAGCTGAACAAGGATTGAATATGGCTAGATCAATATCATTGTTAGCAGGGCTGCCATATTATACATCATCTGCAATAATTAATAGGTTTTGTTCTAGCGGGTTGCAAGCTATATCCAATATTGCTACATCTATTATGACTGGATCAATTGATTTTGGTATAGGTGGTGGAGTTGAATCTATGTCATTAGTACCAATGGGTGGTTATAAACCAAGTGTAAATATTGATTTGTTATCTAGATATCCTCAGTTTTATTCTTCTATGGGTATTACAGCTGAAAATATAGCTAGAGAATTTTCAATTAATCGTGAAAATCAAGATGAATATGCTTTAGAATCTCATCAAAAAGCTGTCTCAGCTATGAAGAACGGTTTTTTTGATGATGAAATATTGCCTATAAAAACAAAAATATATAATAAAACAAATATAAAAGATGTTTATGTTGATACTGATGAGTGTCCTAGAGCAAATACGTCAATGAATAGTTTAAAAAAATTAAAATCATCTTTTATGCATAATGGTACAGTTACAGCTGGTAATTCATCTCAAATTAGTGATGGTGCGGCTGCGGTAGCATTATGTGAATCATCATTAGTTGATAAGTTAAATTTACCTCTATTAGGATATTTTAAACATTTTGTTACAGTTGGTGTTCCTGCTGAAATTATGGGAGTAGGTCCAATATATGCAATAAAAAAAATATTAAAACAAGTTGATTTAACTTTAGATGACATTGGTGTTATAGAGCTAAATGAAGCTTTTGCATCACAAGCTATTTACTGTATTAATGAACTGAATATAATAAAAGATATTGTAAATCCTTATGGTGGAGCTATTGCGTTGGGGCATCCATTAGGATGTACTGGTGCTAGACAAGTTGTAACTATGTTAGGGTTTATGAAAAGGAATTGTATTAAATATGGTATTTGTACAATGTGTGTAGGAGGAGGGATGGGAGCAGCAGCTTTGATTGAGGGTGTTGGTTAAATGTTTAATATTAAACAATAATTTATTTAACTATTGTGCGCTCGTAACTCAGTTGGATAGAGTATTAGATTACGAATCTAAGTGTCGCACGTTCGAATCGTGTCGAGCGCGTTGGCGTTTTAATTATATAGTATTTGTAATAAAAGAATTATCAAATTTGTGTATTATAAATATTTTTATTAAATTTTAATTTGTGGAGTTAAAATTGTTATGAATCTGATATTATGGAGTTCTATATTTTCAGGCATATTAGCGTTAATATTTGCTGTATTTAAAAGTTTTAATGTTTTAAAAAAATCATCTGGGACACATAAGATGATTGAAGTTTCGCAAGCTATTCAAAGTGGATCTATGGCTTTTTTGAAATGTGAATATAAAATATTAGTTTATGTTGTTTTAATATTTGCATTTTTTTTAATGTTATTTAATTTAAATCACAAAATATTTATGTTACAAAGTGTGTCTTTTATTGTAGGTGCTTTTTTATCTGGATTATCTGGTTTTTTTGGAATGAAAATTGCTACTTTATCTAATGTTAGAACTGCTAATGCGGCTAGATATAGTTTAAAGAAAGCTTTAGATATTTCTTTTGATGGCGGCACTGTTATGGGCATGAGTGTTGTCGGATTAGGTATTATTGGTATTTCTGTTTTATTGTTGATATATAACAGTATCACTGTTTTACAAGCCAATAATGGAATGAAAAATATTTTAGTGATTATTTCAGGATTTTCAATGGGAGCTTCAACTATAGCATTGTTTGCTAGAGTTGGAGGTGGTATTTATACTAAAGCTGCAGATATAGGTGCTGACTTAGTTGGTAAAATAGAAGCTAATATTCCTGAAGATGATCCAAGGAATCCTGCAGTTATTGCTGATAATGTAGGTGACAACGTCGGAGATGTAGCTGGGATGGGGGCAGATTTATTTGAATCTTATGTAGGTGTCATTATTGCATCAATGATTATAGGATCAACTATTATAGAAGTATCTAATATTAATATTTTTATTTTTTTACCATTAATATTAGCTTCGTTAGGAATAGTATCTTCCATTATAGGAACTTTTGGAGTTTATTGTAGCAAAAATGTAAGTTTACAAAATTCTTTAAATATTGGTGGATATATTGCTAATGCTATGATGGTTTTAGGTTCATATATTATTGTCTTTTATATGTTGCCTGAATTGTATTCTATATCTGGAAGTGCTATTATATATAGCAAGTTTGGTGTTTTTATATCTATTATTGCAGGATTACTTGGTGGTATTATTATAGGGTTATTAACACAATATTATTGTTCAAAAGGATATTATCCTGTGTGTGAAATTATTAAATCTACAGATACTGGAGTTGCTACTAGTATTATTTCTGGACTTTCACTTGGTATGCAATCTACAGCATTACCTATTATAGTAATTGTTAGTATTACAATTGTTGCTAATTATTTTGCTGGTCTTTATGGAGTTGCTATTGCTGCTTTAGGAATTCTTTCTACTACAGGTATTCAGTTGGCTGTAGATGCTTATGGTCCAATAGCTGATAATGCTGGTGGTATAGTGGAAATGTCAGGATTGTCTGCTGAAGCCAGACATAGAACTGATTCTTTAGATGCAGTTGGAAATACTACTGCTGCTATAGGCAAGGGGTTTGCTATTGCATCTGCTGCATTAACTTCATTTGCTTTATTTCATGCTTATCAAATTCAATTAGCTGAATCATCTAATACTATAATAGAACATGTTATTTTGGACATTAGTAAGCCTAATGTTATGTGTGGTGTTTTATTAGGAGCTATGTTGCCATTTTTATTTTCTTCTTTAGCTATGCAAGCTGTAAATAAGGCTGCATTAGAAATGATCAAAGAGGTTAGACGTCAATTTCGTGAAATACCAGGATTGAAAACTTTTAAAAGTAAACCTGATTATGATAGATGTATTAATATTTCTACAATTGCAGCGTTAAAAGAAATGATTAAACCTGGTTTAATGGCTGTTTTGATTCCAATAATTATAGGATTTTTCGATGCCAC
The DNA here is from genome assembly GCA_964385015.1 of uncultured Myxococcales bacterium. Taxonomy (GTDB): domain Bacteria; phylum Myxococcota; class UBA727; order UBA727; family JABDBI01; genus CAYLLS01. The sequence continues at coordinate 428,798 of CAYLLS010000001.1, read as the reverse complement.
TGGATTGATGTTAGGAGGTTTATTAATAGGCGCCATTGCTTCTGGAGTATTATTGGCTATATTTATGTCTAATGCAGGTGGTTTATGGGATAATGCTAAGAAACAAATAGAAGAAAATATAGAGGATAAATCGTCAGATCGTTATATTGCTGCTGTTGTTTGTGATACAGTTGGTGATCCTTTTAAGGATACAGCAGGTCCTTCATTGAATATTTTAATTAAATTGATGACAATTGTTGCATTGATTATTATTCCAGTATTTATGAGATATGGATTTCATTGGTTTTAATGATTAATATATTATAATAGTTATATTATATATATTATAATTTTATGGTATGGATGAAATTTAATGAGCTATTTAGCATTGTTGAGACATGGACAATCAATATGGAATATTGAAAATCGTTTTACAGGAACTATAGATGTTGGATTGACAGCTGCAGGATGTTTAGAGATTCATAAGGCTGCTTTAAAAATTAAAAATTATAAATTTAATATAATATTTACTTCATATCTAATAAGAGCCATTCATACAACGAAATTATTATTTAATGTTTTAAGACAAACTAATATTAAATGTTTTTATACTAATGCTTTTAATGAAAGAAATTATGGTGTTTTACAAGGATTGAATAAAAATAATTATGGTCAATATAGTAAAGATCAAATTTATTTATGGAGAAGAAGTTATCAAGCTAGACCACCATTAGGTGAAAGTTTATTTGATACTTATTTAAGATCTTTTATGTTTTATCAATTAGTTGTTATTCCGTATTTGAGGAATGGATATAATGTAATTATTATTGCTCATGGGAATTCTTTAAGAGCTTTAATGAAAGGAATTGAATCTATAAATGATATGAATATAATGAATATAGAAATTTTTACTTGTATTCCTATTATATATTATTTTAATGAAAAGATGTGTTTATTAAAAAAAAAAGTGTTATAGTGTTTGTGTTTTTGTTATGTAAATAAAATGTTTTTTGTGGGTATTCTATAATGATTAAAAAAGAATTAATTGATGTTGTTTATAAAACTAATATTTGTTCTACTAAAAAAAATGTATCATTAATTATAAGTTATATTTTTAATATAATAAAAGAAAATATTATATTAGATAAAAAATTTTCATATCCTGGATTTGGTTCTTTTTCTGTAAGAAGAAGAAAGGCTAGAGAGGGAAGGGACCCAAGAACTGGTAATAAAATAATGATAAATGCTTCTAAAACTATTTATTTTCGTCCATCAAAAACTTTTAAAAGAGAATTATAATTTTAAAAATGGTCTTGACAGGATTTGAACCTGTGACTTCCTCCGTGTAAAAGAGGCACTCTTCCTTCTGAGTTACAAGACCGATACTAGATAATAAGTATAGCTTAATTGTGATTGTATATAAAGATATTTTTTAAAAAAAAAGGAATTAATTGGCATGAAATATAATGAATGGAAAAAAATTAATATATTTAATCCTAATGATGATTATATTCTATTAAGACAAAATATTAATGTTTTTGTAAAAAACAATATAGAACCTGAAGCACAAATGCGTGATAGAAATGAGATGTTTGATGTTAAATTATTTAAAAAATTTGGTAAATTAGGATTATTAGGATTAATTATTCCAGAAGAATATGGTGGTAGCGGAATGGACCCATTATCTTTAGTGATTGCACATGAGGAAATTGCATATTCTGATCCAGGTATGTGTTTATCATTTTTAGCCCATACTGTTTTGTGTGCGAATAATATTGCTATTAATGGATCATATGAACAAAAAAAATATTTTTTACCGTCTTTATGTTCTGGTAATATAATTGGTTCTATGGCATTAACAGAATCATGTTGTGGTACTGATGTGTTTGCTATGCAAACAAGTGCAAAAAAAGTTAAGCATGGATATCTTATTAATGGTAGAAAAATGTGGATTACCAATGGAGTTATAGATAATAATGGAACACCATCAGGATGTGTTTTTTTATATGCGAAGATGCATAATACGTCAAAGATTTCTACTTTTTTAGTTGATAGTCATGCTGTAGGATATTCTGCTGGACAAGTGATTAAAAATAAAACTGGCATGCGATCTTCTATGACTGCAGAATTGATATTTAATGATTGTTTTGTTGATGATAATAGGCTAGTAGGTAATGATGGTGAAGCTAAAAAACACATGATGAATAATTTAGAAATAGAAAGACTTGCTTTAGCATCTATTAGTTTAGGGATTGCTAAACGATCCTTAGATGTAATGAAACATTATGCTTGGCATAGAAAATCATTTGGTAAAAGTTTGTATAATTTTGGACAAATACAACAATATTTAGCAGATAGTTATGCAGAGTTTAATGCATGTAGAACGTATGTATATAATGTAGCTAAAAATATGATATTATCAGGAAATAACAATAGATTAGATTCTGATGGAGTAAAATTGATATGTTCTAAAATTGGAAAAAATATTGCTGATAGAGCTATTCAGGTTTTAGGTGCTAATGGATATGTATCTGATTATGTGGTGGAAAGATTATGGCGTGATTCTAAATTATTAGAAATTGGTGGTGGTACTATTGAAGCGCATCAAAAAAATATTGTTAATGATTTAATGAAGAATTTATAATATATTGTTGTACAATGAATAATATAATGGATGTGTTGTATATGAATCATGCAATGGATTTAGCTATGTATGCATATAATTGTAATGAAGTTCCTGTTGGAGCTATTGTAGTATATCAACATAAAATAATTGGTAAGGGTTATAATCAAAAGGAAAATTTAAATAATCCATTAGCACATGCTGAGATTATTGCTATAAGTTCTGCAAGTCAGTTTTTAGGACAATGGAGATTAAATAAGTGCACTATATATGTTACATTAGAACCATGTATGATGTGTTTTGGTGCGATAGAAAATGCTAGAATAAAACGTTTAGTATTTGCTGCATCTTGTCAAAACAATAATATATTGATGTATAAATATTTTAAATATTGTTATATTATATGTTCTGGTATTATGAAAAGAGAATCATATCGTTTATTAAGTATTTTCTTTCAAAATGTTCGAAAATGTTAGTTTTAAATATGTTATGTATATATAAGGATATAAAAAAAATGAATATAAAAGTAAAAAATAATCAAGATATTAAATCTGAAATTTCTAATAATAATAATAATATGATTAATGATACTAATAATAAAATTTATAAAAAAATGATTAATGATTTGCAAAATAAAACTGAAGAATTAGAAGAAAATAATAATAAAATACAATTATTAGAAGATAAGTATATGCGTGTATGTGCTGATTTTAAAAATTTTAAATATAGAGCTAATATAGAAAAGTCTAATGATATTAAAAATTCAAATGAATTGATTATAAAAACTATGTTGCAAATTTTTGATCATTTAGAATATGTTGTTTTATTAAATGAAAATAAACTTAATGATAGTATATTTTTAGGTATTAAAATTATTTTAGAACAATTTAATGTTATATTAAAAAAATATGGTGTAAAATCATTTCCTTCATTAGGAATGGAATTTGATCCTACGATACATGAAGCCATTACACAAGAGATTAACGATTCTGTAAAAGATAATATTATATTGCGGGAATATCAAAAAGGGTATAAAATAAATGGTAAGCTTATGAGAGCTGCTAAAGTAGTAGTTTCTAAAAATCAATAAATTATTTATATGTTATTTGTATTGTATGTATTTTGTAGATGAAGTTATTATTACAGTTAAGTCAGGCAAAGGTGGCAATGGATTAATTGCATGGAGACGTGAAAAAAATGCACCATTTGGTGGACCATGTGGGGGAGATGGCGGAAATGGGGGGAATATTTTCTTTGTAGTTGACAAAAATGTCAATTCCTTATTATTTTTTAAATTACATAGAAATATTAAAGCTTGTAATGGTGAACATGGTAAATATAAAAATCAATCAGGATCTAATGGCAAAGATATTATATTAAAGGTTCCTATTGGTACACAAATTTTTGATTATAATACTGGAAAATTATTAATGGATATGAATATTGAAAAATATCGTTTTTTAGCATGTGAAGGAGGAAAAGGAGGAAGTGGCAATTCTAAATTTGTTAGTGCTACTAGAAGGACTCCATGTTTAGCTCAAAATGGATATTGTGGGAAAGAATTTAATTTATATTTAGTATTAAAAATGATTGCTGATGTTGGTTTATTAGGGTTTCCAAATGTTGGAAAATCAAGTTTATTATCAGTTTTAAGTAGAGCTAAACCTAAAATTGCAAATTATCCATTTACTACTTTAATTCCACAATTAGGTGTTATTCCTGTTGATGATGATAATAGTCTTGTTATGGCAGATATTCCTGGCATATGTTATAATGCATCTAAGGGCACTGGATTAGGTTTAAGATTTTTAAAGCATTTAGATAGAGTTAAAGTATTATGTCATGTTATGGAATTAAATGGTTTAGAAGAATTGAAATATGATATATTGATACATAAATATAAAATTATAAGACAAGAATTAAAAAATTTTTCATTGAAATTATGGCGTTTGCCAGAAATTGTTGTATTAAATAAAATAGACTTATTAAATAACGAATTAGCTTGTTTTATAATAAAAATTTTTAAATGTTATTTAAAAAAATATGATAAGAAATTATTTAAGATCAGTGTATTTAAAAGACATGGGCTTTCTAGCTTAATTAATGCATTGCATAAAACGGTATGTAAGTATAATCGCATGTAAATATATCATATATTTATTTATTTTCAGTTTCTTCATTTATTTTAATTTTTATTTGTGCTGTAATATTGTTGTTTAATAATATATTTACATTATGAATTCCAATGGTTTTTATTGGAGATGGTAGTTGTATTTTTTTATGATGAATATTATAGGTTAATGTGTTAAGTTGTTCTGCTATCATTCTTGCATTAATAGAACCAAAAATTTTTTCTTTTTTACTTGTTTTAACATAAAATGTTAATATAGTTTTGTTTAGTTTTAATTTTAATGTTTCATTTTCTTTGTTTAGTTTAATTATTTTTTTTGATATTATATTTTTTTTATGTTGTAAGTCTTTTATTTTTTTTGAGGATATAGGAAGAGCTAGTTGTTTAGGGAATAAAAAATTCCTTGCATATCCTGCTTTAACTTGACATATGTGTCCTATTTTCCCTAGATTTGTGATGTCATTAGTTAAAATTATGTTTATTAATTTTATCATAATTTATATATTCCTATTTATTGAATTATGTTTATAATATGTTTTTAATTATATGTTATATTTATGTATTGGTTATAGTTGTATATAATATATCATCATATTCAATTTGTTTATTTTTATTAATTTTTTCATTAAGAAGAATTATTTGATGTAATAATATTGATTCTTCTATATTCAATATATTTCTTATTTTAACAATTATGTCATTAGATCCTAAAAAAATATGATGTGTATATATTCCTTGTTGGTATTTTTTGCATTTCCAAGATATTTTCTTTTTGCCCCAACAATTAATTTTTATGCTTTTGCCGTTTAGATTGTTAATTAAAGTTTTGATTTTTAATATAAAATTATTGATTATTTTGTTAGTAATATCTGATTTTAATACGTATATTATTTCATATTTTTTTAAATATAAATTATCATTCATAATGTTTTCTCTTGATTTTATAATTTGATGTATGTTGCAATGAATTTATAAACTATCATATTTGTTACAAAAACAATATATATTTTATTAAAATTTTTTATTGAAGAATGATAAGTATATTGTGATATTTATTATATCTATTAGATAGATTGTTTTATATGAATAAAAATTTATGAAATACTCTTGACCTAAAAAGATTTAAGATTATTCTTTAATTATATATAGATATATTAAATTTTTAAATTTAAATATGCATATTTATATTGTTTGTGATAATCAATTTATTATTGATTGTTATTATTGATTTTTTTTACAAAAGGAGTATATAATGTATACAAAATTTAAACCATTACAAGATCGTGTACTTATTAGACGTATTCAGGTAGAGGAAAAAACTAGGGGAGGTATTATTATTCCAGATAATGCAAAAGAAAAGCCTTTAGAAGGAGAAATTGTATCTATTGGTTCTGGCAAAATATTAGATAATGGAGAAATTCGATCTATGCAATTACAAATAGGTGATAAAGTGCTTTTTGCAAAATATGCAGAGACTGAAGTAGATATCAATAATGAAAAGTTGTTGTTATTACGTGAAGATGATATTTTGGGGATAATATCTTAATTTTTAAATATTTAACTATTATAATAAAGGATGTAAAAAATATATGACAGCGAAACAGATATTATTTGACACTAAAGCTCGTGAAAAGTTGATTAATGGTGTGAATATATTGGCTAATACTGTAAAAGTTACTTTAGGGCCAAAAGGTAGAAATGTTATTATTGATAAGAGCTGGGGTTCTCCAACTATTTCTAAAGATGGTGTAACTGTAGCAAAAGAAATTGAACTTGAAGATAAATTTGAAAATATGGGTGCTCAAATGGTTAAAGAAGTTGCATCAAAAACATCAGATAATGCTGGTGATGGAACTACTACTGCAACTGTATTAGCACAAGCTATATTTAATGAAGGATCTAAATATGTAGCTGCTGGACATAATCCTATGTCTATTAAAAGAGGTCTTGATAAAGCAGTTAAAGTTATGGTTGATAGATTAAGAATGGTGTCTAAACCTACTAAAGATCATAAAGAAATTGCACAAATAGGCATGATATCTGCTAATGGTGATTCTACTATTGGCGAAATTATTGCTGAAGCCATGGAAAAGGTAGGAAAGGAAGGCGTCATTACAGTAGAGGAAGCTAAAAGTTTAGAAACTACATTGGAAGTTGTTGAAGGAATGCAATTTGATAGAGGATATTTATCTCCATATTTTGTTACAAATGCTGAGAGAATGGAATCTGTAATGGAAAATCCAGCTATTTTAGTATTTGAGAAGAAAATTTCTAATTTAAAAGATTTGTTGCCATTATTAGAACAAGTGTCAAAATCTTCACGGCCATTAATGATTATTGCTGAAGATATTGAAGGAGAAGCATTAGCAACTTTAGTAGTTAATAAATTGCGAGGTACATTAAATATATGTGCTGTGAAAGCTCCAGGTTTTGGTGATAGAAGAAAAGCAATGTTAGAAGATATTGCTATTTTAACTGGGGCTACTATTATATCAGAGGATACTGGTAGAAAATTAGATAGCGTTACGATGAGTGATTTAGGAATTGCTAAGACTGTTACTGTTAATAAGGATAATACAGTTATAGTTGATGGAGGTGGCAATAAGTTAGATATTCAATCTCGTATTGGTCAAATTCGAGTTCAAATAGATGATGCTACGTCTGATTATGATAAAGAAAAATTGCAAGAAAGATTAGCTAAATTAGCTGGTGGAGTAGCGGTTATTAAAGTCGGAGCAGCAACAGAAGTTGAAATGAAAGAGAAAAAAGCTAGAGTAGAAGATGCATTGCATGCTACTAGGGCAGCTGTTGAAGAGGGAGTTGTTGCTGGAGGAGGAATTGCCATTGTGCGTTCTTTAAGTGCTTTAGATGCTGTAAAAGTAGATTCTGATGAAGAATTTAGTTTAAAGTTAATACGTAGGGCATGTGAGGAACCATTGAGAATGATTGCAGAAAATGCAGGGCATGAAGGATCTGTAGTAGTGAATGAGGTTAAAAATGGAGAAGGTGCGTTTGGATTTAATGCAGCTACAGAGCAATATGGTAATTTGATAAAATGGGGGATTATAGATCCTACTAAAGTGACTAGAACAGCATTGCAGAATGCGGTTTCAGTGGCTTCTTTGTTATTAACTACCGAAGCCATGATAGCTGAAAAAGCAGAAGAAAAATCAGATGCTGCTAATACTCCTGCTCCATCTGGAGGCATGGGCGGTATGGGTGGAATGGGTGCTGGTGCTGGAATGGGAGGTATGGGCGGAATGATGTAAATTGAAATATTATATATTTATGAAAACGCGTTATATTTATAACGCGTTTTTTTTTATTTTATTTCTTCAAATAAAAATAGTTTATCTCCAATATTAATTGGAGTTGCATCTTGTTTTAAAATTTTATAAATTCTTTTATTATTCTGATGTTCATATTTTAATTTATAAAAACATTTCATTACTTCAATTAATCCTAATGTAGTGTTATATTGTATAATATCTCCTTCTTTAACAAAATTATTTGATGTTGGAGATGGTTTTCTATAGAAAACACCATCCATTGGAGCATTATATATTTGATATGTATTTTGTGATGTTGTAGTTATTGTTTTATTATCATTTGATAAAGTAAGTATTTTTTGTCCAAATTGTATATTCATATTTTTATATATATGTATAGATTTAATTGATCCAATACAATTATTAGGTGTGATAATATTGTATTTTTTTTGTAACATTTGTATTTCTAGTATATTAGAATGTGGATTACAATATGTAAGATTGTTTTCTATATGTGTAATTATTCCTACTAATGGACTTCTTAACATTAATTTATTATTATTATCTAATATAGCATTTATTGTTGTATACATTGATTATATCCACAATAAATCGTGTAAAGACCAAATTCGAGGATTTTTAATTCTTCTAGTTCCATGATTTTGGTAGCACATTTCAATAATGCATGTTAAATAGCTTCTTAATTCGTCGAGTTTAATTATTTCATCTATATCCATTTGACTAGCTGCTTTATATGGATTCATGTCATTTTCTATTTTTTGTTCTATTTTTAACATATTCTTTTTTATTTCTTGTATATTTTTAATATTATTATTTTTTATTTTATTATTATATATTCCTATAGCTAATGTTTTACCTTCCATTACAGCTAATCTAGATATGGTTGTTGATAATTGCAATATAGGATTAAATGGCAATCCTGCCATTGCATAATATCCAGCACCGGATGCTTTTCTTAATAAGACTGTTATCATTGGTGTTGTGTTGTTTGAGTTGCTATAAATTAAACTTGAACCATATCCTAAAAGTCCTTCTTGTTCAGCTTCTTGTCCTACATCAAAACCAGCTACATCTTGTAACCATATAATTGGTAATCCATCATCATTGCATGCTCGACTAAAAATAGATAATTTTTTAACACCATCTTTGTATAAAACACTACCAGCGCGTTTTTGATGTATATTATTTGGATGGAGGCTTAAATGTTGTGTGTTTGCTATAAAACCTGCATATAATCCTCCAATTTTAGCTATTCCTACCAATACTTCTTGTCCTTTTTCTGGCATAATTTCCCAAAATAAACTATTATCAACTATTCTAGCTAGTATTTGTTTAATATCATAACTTTGTGTAATGTCAATTGGCAAAAAATTTGATAATGATTCATTAAAATAAGGAGAATGCACTGAGTTATTGTCTTTGTAGAAGTTTGATGCGCTAGATGGTATTTTTTTTATTTCTTGACGTATTTGATGTATGCAATCTATGTCATTTATGACTTTGATATCTGCACAATTAGAAATATTAACATGAATATTAGCATCACCTATATCTAATGATTTTAAATTTTTATTTTTAGCTCCTTTTATAAGAGCTGTGCCAGCTATTACCATATATGCTTGTTCTGTCATGAATACTTTATCAGAAATTATTGGCATATATCCTCCTCCAGCAATACAACCTCCCATGACTCCTGATATTTGTATTATGCCTGCATTAGATAAGAGACTATTCATTTTAAATATGTGTCCAGCTCCATATTCACCAGGAAATGATAAATTTTGTTCTGGTAAAAAAAGACCAGAACAATCTATTAAATATATTACTGGTATTTTTAATTTTAATGCAATTTGTTGAGCTCTTATGATTTTTTCTGGTGTTTGTGGCCACCAAGCTCCTGCTGCAACACTATTGTCATTTGCAATAACAATAACAAAAATATTATGTATTTTTATGAAGGCTGTAATTACTCCAGCTGATGGACTTGTAGTCGTATTATTATTAAACGTTTTATTATAATTAACGAAGCTTTGTATAGGAAATATGTCTTTTTTATTGTTTGCTAATTTTGCAATCCTTTCCCAAACAGTAAGTTTGTTTTTTGAATGTATATATTTTATATATGATTTGCCCCAACCTTTTTTTAATATATTTCTTTTTTTATCTAATTCTTTATCTAAAAATTGTATTTTTTTTAAATTAATTGCATATTGTTTGTTCATATGGTCTATTGAAGTTCCAATAGGCTCTAAAATAACTTTGGCCAAATTTATTTAACTCCTTTTGTATATTAAATATTAAAATTAGTTTTTAAAAATGATGAATTATAATTCCCATGAATAAAATTTTTATTATTTATAATGTTTTGATGTAATGTTTTAGTAGTAATAATATTTTCTATATAAATATCATTTAATGCATTATTCATAATATCTATAGCTGTTTTTCTGTTTTTTCCAAAACTAATAATTTTTGCTATCATTGAATCATAAAAGCTAGGTATTTTATATCCTGTATTTACATGCGTATCGATACGCAGAGGTCCATTAATATTATTGTTTGGTAATTTTAATGTTTTAATAATTCCTGGAGATGGAAGAAAATTATTGTTTGGATTTTCTGCATTAATTCTGCATTCAATAGCATGTCCACGTATAATAATATCTTGTTGTGATATATCTAGTTTATATCCATTTGCTATTAATATTTGATATTTCACTATATCTATATTTGTAATTAATTCTGTTATAGGATGTTCTACTTGTAATCTTGGATTAATTTCTAAAAAATATATGTTATTATTTGTATCCAATAAAAATTCAACTGTAGCTGCACCAATGAACTTTATTTTTTTGAATAATTTTATGATTTTTGCGTTTATAACTTCTCGTATATTATTAGGAAAATTTATTGCTGGTGCTTCTTCTAATAATTTTTGGTTATTTTTTTGTATAGAACAGTCTCTTTCTCCTAAAATTATAATATTTTGATATTTATCAGCTAATATTTGAAATTCAATGTGTCTTGTAGGATATATGTATTTTTCTATATATAAATTATTGCTATTAAAACTTTTATCAGCTTCATTTCTAGCTGATAAAAAACTAGATTCTAATTGGTCTTTATTAGTGATTAATTTAATTCCTTTACCACCGCCTCCTAAGATAGCTTTTAATAGAAATGGATATCCATATTTATGTGCATAATTTATTACATCTTGTAATGATGTTATTGTTTTATATGATCCTAGTATAGAAGGAAGTATTTTATGCGCTGTTTTTTTAGCTAATAATTTATTGCCTGTTAAATGTAAATGTTTAGGTTCTGGACCAATAAATTTAATTTTTTGTTGGTTGCATCTTGTTGCAAAGATATAATTTTCAGAAAGAAATCCATATCCTGGATGAAGAGCTTGACAGTTTGTTTGCATGGCTGCTTGTAAAATTGCATCTTGATTTAAATAACTAGATTTTGAATTACTATCTCCTATGCATATTGTTTCATCAGCTAATTGTAAATATTTTGCGTCTTTATCTGCTATACTATATCCCAATATAGCTTTTGCTCCTATGTCATGAATAGCTTTAATTATTCTGCAAGCTATTTCTCCTCTGTTTGCAACAAAAATATGTTTAAACATATATTTTTTCCTTATATTATATAGATTTTATATAATATATTATTATTTTAGTGTTGTAATATGGTGTTTAATGCTTCATTGACTTTTTTTACAAATACAAAATTAATTTCTTTTTTTATATGTTTTGGTATATCTACTAAATCTTTATTATTTTTATTTGGTAAGATAATGTTTTTAATTCCATATCTATGTGCTGCTAATACTTTTTCTTTAATTCCACCTACAGGTAATACTAAACCACGTAATGTTGTTTCTCCTGTCATTGCTGTGTTCGCTTTGGAACATTTTCCTGTGAAGAGAGAAACAAGTGCAGATATTATAGTTATTCCTGCTGATGGTCCATCTTTTGGTATGGCTCCTGCTGGGAAATGAATATGTATGTCTGTTTTATGTAAAAAATGTTCATTATTACTTTTAGCTAGATTTAAGTACAATGCTCTGCTCTTTACCCAGCTTAAGGCTGTTTGTGCTGATTCTTTCATGACATCACCTAATTGGCCAGTTAAAATAAGATTTCCTTTGCCACCCATTCTAGTAGCTTCTATAAATAATAAGTCTCCTCCTGCAGCTGTCCATGCTAATCCAATGGCAACTCCAGGTATAGATGTTCTTTCTATAGATTCATTATAAAATTTTTCAGGTCCTAGTATTTTTTCTACTTTAGTTTTGTTAATTAATTGTTTTTTTAAAGATTTTTTTTGATCTAAATGTTCAACAACATTTACAGCTACTGATCTACATATAGCAGCAATTTCGCGTTCAAAATTTCTTACACCTGCTTCACGTGTAAATTCATATGCTATTTTAAATAATATATTATCAGGAATTTTAATTTGTTTATTTGTAATGCCATGTTCTTGAATTTGTTTAGGTAATAAATGTTTTTTAGCTATATTAATTTTTTCTTCAAATGTATAACCTGATATATCTATAATTTCCATTCTATCTTGTAGTGCTATTGGAATAGTATCTGGTTGATTTGCTGTAGCAATAAATAGTACTTTAGATAAATCAAATGAAACATCTAAGTAATGATCATTAAAAGCATGATTTTGTTCTGGATCTAGTACTTCTAACAGTGCTGATGACGGATCTCCTCTGAAATCATTGCCTAGTTTATCTATTTCATCAAATAAAAATACAGGATTACTAGTATTTACTTTTTTTATACCTTGTATAATTCTTCCTGGTAATGCTCCTATATAAGTACGTCTATGTCCTCTTATCTCAGCTTCGTCTCTAACACCTCCTAAAGAGATTCTATGAAATTTTCTGCCTAATGCATTAGCTATTGAGCGACCAAGAGATGTTTTTCCTACACCTGGAGGACCTATGAAACAAATAATTGGTCCTTTCATTTGTGATTTTAATTTTCTTACAGCTAAGTATTCTAAAATTCTTTGTTTTATTTTTTTTAATCCATAATGATCTTCATCTAATTGTTTTTTAGCATTTTTAAGATTTAGATTGTCTTTTGAGTATTTATTCCATGGGAGTTCAATTAACCAATCAAGGTATGTTCTGGATACAGTATATTCTGCTTGATTAGGTTGCATGTTATGCATTCTTTTTAATTCTCTTTGTGCTGTTTTTTTTGCTTCTTCGGATAGCTTCGCAGATTTTATTGTTTTCTCTATTTCTTCTAATCCGTTTTCTTCATCATCTTTATTACCTAATTCTTCTTTTATAGCTTTTAATTGTTGGCGAAGATAATATTCTCTTTGTGTTTTGCTCATTTCTCCTTTTACTTGATTGTTGATTTTATTTGATAGTTTTAGTACTTCAAATTGTCTGTTAATTAATTCCAAAACCTTATTTAATCTATCTTTTAAATGTATTGCTTCTAAAATATTTTGTTTTTCTTGTATTGTTGCATCAATATTTGCAGTAATTAAATCTGCTAGATGTCCTGCTTGAGAAATAGAATCTAATAATTGTTTTGCCATAATAGGAATTTCAGGCAATAAATCAATAACTTCACGTGCTATGTTTTTTAAATTTAATGCCAGAGCTTCTATTTCAAGATCTGATTCTCCTTGATCTACTAACTGAGTGATATTGCTGATGAAAAATGGATTTAATTGTACAAAATTATTTATTTTAAATCTGCATATTGCACCAATAACAATATTAAATCCTTTTTTTTCTGTTCTTGATATTTTAATGATTCTTGCTGCTGTGCCTATATTATATATATCATTAATTCCAGGATCATCTATTTCTGGACTTTTTTGAGTTACTATACCTAATAGACTTTTTTGTTTTGTGGCTTCTTCAATTAATGTTATAGTTTTATTTCTTCCAACAGTTAGTGGCATAACTGCACCTGGGAAGAAAACACTATTGCGAAGTGGTAAAATTGGTAATTTTGATGGTAATTGTGAGTTGTTTGTTGTCTCGTTGCCATCTTTTTTATCCACAATAATCTCCTTAAAAAATATAAAATTTCATTTAAATTAAGATTAAATTAATATAATGTTTCTATATAAAGATAGCAAGTAATATAAATAAAAAATCATTATTTAAGATAATTATTATTATATAACATTTTATATGATAAAATACATTATTAATAATTTTTTATTATTTTTAGTATATATGGTTATTAGGAATATGATGTGAAGAATATAAAATATGAACAATCGTTATTTCAATTATTTGAATTGGCTATAAAACGAAAAGCAAATAATTATGCTTTATCTTATAAGCATGGTGGAAAATGGATTAATATAAGTTGGATAGAATTGTCTAAACTTGTTAATAACATATCATGTTTTTTATTGAATAATGGTATTAAATATAAAGATAGAATTGCTATATTAAGTAATAGTAGATATGAATGGGTTGTATCAGATTTGGCAATCTTATCTGTTGGAGCTTGTACAGTACCAATATATAGTACCACAAGTAGAGAGGATACTTTATATATTTTAAGAGATGCTAATGTAAAGTTAATATTTCTTGAAAATAAAAGTCAATTAGATAAAGTAAAGAACTTTTTTAGTAACTCAGATATATTAAAGGTTATTGTGTGTTTTAATGAATTATCTAATAAGTATTTCAATAATCATATTTTTTCATTTTGTAATATTGCATATAATAATAATATGATTAAAAATAAAAGTGTAATTTGTAAATCTAATGATATTGCTACTATTATATATACTTCTGGAACAACAGGCATGCCAAAGGGTGTTATGTTGAGTCATAAGAATTTGATATATGAAGCATTGGTGATTGATGAACTAAAATTATTTGTTTCAAATGATGTACAATTATTGTTTCTTCCATTAGCACATGTTTTTGCTAAGTTATTGGAGGTTGCCTGGTTAAATACTATGCATCATTTAGTGTTTGTTGAGCATATTGATAAATTGATGAGTAACATGTCTGAAATAAACCCTACATTTATGGCTGGTGTTCCTAGAGTATATGAGAAAATATATGATAATATTATTATGAAAGCTACACGGTCTAGTATATTGATGAAATATATATTTAAATGGATTACAGCCAATATTAATAATATTGATAGAACAAATAATATTGTAGTAAAATATATTATATGGCCTTTAATTAAATTAATAGTTTTTAAAAAAATACAAATTAAATTATATATGTTGTTTGGCAATCGTTTAAGATTTTTTATCTCTGGTGGTGCTGCATTATCTAAAGAAATCATAAAGTTTTTTCAATATGCAGGAGTTGTAATTTGTGAAGGGTATGGATTGACAGAAACTAGTGCTGCTACAACTATTAATTTACCTAATAATATGAAAGCAGGCACTGTAGGTAAAGTTGTGCCTAATACACAATTAAAAATTAATGATGATGGTGAAATATTAATTAATGGGCCTGGTGTGTTTGTTGGATATATAAATAATAAAATATATACAGATAGTGTTTTGAAAAATGGATGGTTTTATAGTGGAGATATTGGTAAAATAGATAAAGATGGATATTTAAGTATTTTAGGTCGTAAAAAAGATATTATTATTACATCTGGAGGTAAAAATATAGCTCCACAGAAAATTGAAAATTTAGTAAAAATTAAAAGTAATTTAATTAATCAAGTTGTTGTTCATGGTGATAAAAGAAAATTTATTTCTGCTTTAGTAACTATTAATGAAGATTATTTAAAAATCAAACTTGGTATTAAAAGAATTGTAGATTATAATGATTTATATAATAGTGATATTGTGTATAATCTTGTTAAAGCAGATATAGATAAAGTTAATAGTTATTTATCTAGTTATGAAAAAATTAAAAAATATAAGATTTTATATGGATTATTTAAAGTAGGTGAGGAACTTACTCCAACGTTAAAAATAAGGCGTATGTTTATATATAAAAAATATAAAATTTTGTTTGATAAGTTTTATATAGATAAATAATGTTTTATAACAAAGGTGCTGACCGGATTCGAACCGGTGTAAGCGGTTTTGCAGACCGATCCCTAACCTCTTGGGTACAGCACCTTAATATAAAGTTTATATTATTTTTTATTAGATTGTCAATATACTTGAAGATTAAATTATATTTAACATTAGTTTGAATGGTGATTATTTGTGCATTATAATATTACATTTCAAGAAATTATATTAAAGTTACAGAATTTTTGGCATAAACAAGGTTGTTTAATTACTCAAGCAGAAGGTGTGGAGGTTGGTGCTGGCACATTAAATAAAAATACATTTTTCAAGGTCTTAGATGTACATCCATGGGCAGCAGCATATGTTGAACCTACTAGAAGGCCTGCTGATGGACGATATGGAGAAAGTTTAAGTCGTTTACAACATTTTTATCAGTTTCAGGTGATTTATAAACCAGTTATTAATAATATGCAAGATTTATATTTGCATTCGTTAGAATATTTAAATATGAATTTAAGAGATTTTGATATCAGGTTTATACATGATGATTGGGAACATCCTGCTATTGGTGCTTATGGTTTGGGATGGGAAGTATGGTCTAATGGATTAGAAATTTC
This sequence comes from uncultured Myxococcales bacterium, assembly GCA_964385015.1. Classification (GTDB taxonomy): domain Bacteria; phylum Myxococcota; class UBA727; order UBA727; family JABDBI01; genus CAYLLS01. Next base: position 412,145 of record CAYLLS010000001.1, on the reverse strand, counting down.
ACAGTATACATATTTTCAACAATGTGGTGGATTAAGTTTAGATATAGTATCTTGTGAGCTGACATATGGGTTAGAACGATTAGCGATGTGTTTACAAGGTATTGATAATGTGTATGATATTTTATGGGGAATATTACCATCTGGGGAAAAAATATTATATAGTGATATGTTTAAAAAAAGTGAGTTTGAATGGTCTTGTTATAATTTTCATGAAAGTGATGTAAACATATTAATTTCTAATTTTCGTAATTATGAAAAACAATCACGATATTTAATTGATAAAAATTTAATTTTTCCTGCTTATGATTGTATATTGAAATGTAGTCATATATTTAATTTATTAGAAGCTAGAAAAATGATTTCTATGGTTGAACATGTAGAATATATTAATAGAATTCGTATATTATCTAATTTATGTGCTATTAAATATATGCAGAATGCATAAATAATATATTATTTTATTTATGACACTATTATTGGAGTCAATATGATTAATTTGTTATGTGAAATAGGATGTGAAGATTTGCCTGCTCATGAGGTTAATTTAGCATTATCGTATATGAACATGAAAATTCCAATGTTATTATATAATAATAAAATTAATTATCAGTCAATTATATTAGAAGGCACTCATAGAAGATTGTTACTTTATGTTAAAAAGCTATCGTATAGTGGTTTATATTATAAAACATGCATGTTAGATGATATGAACAAAAATAACAGTCATAGAATATATAATTATAAATTTAATAATAATTTGGGTGATGATATAAAATTATGCAATAAAACAAAATATAATGTAAAGATAGAAGATATATTATCTAATATACTGTGTTGTATGTTAAAGGAAATACCATTTGTAAAAAAAATGAAATGGCAATCTAATAATATATTTTTTTCTAGACCAATAAGATGGATATTATGTTGTTTAGGAGAAAGGATTTTAAATATTCCATATGCTGGAATTATTTCTAATAGTTATACTTGTGTACATAGAATGTTAGGTAATAAGCGCATGAAAATTGCTAGTATAAGTAATTATTTTAATATTTTACGAAATAATTATGTTATATTATCTGCAATGGAGAGGAAGAATATTATTTTACATTATATGAAAAAAGAGTCTAAATTAGTTTCTGGTGTTGTTAAATTAAAATTATCATTATTAAATAATATTATTAACATGGTTGAATATCCATGGATATTATTGTGTTCTTTTAAGAAAGAATATTTGCAAATTCCTAAAAAAATTTTATGTGCTATTATAGAAGAAAATCAAAAATGTTTCGTATTATTAGATAGTAATGATATTTTGTTGAATTATTTTATTGTGATTTTAGATATTAAACCTAAATTAAAAAATAATATAATGTATGGTTATTCCAATGCTTTGCAATCTAAATTAGTTGATTTTTGTTTTTATTATAAACGTGATTTAAAAATTGGATTATATAGTTTTTTGAGTAAATTAAAGAATATTATATTTATGAATAGATTAGGATCGATGCATGATAAAGTATTACGCATGCAAAGAATTGCATATTATATATGTAGTAATATTTATTATTTGAGTTTTTTAAACAATATAATAAAATATATTATTCAGTTATGTAAATTTGATTTAGCTAGTAATGTTGTAATGCAATTTCCGTATTTAAAAGGTATGGTCGGAAAAATTTATGTTATTAAATATAATAAAGATATTAAGTTTGCTAATATTATAGAAGAACATTATTTCCCTAGATTTAGTAATGATCAAGTATCAAAATTACAAGAAGCTAATTTGATTTCTTTTATAGACAAACTAGATTCTTTAATTGCTATCTTAAGTGTAGGCAAAAATGTAACATCTGATAGTGATCCTTTTTATTTGCGTAGATTAGCTATTGCTATTAATAAAACTTTGATTCATAGTGGTATTATAATGCCTATAAAGAAGATATTAGTGAAACATATTAACCTGTATGATGATGTATTAATAGATATTAATAAAAATGTTCTTTTATTGAATGTATATAATTTAATTATAGGGAAATTTAAATATATTATATATAAGTATATTACTAAATATAATACTAGAAATATTTCTATTATTTTTAATAATGATTTTATGTTAGATTCAAGTAATTTAGTTGATATCTGGGTACGGTTGGAAGTATTATTAATTATAATAGAAAAGAAATATAATTTATTTGTTGATCTTAAAATAATATTTAAGCGTTTAAATAATTTATTAAGTTTATTGTCAAGTAAATATGACATTAGATTTAATAAATTTTTTTTAGTTGCCAATGAGGAAATAGAATTATATCAAAAGATAGAATATATAGAAAAATTATTTAAAATGAAGTATAGTATTTCAAAATCAGAGTTATTGAAACAGTATTATATGATTGTTATGGAAATTATATATTTAAAACCTTATATTAATGTTTTTTTTAAAAATATCATGGTTTTAAGTCAAAATGATAATAAAAGAAATAATAGGATATTTTTAATATTAAAGATAAAAAAGTTTATAATGTTTTTTAAATCGTTTTTGATGCTTTCAGTGAAATCATAATTAGTTTTTTTAATTTTTTTTATTTATATTATATGCTAATAATGAACAATATAACATTATTAATGCTCCTATAATAAATGGAGTGCCTTTATATAATTCAAAGCACATGCCTGCAAATGTTGGGCCAAAGACTCTTCCTAGTGCTGATAATGATTGTCCGATTCCAAATATCAGTCCTTGATCTTCAGTAGGGGTTGATTTGGACAAGCATCCTGCAATTATTGGAAAAGTTGTGCTAGTTCCTAAAGCTATAATTATAGCTAATAATAACATTGGCCAGAACTTTATTAATGATCCAATAATAGGTAAAATAAATAAACTAATGCTTAATGTGATTGTACCAAATAGTATGAGTGTTTCTTCTCCAAATAAATCTATTAATTTTGTAATGAAAAAATATTGAAATATTGCTGCACTGATACTAAAAATAATTAAAAAATAAGTAGTTAAGCTTACAGCATTATCTATTATAGCTTTTTTTGCATTTGTAGTAATATTAATAACATGATCTATATTTAATGGCCAACTCGTTTGTATAAATAATCCTAAAGATTTTTCAAACATTGAAAAAGAAAATATAGTAAATAAAAGCAATAATAGTAATTGAGGTATATTGTTTAATGTTTTGGCTTTTTTTATTCCTTTAATGATATTAAAAGTATTATTATTTTTTTTATTTTTTTGTATTTTCCAACGAGTCTCTGGCAAGAATAATAATACTATAAAAAAATTAATAAGTGAAAATGAAACAGCAATAAATGCTGGAGTATTTAAATTAAATGTACTGAAAAAACTGCCAATAGATGATCCAAAAATTAAACTTAATCCAAATGCTAATCCGATTAAATTCATTCCTTTAGCTCTTTCTTTTTTTGATGTGCTATCTGCAATGATTGCCTGTGTTGTACTAAGATTAGCGCTGCCACATCCAGAAATAATTCTTGATATAAATAGTAATTCTATGTTTTTTGCAAATCCAAATAGTATATAACCTAATATTGATAAAGATATACTTAATAACATAATTGGTTTTCTTCCTATTTTATCTGACATATTTCCTAAAAATGGCACACATAAAAATTGTATAAATGAAAATGAAGCTGATAACAAAGTTACCATTGTTGGATTAGCTCCAAATGATAAAGCTATGAATGGTTGTATTGGAATTAAAATACCCAATCCTGCTAAATCTAAAAAAACTATAAAGATTGATAGTGATAAAATTCTATATTGGTAGTGCATGTTATTTAATAATTATTATTAAAAGTTTTATTGATTTTAATATTAACGAATGAATTAATATTGGGAATTAATAATTGTTGTGCTTTTTCCATTTCTATTTTTAATAATATAGCTATTTTGTGAGTGTCTTTTATAAGACATTCTATAATTAATTCATCATGTATCATGTTAACAAGATAAGCTTGATTAAATTGAGTTATTAGTTTGTTATGAATGTTAATCATAGCTAATTTGATTATATCTGCAGCATTCCCTTGTATTAGCATATTTTTAGCAATTCTATGATTTTGTTTTATGTTTGTATTAGTATTGGGTAAAATTAATTTTCGTCCTAGTACTGTTTTTATATATCCTTGTTGTAATGCTATGTGTGCAATATTATTTAGAAATTCTTTAATTTTAGGGAATTGACTGAAATAATTTTTTAAAAAATGTTTTGTTTTTATTATTGATAATTGTAACTTATATGCTAATGATTGTATGCTAATATCATAAATAATACTAAAATTAATTGCTTTAGCTTTATTCCTTAAATTAGGTGTTATTATTTTATTATTATTTGTATTAAAAATTTTTTTTGCTATTTCTAAATGTATGTCTTTGTTTTGATTTAACATGTTTATCAATTTAACATCATTAGCTAGTCCAGCTAATATTCTAAATTCATATGTATTATAATCGCCACTTATATATGTTTTTTTATTATTAGTTATATATATGCATTGTTTAAAATTATATGATGATGGTAAATTTTGTAAATTAACATTATAACTACTAATTCTATGTGTTGAGGATTGAAGTGAATTAAAATGACCGTATATTTTATTTTTTTTTTTATTGCAATGATATAAAAAATTGTTTCCATATATTTTGATTGTTTGGTATATTTGTCTATATTTGAGAATTAATTGAATAATATTATTATTAATATTTTTTTCATTATTGATGTTAATATTATTCATGTTTTGATTTAATAATTTTTTGATTAATATTTTTACATATATATTATTTTTTATATTTATATTTGTTTCTCCAAAAAGGTTATAATTGAGCATATGTTTTAATTGTTGTTTTATTTTTTTTATGCAGTAATTTAATATGTTTTTTTTTATATTAATCAAATTTTCCCATTTTTTTATTTTTATTGATAATCCAATATATTCCATAGAAGCCAAAATTCGTGTCAGTTGTGATTCTATAAGTGCTATATGTGTTAATTTTGATTTTTGAATTTCGTTGAAAATTTTAAAGAATATATTGATATATTTATTGGTTTGTTGTTCTGCTTCTTTAACATTTATAGTATTATTATAGTGATATTTGTTTTCTATATAATGTGTGTTTCGTGTTAATATTAATAATGTTTTTAAACAAATTGGTGAAATAACATTGAATTTATATTTCATCAGCATTTTTATTGAATGTTTTGCATTATAAAATAGAAATATGTGATTTTTATTATAGAATATTTTATGCAATATATGATAGTGATAATATATATTAAAATGATAGATAGATTTTTTGTTAATACAATTTAAAATTAATACTTTAGATTTTTGTTTATGTTGATTTATATTATTGATTAATATGACGCTAAAAAAATAATTTTTTATGTTTAATAATGTATCATAGATCATTGCAATATATTCTTGTAAGAAAATAAATAAATATTATTTATATTAAAATTAAAAATTTAAAAAGTACAGTATATTACACATTGACATTTTATAAAATAATAAGTATTTAAATGTTATAGTTTGTGCAGTTTATAATTATGTTTTATATAGGATTGATTTAAATATGGTTAGATATCATGGATCTAGATTAAAGATTATAAGACGTCTTGGAACACCTATTCCAGGGTTAATGCGCACTAAGCCAAATTTAAAAAAGTTTTATGGTCCTGGTCAGCATGGTCCAACAAAAAGAAGTAAATTATCTGATTTTGCTTTAAGATTAAGAGAAAAACAGAAATTGTGTTATCATTATGGTATTAATGAAAAACATTTAAGACGTTATATATCATATGCTTTTAAACAAAAGATTAATCCTGGATTAACATTATTGTTAGTTTTAGAATTAAGATTGGATAATGTTATTTTTAGAGCTGGTTTTGCTCAGAGTATTTTAGCTACTAAACAAATGATTTCTCATGGTCATATTGTAGTGAATAATCATAAAGTAGATATTTCATCTTATAAATTAAAAATTGGAGATTTAATATCATTGTCTAGTAGATCAAAAATGGTTAATCAAGTTACAATATTTCAGAAAAGTTTGTCACATTTTGTTTTGCCATCTTATATTAAGATTAAAGATAATAATAGTTTAATGCTAGAAATAATTTCTAATCCTATTAGAAATGATGTTCCACTTAATATTAATGAATGGTTAGTTGTTGAGTATTATGCTGGGAAATAGTATGTTTTACCAACTGGATTTTGTCACACCAGGCAATAGACCTTGTAATGCCATATTTCTAAGTGAAATTCTATTGAGTTGAAATTTTCTATAAACAGATCTAGCGCTTCCTGTTTGTTGACATCTTCTAACATATCTGCATGGTGTTGAATTTTTTGGTAGTTGATTTAATTTTATTCTAGCTTGTTGTCTTTCTTCTAAGGATAATTTTTTATCAATTTGTGCTTTTTTTAATAGTTTTCTTGTTGTTAAATGTTTGTTTATTAATCTTTGTCTTTTTATGTTACGTGATATTTGACATGTGCGAGCCATGATGTCCTTTAATTTAATGTTTAATATGAAATTTATTATTTGATATTATTATAAATGAAGTATTATTATATGACAAGAAAAATTATAAATGTAATGTTATTTGTATTTTTTAAGGGATATATAAATGTTAAAAACACATGTTGAAAAGGTTGTTATTATTGGTTCTGGACCTGCTGGATTGACTGCTGCAATATATGCTGCTAGAGCTAATTTAAATCCATTATTGTTTGAAGGTAATTTGCCAAATATACCAGGAGGACAATTAATGTTAACATCTAATATAGAAAATTTTCCTGGATTTCCAGAAGGTATTGCTGGTGACAAATTAATTAAGTTATTAAAACAACAGGCTTTAAATTTTGGGACTAAATTTAAATTAAATAATGTTTATAATGTTGATTTTAATTCATATCCTTTTAAGATATTTTATGGATCTAATATCAATGATTATGTAAAGACTTATACTATTATTATTGCTACTGGTTCTAATGCTAAGTTATTAGGTTTAAAAAATGAATTGCAATTAATAAAAGAAGGAGGTGGAGTATCTACTTGTGCTACTTGTGATGGCCCATTATATAGAAATGTGAATGTTGCTGTTGTTGGTGGTGGAGATAGTGCAATGGAAGAAGCTATGTTTTTAAGTAAGTTTGCATCTAAAGTTATATTGATTCATAGACGTAAAATATTTAAGGCTAGTAAAATTATGTTGAATAGAGCCATGAATAATTCAAAAATTATTTTTAATTTAGATGTAGTGATACATAAGATTTTAACCAAAGTGGATGTGACTGGAAAGCATTATATTAATGCTTTGTTGTTAAAAAATGTTTGTAATAATGAGATTAAACAATTATATGTTGATGGATTGTTTATTGCTATTGGACATAATCCTAATACTAAAATTTTTATTGATGCATTAAAATTGGATGATTCAAGATATTTGCTTGTTGATAGAGTAAATTTAAAAACTAATATTAATGGTATATTTGCATGTGGTGATGTTGTAGATAATATGTATAAACAAGCTATAACAGCATCTGCAAGTGGTTGTAAAGCTGCGATGAGTGTAGAATCATATTTGATGCATAAAAAATTATTATAATCATATATTATTTAATATTTTGTTCTAAAGTTAAAATAAGTTCATTTAATTCTTTTTCATTTAATAAATTATCTTCTAATGATTTTTGATATGATGTTTTAGCTATTTGTTTTAATGTATATTGAAAATTTTTAGCATGATCTGCTAATGCATTTTTAAAGTTTTGTTTATGTCTTCTATTATGTAAAAATTTCATTATGTTATTTTTTTCTTCAATTATAGTTATTTTAATATTTTCAATATTTTCTAAATTTTGAGGTATATGATTATTAATATTTTTTAATTGTAAATGAATAGCTTGTAATCTAGTTATTTTTAAATTTAGTATAATGGCTTCATTAGTTTTTTTAGGTTTCATTTGTAGCCATTTTAATAACATACTCATTGTTGATCCTTGTACTACAACTGATAATACTACTACTCCGAATACCATTGCTATTAAGATATCTCTTACTATTAAATCTTCTGGTAATGATAATGCTAAAACCATGGATAAAGCTCCACGTAAGCCACCCCACCACATAATAGTTGCATCTTTAAAAGATACTTTTTGATGCATAAATTTTTTTAAAAATGGAATTGGAATAAATACTGATAGCGCTCTTGATGCTAATACTGCTAAAAATGCTAATGCAATTATATTTAAATGTTCCATTAAAAATGTTATATTAACTTCTAAGCCCATCATTAGAAATACTATGCTTCCCATGAAAAAAGCAATAAATTCCCAAAAACTTATAACTGCTATTCTAGCATTTGGCTTCATTCCACGTTTTTTGCTAATATTACCTATAAATAATCCTGCAGTCACTGTGGATAATACTCCAGAAGCTTCAAAGTTCTCAGCTACTAGATAACTACCATATGCAGTAACAGTTGTAAAAGCTATGGAAATAAGATGATCATTAATGAATCTAATCATTAAACTAGCAAATAGTCCTAAAATAGCTCCAGTAAAAATTCCTCCTATAGCAACAAAAATAAATTTAGAGCAAGCTTCTGTTATATTAAATGATCTTGATTCTAATACTACATCTAGTACTACTGAACATAATACAATAGCAGTACCATCATTAAATAAACTTTCACCTTCAATTAGTAATGATAATCGTTTTTCTACTCCCATATTTTTTAATAAAGCAATGACAGATATTGGATCTGTTGCAGCTATAATTGTTCCAAATAATAAAAAATGTAAAAATGTAGCATATCCTTCAACGCCTATAGCAGCAAATTCGAAAGTTAATACTATTGCAGTAGCTAATGCAGTTAATAAAACACCAGGAGCAGCCAATGTGACTATAGTTGGTGAAAAGGTCTTTAATTCACTCATTGGGAAATGTATAGCAGCTTCAAATAATAGTGCAGGTAAAAAAACTGCTAATAATAGTTCTTGAGTTAGATTAATATTAGGTACTAATCCTAATGTAGACATAACTACACCTACTATAATTAGTGATACTGTATATGGTAATTTTATTTTATGTGCTACAATTCCAACAATGATAGCAGCTACCATTAAAGCTACGAAAGATTGTATTGTATGTAATTCAGCAGCATGCACCATTTTTGTCATGTTAAAAGTTTCTAATATATTATAATTATTTAATATATTCATATAATCAACCTATGATATGGTTTTATTGTTTTTTTTGTGTTGTGTATAATGTTTTTGAAATGTTTTTAAAAACAATGACTCTCTTACTGTTAGCATATTATAATTAATAAGTTTATTGTCAAATGGAGAAAAAGAAAGTGGATAAATTTTTATGTAATTTTTAATATTTTTATCTTTTTTTAAATAAACTATATTTTCTAATCTTATTCCTATAAAGTGTCTTATATAAATTCCAGGTTCTATGGAAAAAACATTGCCTAATTTTAATATGTGATTACTATTTGATGATATATTTGGAATTGACTCATGTACGTGTATTCCTATTCCATGTCCACTGCTATGATTATAGTTAAAACCACATTTTTTAATTATATGTCTAATAATAATATCTAAATTTTTAGCTGCAGTATTTATTGGTATTTTGGCTTTGAGTCCTGCAATGCTTGCTTTTAATACTATAGTATATATTTTTTTATATTGAATATTTGGATATGTATCATGATTAGAAATAAAAAAAGTTCTTGTTAAATCAGTTGCTAATTTATATTTATATGATGCTCCAGCGTCAATTAAAAATAAAGTTTTATTATATATAGTGTTTGTTGATAATGTTGTATAGTGAATAATAGCAGAATGTTGATTTGCAGCACAACATGGCATAAAAGATAATTTATATGCTTTATATTTGATAAATTTTTTTTTTAAAATATTAAAAATAATTTGTTCTGATATATTTTTATTAGAATTAATTTTTTTTATAATTAGTTGTATGGTTTCAAACATAACTTTATCTGTATTTTGTATTGATTTTCTTATATATTTTATTTCTTTTTTATTTTTAATAGATTTGATATATGCAATAATGTTTTTAGATTTTTTAATTTTTAAATTATATTTTTTTATTTTTAAATAAACTTGTTGTGAAGTAATGCATGGATTTATAGTAATTTTATTAATATGTGAGTGAAGTTTTTTTATAAATATAAAAAAAACATTTTCTCTTATAATGGTTGTTCGTGAGTATATAATTGGAATATGTTTTAGAAATTTAATGCCAATTATCGTTTTATAGTATAATATTAATGCAATTGATATAAATGTACTATCAAAATTAAATTGATTACTATATAGATTTGTAATCCATGATATGTCATCTAATTTAGTTATTAAAAAAAAATATTTATTATTATAATATTTATATATGTATTTAAATTTATCATTTATATTAATGTTATATTTGTTTATGTATATATTAAATGATTTTTTATTAACATTATTAATGTTAATAAAATTTTTATTAGCATATGTTATTGTAATATTGGATAATAATATAATTTTTCTAATTTGTTTATTTAATGCATGTGATATATGATTCATATTAATAAATATAGAATAATACGTTGTTTGACTTAATTGAGATAAAAAATATATCCAACTTTGCTCTATAGTTTTATGTTTATGTAATTTTATAATAAAATGTGGCGCTTCAAGTTTAGCTTGTTCATGATATCTCCCATCTATAAATAAGAAATGTTTATTGTTTGTGATTATAGCATCTGCTACGGAGCCTTTAAATCCACTAATATATTTAACTTCATTATTGTAATGATGTGTATAAGTATTAAAATATTTATTAGTAGATCTTAATAATACAATGTTAATATTGTTTTGAATCATTTTTTTATGAATTTGTTTGATTTTTTTTTGAAAAGTATTCATGTTTATTAATTATGATTGATGTTTAATAAAAATAGTTGGAATTTGAATATAATGATGTTTGTTTATGTATATATATTTAATTTTAAATGTTTATATTATATATATGTTATAATTATATTTAAGCATATAAAATTATATAATACTTTATTCATATTTATATGATTGATAATAATATATTTTTTATATAGCTTTATAATATATTTTGTGATTATATATTTTAAATGTTTTAATATTTGAAATATGGTTTTAATTTATATATTGATGAATTTATAAGATATGTTGATTTATTTATTTAATACATTAACTAGAAAGAAAGAACAATTTATTTCATTATATGAAAATAATGTTAAATTGTATGTATGTGGTCCTACTGTATATAATTTTGCACATATTGGAAATTTACGTACTTATATATTTCAGGATACATTGCGTAGAATGTTAGAATATTTCAATTTGAACGTTCAACATGTTATGAATATAACTGATGTTGGACATTTAGAATCTAATGCTGATTATGGAAATGATAAAATATCTATGATGTCATATAAATTATCTAAAAACCCATGGGATATAGCTAAATTTTATGAGTTAGCTTTTTTAAAAGATTTAACAAGTTTAAATATAAAAAAACCAAATATTATATGTAGGGCTAGTGATAACATTAAAGATATGCAACAGTATATTTTATATTTAATGTATAAAGGTTTTGCTTATGAAGTTAATGGCAATGTATATTTTGATGTTTCTAAATGTGATAATTATGCGAAATTATCTAAGAATAATTTAAAATATGGTTTTAATCGGTCAAGAGTAATGCGTGATAAGTATAAAAAAAGTAGTATAGATTTTGTATTGTGGTTTTCTAAAAGCAAGTTCCCTAAACAAATTATGAAGTGGTCATCTCCGTGGGGAGAAGGATTTCCTGGATGGCATATTGAATGTTCTGTTATGGCATCAAAATATTTAGGTAGTAAAATTGATATTCACATAGGAGGGGTAGATCATATATCTATTCATCATACAAATGAAATTGCACAATCTGAAGCATATTTTGGACATAAGTGGGTAAATTATTGGATGCATAGTGAATTTTTAATATGTAATAAAAGCAAAATGTCAAAATCTAACTATACTTTTATTACATTGAAAATGTTAATTGATAAAGGATTTACAGCTTCACATTATAGATATTTATGTTTAAGTTTTCATTATAGATCTGTATTGTTTTTTACTTGGTCAGCATTAATTGCCGCTAAAAATGCTTATGAACATTTAAGAAATAGAATTATCAGTTGTTATAATAATTCTGATGATATTATAAATAAAGATAGGGAAGAACATTATAAAGATTTATTTATTAAAGCTTTATGTGATGATTTAGATACGCCAAAAATTTTATCTATTATATGGATAATGATTAAAGATAATAATCTTGGTTCTAAACAGAAATTTACATTGATTAAAAAATTTAATATAGTATTAGGATTTAATATAGATTTATTTGTAAAACCTAAATTATCTAGTGATTTAAGAAAATTGATTAAAGATAGAGACATTGCTAGATATAATAAAAATTGGATATTAGCTGATAGTATTAGGAAAGAATTATTGAAATATAATATTAAAATTAAGGATTTATCTAATAAAAGTGAATGGTATTTTTTTGATTAATGTTTATGCGTATTATTGATCTGTATACTATGAACAATAGTATTTGTATATGCATGTATTATTTTTATAGTTTTCTGTTTTAGTTGTGTTAGTCTTTAATAATATATAATGAAGTTAGGTATATATATAATGATATTACCAATTGTTATATCAGGTCCTACTGGGAGTAATAAGAGTATAATAGCTTTGAAATTAGCAAAATATTTATCTGGTGAGATTATTTGTGTAGATTCTTGTCAAATTTATAAAAATGCACGTATATTAAGTGCGTCTCCTCATGTATTAGATTTAAAACAAATTACACATTATTCTTATAATTTTGTTAATTTTAATGAAAATTTTAATATTGTTGAATTTATAAAAATATGTCATATGAATATTATTTCAATTATAAAAAATAATAATTTACCTATTTTAGTAGGTGGATCTGTTTTATATTGTAAGTTTTTACGTACAAATTATGTTTATATATCTTTTGTGCAGAAAATTATTAAACGAATCATCTCTTTATTTATTTTAAAAAAAGGGTCTAATTTTTTATATAATATATTAAATAAATATAAATTTCATTATATAGATAGTACGTTATCTAATGATTCATATAGAATTAGTAGGGATTTTTCTATGTATGTTTTGTATAAATATATGGTAAATTTACATTATAGTTATGGCATAGTAAAAAATATGCATTTACGTGCAAATTGGATTTTATTATATCCTAATTTAGCATGGTTAAAATTGAATTTAATTAATCGGATTGATCATATGTTTGATAATGGATTAGTTGAAGAGGTTATTGAATTAAAACATAAATTTAGATATAATAATAAATTATTTTCTCTTATCGGATATAGAGAGATATTATTAGTTATTAATAATCATATTAGTATTAAAGAAGCTAAATCTATAATTTTAGTAAAACATATGAATTATGCTAAATATCAATTAATGTGGCTTAAGAAAGAGTGTTGGTGGCATACATTTAATCCATTAGAAAGAAATGTTGTGAAGCATATTATAGATAGTCTTATTTAATAGATTTGGTATATTTTAATTTTAATATATATTTATAGTATTTTTTTATAAATTATTATAATTTTAGTTATGTTATATTTATAATTTATGATTTGTTTATGTTAATATATGTTTTTCATATTTTTATAGAATTTAGGATATATTATATGTTTTATACTATTAGAGGCATGCATGATAGATATGAAAAAGAGTTGGTAACTTGGCGTTATATTTGCAATAAAGCTATTAATTGTTTTTTAAATTATGGATATCAAGAGATTAAAACTCCTATATTAGAAGATGCAAATATGTTTATTAGAGGAGTAGGTGAATTTACAGATATTATTGAAAAAGAGATGTATTTAATGGAAGATAAGAATAAACAAGTTTTAGCATTGCGACCTGAAGGTACATCATCTGTTGTAAGATCTATTATAGAGCATAATATTGTTAAACAACAAGATAGTATGAAATATTTTTATATTGGTCCTATGTTTAGAAGAGAAAGACCACAAAAGGGTAGATTAAGAGAATTTTATCAAATTGGAGCTGAAGTTTTGGGTTCATCAGAGGCTTATATTGATGTAGAATCTATTTTTATGCTTATGCAGTATTTATTTGCTTTAGGATTAAATAATTTATGTTTATGTATTAATAGTCTTGGTACTATTCAAGAAAGAAATGTTTTTACTAAGGAATTATATAATTATTTTTTAACGTATAAATATGATTTATGTAATAATTGTAGAAGACGCATTGAATATAGTGTATTAAGAATATTAGATTGTAAATATCATATTTGCAGGTCTATATCAAGATATGCACCTAAAATTATTCATTTTTTGCGTAAAAAATCTTTATTACATTTTAATGAAGTTACACATGGATTAAGGCAGTTAAATATTCCTTATCGAATTTCTTATTCATTAGTTAGAGGACTAGATTATTATACTAATACTGTGTTTGAGATTACATATAATATAGCAGATGACATTATGTGCAATGTATTAGCAGCAGGTGGTCGTTATAATAATTTATCTTTATATTTAGGGAATATTCAATTACCAGCATTTGGTTTTTCTGCAGGTATAGAAAGAATATATTTGGCTTTAAAAAGTAAAAATTTATTAGTTAAAGCATTAATTATAGAAGTTTATTTGATTTATGTTGATTATATTGGATATAATTTTGTTTTTAAATTGGCGATGTTATTAAGACAAAAAAATATTAATGTTGCATTAGAAATAAAGAAAAAGAGTGTTAAATCACAAATGAGATTAGCAAATAAAATGAAAGCTAAATCTATTTTAGTTATTGGAAAAAAAGAAATTAAATTTAATATTGGTATATTAAAAATGTTGTTTAATAATAATTTTATTCAAGTTAAGTTAGATGTTAAAAACATTATACATGGATTGTGTTTATTAGATAATAAAAGATAACATGATTATATAATATATTATTAATAGGAGTAATGAGTGATAGAAAAAAAAATGAATATTCATGGTATATCTAATGTAAAGCATATTGTTTTGATTGCATCATGTAAAGGTGGCGTAGGGAAAAGCACTATAGCAAGCAATTTATCTATTGCGTGTTCTCAATTAGGATTTAAGGTAGGATTATTAGATGCTGATATTTATGGCCCATCTTTACCTATAATGTTTGGAATAGATTGTAAGAATATCAAAATTGAAGCATTAAAAAAAAATAATGATGTTATTATGATTCCAGTAAATAAGTATAATATTAAATTAATGAGTATAGGTTTTTTAACTGATATGTCAACTGCCATTGCATGGCGTGGTCCTATGATAACATCAGCATTTATGCAAATGATACATCAAGTTTTATGGGGAGATTTAGATTATTTATTTATTGATTTGCCTCCTGGAACAGGTGATATACAATTGACTATTGCTCAAAATATTTCTAATAGTACTAGTATAATTATTTTGACTCCGCAAGATGTTGTATTAGCTGATGTGATGCGTGCTCAGTCTATGTTTAAAAAAGTGAATATTCCTGTTTTAGGGATGATTGAAAATATGAATGTTTTTACTTGTGATAATTGTAATAAACAACATAAAATATTCCCTTATAATACTCAATATAGTAAATTAAATATGATAAATTTAATGTCTTTACCTATATTAAAAAATATTGCAAAACATTCTGATAATGGCATGCCTTATGTTTTAGATGTAAATAATGACATTTCTACTTTATTTTTTAATTGCATAAAGAATATTAATAATCAACTTATGCAATTATCTGTATCAACAAATAATGTTAATATTAATAAACATAAATTAAATGTTATTTAATATATTATTGTTTTTGTATAGCAATAAAAATATTAGTTTCTTTTCTATGCAATAGCAATTGCAATATTTCATTTTTCGGTGTTTTTTCTACAATGTTAATAAAGGTTTTAACTGATGTGATTTTTTTTCTGTTAATATTAATAATAATATCATGTTTTTGTATTCCTGCTAGATAAGCTATGCTATTATGATCAACTAATGTGACTAAAATACCATTATTTAAATTATTGAATTTTAATTGTTTATGTATTTTAGGATTAAAAGCAGTGATTGATAATCCTAATGATTTAATATGCGTTATATTATTAATGTTGTCATGGATGTCTATATGTTTGTTGTTTTCTGTAGGCATATTGCTTAATTTAATATTAATAGATTTAGTCTGTTTATTTCTAAATATAGTGATTGGAATAGTTTTATTGACTCCACATAATCCAGACATAACTTGTAATGAAGAAGCATTTTTGATGATTTTGTTATTAAAATGTGTAATAACATCTCCAGCTTGTATGCCTGATTTCTCTGCTGGACTATTTTTAATGACTTCTCTGACTAGTGCTCCATGGGGAATTTTCATTCCTAAAGTTTTTGCCAAGCTAGGCATGACATCTAAAATTTTAACTCCTAAATAAGATCTATCTATTTTACCATGTTGCTTTAATTGTGGCAGCATTTTTTTTACTTGATCTATTGGAATAGAAAATGCTATTCCATGACCCAATGTACTAATAGCTGTATTAATTCCTACAGCTTCTCCTTTTAAATTTAATAATGGTCCACCTGAATTCCCAAAATTAATTGAATTATCTATTTGTATAAAATCATATAGGCCTTTGCGTCCTGATGGAGAAATTTTTCTTCTTCCACGAGCAGATACTATCCCCATTGATACTGATAATTCTAACCCAAATGGATTCCCTATAGCTACTGCAAAGTCTCCAACTTTTAGTTTACTAGAAGATCCTAGAGGGATGACTGGCCAATTATTTTTTGTACTTTTTATTTTAATTAGTGCAACGTCTGTATTTGCATCTGAGCCTATAATTTCAGCATCGTATTCTTGTAAATTAGTTCCTACTTTAATTTTTATGCTGGTTGCACCTTCTACTACATGATGATTAGTTAATGCAAAGCCATTCGGATGAATTATGAAACCGCTTCCTTGTCCTTTAGTTTTATGTTCTAATTCATGTTGTTGTGGTGGATTAAAAAATTTAAAAAATTCTTGAAATGGTTCTTGCTCAAATTCTGGATAAAAATTATGTTGTTTGTTTTTTATTATGGCTTCAGTAGTTACTATAAGAACTGCATTTTCTGCTTTTGATACTAATGGAGCTATTGAAGGTAAATTTATTTTATTTTTATTTTGTTCGTTTTTAGGCAGTTCTATCCATATAGGTATATTAGTATGATATGTATTTGAAAAAGCATATATATGTGTCTTAAAAATTATTATAGTTATTATTAATATTGTTAGTTTATTTAATATGTTCATTACTTCTCCAATATTATTTCATATAGTTTAATATGATTTTTTATATAGTGTTTAACAATGTCAATAATAATTTATTTTATTATTATCATTGTTGCATTGGTTTCTTGTTTCAGTCAGTTATGTGTATTATGTGTATGTTATAATTTATGATAATTAAACATTATATTTTCTAAAGATAGATGTAGATTGATTTTATGATATATATGTTTTTTTATAATTAAAATAGATTTAAGTATTTTATAACCTTTATTTTTTTTTATAAAATTATTTTTTATATGTAATATTAGTATATTAGCAATATGATTTAAAAATATATTAATATTATTTTTTGATAATGTTAATTGATGGATGATATATAAAATATTATATATTGATTTTTTATATAAAATTTTTATGATTTTATGTATATTATAATATTGTATATAATTATATTTATGTGATGGTATTAAAAATATTTTTTGAGAGATAGATGTTAATTTATAAGGTAGTAAATATTGATGTTTTGCATATATGAATATATATGGTGTTGTTTTTAAATGCTTATTAATATTAAAAATTAAGTCTATCATATATGGTGTTAAATAATAAGATTGTTTAATTATAATAATTTTCACTGTATTTATATAGTAATTATTATTTAAATAATTATATAATATATTAGTGTTATTGTTGTGATTTGTTTTTGAATGTGATTGTATTTTAATTGATTTGATATTAATATGTGTATTTGATAAGATGTGATAACAATTATAACATTTGCAATAATTATGTAATGTATGATAATACTGATTGCATAAAATATTTATACATAAGAAATATGATAATGTTATTGTGTCTTGAACATTATCACCTAACAAAATCAATGTCTTTGATAATTTGTTCAATTTTATTGCTTTTGTTAGGAAAGATAATATTTGTGTTTGATTTGTAATATTTTTGATATTTGTATCAAACAAATAAAGCATTAATATTTATTTTTTAGTTTCTTCAAAATCAGCATCTACAATGTTATTTGGTTTTTGTGTTTCTTTTTGATTAGTTTTTTTTGCATTAGTGTTATTATCTTTATTTGTTGTTTGTTTATATAATTCTTCTGATAATTTATAGCTTGCCTGTGTTAATTTTTCATTTATATTTTTAAAGTTATTTATATTATTTGTATCAATTTGTTCTTTAGCTTCTGATATAATTGTTTCAACAGATGTAACTAAATCACTTGATAATTTCTTTTTATTTTCTTTGATAGTTTTTTCTGTGTTATAAATTAAATTATCTAATTTATTTCTTTCTTCAATAAGATCTTTTTTCTTATTATCTTCTTCTGCATGTGTTTCTGCTTCTTTGACCATATTGTTTATTTCATTTTCAGATAATCCAGAGCTAGCTGTTATAGTAATTTTTTGTTCTTTATTTGTAGCTTTATCTTTTGCTGATACATGTACTATACTATTTGCATCAATATCAAATGTAACTTCAATTTGTGGGATGCCTCTTGGTGCAGAAGGGATGCCTTCTAAATGGAATCTACCTAAAGAACGATTTGCAGAGGCCATTTTTCTTTCGCCTTGTAAAACGTGTACTTCTACAGATGTTTGGTTATCTGCTGCTGTAGAAAATATTTCAGATTTTTTTGTAGGAACTGTAGTATTTCTAGGGATTAATACTGTATTAACGCCTCCTAATGTTTCTATTCCTAAACTTAATGGAGTTACATCTAGTAATAACATATCTTTTACATCGCCAGATAATACTCCTGCTTGAATGCCAGCCCCTAATGCTACTACTTCATCTGGATTAACAGTTCTATTTGGTTCTTTGTTAAAAAAATCTTTAACAATGTTTTGTATCATAGGAATTCTTGTTGAGCCTCCAACTAATACTATTTCGTTGATATCTTGAATTTTTAATTTTGCATCTTGTAATGCTTTTTTACATGGTATTAATGTTGTTTGAGCTTTTGATTCTATTAGTTGCTCAAATTTAGCACGTGTTAGATTTAAATTCATATGTTTTGGACCAGTTGAATCTGCTGTTAAAAAAGGCAAATTAATTTCTGTTTCTTTTGTGGTTGATAATTCAATTTTTGCTTTTTCAGCAGCTTCTTTTAATCGTTGAATAACCATATTATCTGTAGATATGTCTATTCCAGAAGTTTTTTTGAATTCTTTAATTAAATATTTTATTAAAATGTTGTCAAAATCATCTCCTCCCAAATGTGTATCTCCATTAGTTGATATTACTTCAACAATTTTTTCTCCAACTTCTAAAATAGATACATCAAATGTACCTCCTCCTAAATCAAAAACTACAATTTTTTCATCGTGTTTTTTATCTAGTCCATATGCTAAAGATGCAGCTGTTGGTTCGTTAACAATTCTTTTTACATTTAATCCTGCAATTTTTCCAGCATCTCTAGTTGCTTGCCTTTGAGAATCATTAAAATATGCTGGTACTGTAATAACTGCTTCATTGACAGTTTGACCTAAATATGTTTCTGCTGATTTTTTTAATTTTTGCAATATTTTAGCAGATACTTCAGGTGGTGTTATTTTTTTTTCACCTATAAGAAACCCTACATCTCCATTGTTTAGTTTAATTGATTTAAATGGATGTTGTTGTAGTTCTTTTTGACATTCATCATAACGTTGTCCCATAAATCGTTTAGCAGAAAAAATTGTATTTTCTGGGTTTGTTACTGCTTGTCTTCTAGCTGGCATCCCCATTAAAATTTCATTTTTTTTTGTATATGCAACTACAGAAGGAGTAGTTCTTGCACCTTCTTCATTTGGTATTACTTTAGGTTCTCCACTTTCCATGATTACTACTACAGAATTAGTAGTGCCTAAATCTATTCCTATTATTTTACTCATTTGGTTTCTCCAATTAATATAATTAATAATATTTGTACATAACTTTTAATTAAAAGATAGACATTGCTATATATTAGTCAAGAGCAGTATATTATGATATTAAATTTTATTTTATATTAAATATATTTAATATCTTTTATAATTGTTAATTATATATATTTTTAAAATTATAATATATAAGGAATATATTTAATATGATTATATTAAAATTATGTTTAGCAAGAGAATATTAAGTTTAGATATAGGCATTCGCAAAACAGGTCTAGCTATTAGTGGACAATATCATTTTGATATTAAGTTATTATCTTATATAGTGTTAAGAAAAAAATATAAAAATATATTATTTTTAGTAGATTTATGTATTTATTATAAAGTAAAGTATATTATTATTGGATATTTAAAAAATATTAAAGTAAATAATTTTGTGAATAGGAATGCATTATATATTCAATATGAATTGAATAAAATATTTAACCATTATAAATATAAAATACGTATATTTTTAATAAACGAACATCACTCATCTAGCGAAGCTAAGAGACTTATAAAAAATAACTTATCTAGGAAACATATTAAATACATATTAGACAGCACATCAGCTGCAATATTAATAGAAAAATTTATATTAGAATATAATTTTTAATTATATCATATTCTTAATAATTTCATCTCCGAATGTAGATGTTGTTTTTAAATGAGCATTATGCATCATTCTGTGAAAGTCGTATGTAACTGTTTTATTTTTAATAGTTTTTAATATTCCATTTATTATTAAGTCGGATGCTTTATTCCAGCCAATATATCTTAACATCATTTCACCAGATAAAATGATTGAGCCTGGATTTACTTTATTTAAATTAGCATATTTAGGAGCAGTTCCATGTGTGGCTTCAAATATTGCGTGACCAGTTTGATAGTTAATATTTCCTCCTGGAGCTATGCCTATTCCACCTACTTGAGCAGCTAATGCATCACTTAGGTAATCACCATTTAGATTTAATGTTGCTATTACATCAAAATTTTTTGGTCTTGTTAAAATTTGTTGTAAAGCAATATCAGCAATAGCATCTTTAATTAATAATTTGTTGTTAAATTGACCATTGCCATGACTATGATATAGTGTATTTTTAACATAGTTAACTTCTTCACAGATTTTATTTTGTTTGTCTGTTGTCATATAAGAGTATCCAGGCTCTATTTGTTGTGCGTTTTTTTGTGTACTAATACTGTAATTTTTATCTATATTATCTAATATCCAAGATTCTCTTTCAGTAACAACATATTTTCTATATTTTTTAGTTGCTAATTCGTATCCCCAATCACGAAATGCACCTTCAGTAAACTTCATAATATTTCCTTTATGAATTAAAGTGATGCTTTTTCTATTATTGTTTATAGCGAATTCAATAGCTGCTTTGATTAATCTATTGCTGCCTTCTTGAGACACTGGTTTAATGCCTATTGCACTGCTATTTGGAAATCTTATTTTATTAATATTTAGTGTATTTTGTAAAAACTTAATTATTTTGTTAACTTCATTTGTTTTATATTTAAATTCAATCCCAGAATATATGTCTTCACTGTTTTCTCTAAATATCACTATCTCTACATCTTCTGGATGTTTAACTGGAGATGGGACTCCTTCAAACCATCTTACTGGTCTTTGACATACATATAAATCTAACATTTGTCTTAATGCTACATTAAGAGATCTTATGCCACTTCCAACAGGAGTTGCCAATGGTCCCTTCAAACCAACTAAATATTTTTTGAATATTGTTAATGTAATATCTGGCAACCATTGCTTGTTTTTTTTAAATGATTTTTCTCCAGCTAAAACTTCAAGCCAATTAATTTTTTTTTTATTTGCATATGCAATGCTAACTGCAGCATCTAAAACTTTTCTAGCACATGTCAAAATATCTTTTCCTATGCCATCACCCTCTATAAATGGTATAGTAGGATTGTCTGGCACAATTAATTTATTATTTTTTAGTTGAATAATATGTTCCATAATGCTTATTATGATATCACTATGATAAAAGAATATCAATATATATTTTTTGTATAATTTAATTTATGTGATTATTTAGATAATATGTTTATATGTATGTTTGAATTTTTTAGAGTAAAATTCTAAAATATCTCCTTCTTGTATTATATAATTTTTGCCTTCTAATCTTATTAGACCATGATCTTGACATTTTTTTATGTTATTATATTTAGATAGGTCTTTATATTTTAATACTTTTACATTGATAAATCCTATTTGAAAATCTTTATGAATTAATTTTGCTGCATGTATGGCTAAGCTATTTTGTTTTATTATCCATGATTGTATTATATTGTTTTTTATTGTAAAAAATGTAATATTTTTAATTAATTGCAGACATTTTTTAATTATTTTAATGTTGTAGTTATATTGGAAATATGTATTATTTTTATACATATAATGTTGCACAATAGGTATAGTGATTATTTTAATATTATTATTATATTTATATATTTTCTTTATATGTTTAATTTGTTGTTGTTCATTATCATTCATTATATTTGATGTTATATTGATAATCATTAGAATTGGTTTAGATGTAAGTAATTGTAGTTGTTTATATATTTGTTTATATGTTTGTTGATATTCATTAATGTTAAATGATGAAGCGCAATTGCTTTGATTTAAATGTTTTAATAATTTGTGTAAAAAATTTGTTATATTATGTTTTTGATGAAATGTTAGATGTTGATTATTCTTTTGTTTATTGTATGAATTTAATACATTATTATAATCTGATAGCATTAATTCAGTGTTAATTATGTTTATATCTTTTACAGGATTTATTCGATTGTTTATATGAGTTATGTTTTTATCTTTAAAACAACGTATTATATGAAATATTATATCGACTTTTTTTATGTGATTTAAAAAATTGTTTCCTAATCCTTCTCCTTTATGTGCTCCATGTATTAATCCTGCAATGTCTATTAAAGTAAATTTGTTATCTATGATTTTTGCGTTGTGTATAATGTGAGATAATTTTTGTATTCTTATATCAGTTGCTTTAAATATACCTATATTTGGATTAATTGTACAAAATGGATAATTTTCAGTTTTAACATTGTTATCTGTTAAAATATTAAATAATGTACTTTTACCAACATTTGGTAATCCTATAATTCCGCATATGACAGTCATAATATTAATTTCATATAGTTTGAATTTTAAGTATTTTAGTTTGTTAGTTTATATAAATCAATGTGTAATTTTTAATATGTGTTATTTTTATGTTATTTTATAATGATAATTATGATAATAAATTATTATTATTATTTATTAAAACAAATATATTGATTAGGTATGAGATGCAAGTTGTTGCTGGTTTTTTGTTGTTATTTACTTTAATATTAATACATGAATTTGGTCATTTTATTGTAGCTAAAGCATTTAAGGTAAGAGTTTTAGTGTTTTCTATAGGTTTTGGATATAAGCTTATGAGTTTCAATATAGGTGATACAGAATATCGCATTTGTATGATTCCACTTGGTGGATATGTATCATTATATGGATATGATTTTAATGATATTATTCCAGATAATGAAAGAAAACATAGTTTCAAATATCAATCTATGTGGAAAAAAACTTTAATTATTGTAGCTGGACCATTTATAAATTTTATATTCCCAGTATTGTTAATATTCATCATGTATGTTTATAATCATAAAAACAGGCCACCAATAATAAATAATATAAGTTATAATTATACATATAATTTAGTCAATTTTAAGTTGAACAATAGAATTATCAATGTTGATAATTATAACATCAATTCTATAAGCAATATTATTAGTGTTATATTTAATGATGTGCATAAGTTAATGAAAATAAATGTTAAATCTAACTTTAATAATAATTATGTTATGTTACAAAAAATTTTGATTCCTAAATTTATGTTAAATAATATATTGTTTTTAATTAAAAAACCAATGATTTATCAATTGTTAAATGTTAATAAAATTTATGATTTAAATTTGAATTTATTTGATTATATATATTCAATGAATGATATGCATATTTATTCCAGTAATGATATATTATCATATATAATAGATCAAAAGTTAAATATTAGATTAACTAAGTTTAATAAAATTATGAATGAAAATCATCATTTGTATTTCCCATTATTTCTTGATAGTAATTTGAGTGATATTAGTGTTGATAACAATTGTCTTATTAGATCTGTTTATGTAAAAAATTATCAATTATATAGCATGTCTATACAAAAAATTATTTTTAAAACCAAACAATTGCTTTGCGATATAAGTGTTAGACAAAAATATGATGTTATTTTTCATAGATCAAAAAAGCATATTATTAATATTATTGATTCATCTATCATGCAAGGTTTGCATATAAAAAATGGAGATGTTATTATTTCTATTAATGGCATATTATTAAATAAACATATTAGTATCATAAATGATGATTTTTTTGTACCTAATAAGATGTATGTATTAGGAGTTATTAGTAATAAACAAATGTATATATATATTATCTTTTATCAAAATATTATTAGAAATAATGTCATGAATTATTTAAGTTTTCATCATATAGGGTTTAATTTTATGTTTATAAAAAATATATTTTTTGATATGAAAGATAATTTAATAACATTATTTCTTGAATCATTGAAGAATACTTATTATATGATCATTATTACCATAAAATCATTAATTGCTATATGCAGCAATACTTCTTTATCAAGTTTAGGAGGTCCAATTTCTATATTTAATGTAGCAGGAAAAGCTGCAATACATAGTATTGATATGTATTTCATTGTCATGGGATTAATAAGCATTAATTTAGGTTTATTAAACTTATTGCCTATCCCTTTTTTAGATGGAGGTTATTTATTAATTTTTTTAGTGGAATTTATTATTGGTAGATCATTATCATTAAAATTTAAACAAGTAATTATGAAATTAGGACTGTTGTTTTTAATAATTATAATGTTATTAGCTTTGTTTAATGATATTTTGAGGGTTATATTATAGTTTTATATGTTGTATTATGGGTGATGATTAAAATGGAGAATTTATAATTATGGATTTTAGCACATATCAGATAGATAAAAATATTGATAACATGGATTTGTCAGTAAATATTTCTGATGAATTATGTAAATTATTTAGTGATTATTCAAAAAATGTTATTATTGGTAGATCGTTGCCAGATGTAAGAGATGGATTAAAACCAGTGCATAGAAGAATTTTATATGCTATGTATGATGAACACTTGTTATCAAATAAAAGGTTTTCTAAATGTGCAGCAGTTGTTGGTGAAGTATTAAAAAAATATCATCCACATGGTGATATGTCAGTTTATGATGCTTTAGTAAGATTAGCTCAGAAATGGAATATGCGTGAAAATTTAATAGATGGTCAAGGTAATTTTGGAAATATTGATGGTGATGCACCAGCTGCATATAGATATACAGAAGCTAGATTAACCAAAATTGCAGAAGAAATGTTGTCTGATATTAGAGAAAATACTGTAGATTTTGTATCTAATTTTGATGATACTATATTAGAACCACAAGTATTACCTAGTAAAATACCAAATTTACTTATTAATGGTTCTGAAGGTATAGCAGTAGCCATGGCTACTAAATGTGCTCCTCATAATTTAAATGAGGTTATTAATGCTATCATTGCTATTATAAATGAAAAATATTTTAATGGCATACGTATTGATGATAAGAAATTAAATGCTATAGTTCCAGGACCAGATTTTCCTACTGGTGGCATTATTTGTAATAAAAATGAGTGTTTAAGTGCCAATAGTACTGGAAAAGGATCTATTATAATAAGAGGCCGTGCAAATATTATAACAGATAAAAATAATCAAGAAAAAATTATTATTAATGAAATTCCTTATCAGGTTAATAAAACTCAATTGTTAAAAAAAACAGCTATGTTAATGAAGGAACAACGTATTAATGGTATTATTAGTTTGCGTGATGAATCTGATCGTAATGGCATGAGGATTGTGATAGACATTAAAAATAAATTTTTTGCTAATGTAGTTCTTAATCAACTTTATAAATATACTCAATTACAATCTTATTATTTTATTAATTCATTAGCTATTGTTGATGGTAAACCTAAATTATTAAATTTAAGATCTATTATAAATGAATTTATAAAATTTAGACATGATGTTGTTTTTCGTAGGACTAAATTTAAATTAAATGTTTGCATTAATCAAATTAATCATTTGGTTGGAGTTATTATTGCATTAAGTCATATAGATTATGTTGTTTATATTATACGTAATAGTAAAAATATTATTGAGGCTAAAGATAGATTATTACAACATAAATTTTCTAATATCATGGACATATCATTATTTAATGAATTTCCTATGACATTATTTGAAACATGGATGAAACAAGGATTTGCACAATTGTCTGAAGTGCAAATTAATGCTGTTTTAGATATAAAATTATCTAAGTTAGTTATCTTAGAAAAAGATAATATTGTAGCAAAATGTAAAGTTTTATTAATAGAAAAGCAAAAATTAAACAGTATTATTAGTAGTAATGAAGCGACTATGCATGTTATTAAAAATGAATTAATATATATTAAGAAATTATATGCCACTCCTAGAAAAACAGTTTTTTTAGATTCCATTAATACATTAAATGATATAGATTTAATACCAGAACAAAATTTTGTTGTTACTATTTCATATCAAGGTTATATTAAAAGATCATTGGTTTCTGATTATAAAGCCCAACGTCGTGGAGGCAGAGGCAAGCAAGTTGTAGTAGCTAAAAAAGGAGATTTTATACTTAGTGCTTTATTAGCAACTACTCATTCTTATTTATTAGCATTTACCACTAATGGCAAGTTATATTGGTTAAAGGTATGTGATATTACTCAAACAGGATCACAATCAAGAGGAAGGCCTATTGTTAATTTTATTAAATTACAAAATAATGAAAGAGTGTGTAAAATATTATCGATTAAAAGTTTTCCAAAAAGCAAGGGCAAGTATTTTATAGTTATGTGCACAAAAAATGGTAGAGTAAAAAAAACTGATTTAGCATATTATTCTAAACCACGTTTAAGTGGCATTTTAGCTTGTATTATTAAAAATGATGATGAATTAATCACAGCATATGTCACTGATGGATTAAATCAATTGTTAATTTCTACAAAACGTGGAATGGCTATTAGATTTAATGAATCAGATATTAGGCCAATGGCTAGAAATGCTATGGGAGTTAATGGCATTGCTTTAAAAGGGAATGATAATGTAGTTAGTATGGATGTTGTTAAACAGGATACTAGTATTTTTACTATGACAGAATATGGTTATGGGAAAAGAACTTCTATTAGTAGATATAGAGTACAAAATAGGGGTGGTATGGGTGTAATTACTATTAAATGTAATAATAAAATTGGAAATGTTGTTGGTTCTATTAAAGTACATATTGATAATAGTAGTATGATTGTTACTAATAAGGGCAAATTAATTAAATTAAATGTCAATGATATATCTAAATTAGGTAGAAATACTCAAGGTGTAAGATTGATTTCTATAAATAAGGAACAATTAGAAAAGGTAATTTCTATAGTTGTAATTTAAATATAATGATATATAAAGGAATAAAAATGAAGAATAATATATGTAAAATTGGGATATTAACTGGAGGTGGAGATTGCCCAGGACTTAATTCTGTTATTAAGTCTATAGTGAATGAGGCATCGTTAATGAATATAGATGTAGTTGGGATTAAACATGGATGGCGTGGATTAATATCTAATAATGATAATAATTTTATTTTATTAAAGAATAAAAATGTATGTCATATTGATGCTTATGGTGGTACTGTGTTAGGAACGTCTCGTGTTAATCCATATTCTGATTATAAATATATTAAATGTATACAAGATAATTTAAATAAACATTGTATAGATGGCCTTATAGTTGTTGGTGGTGAAGATACGTTAAATGTTGCTAATCGTTTATATAAAGAGAAAGTGGTTGATGTAGTATGTGTACCTAAGACTATAGATTTTGATTTAAATATAACTGAATATACCATTGGTTTTGAAAGTGCTATACAGTCAGTTACTAATTATGTGGATATTTTGCGCACTACAGCGCAATCTCATTCACGAATATTTATTGTTGAAGTTATGGGTAGACATGCAGGACATTTAGCTATTCAAAGTGCTATTAGCACTAGTGCTGTAGCTGTTTTAATTCCTGAATATGATTTTTATATCAAAGAAGTTTGTAATATTATTCAACAACAAAAAGATATGCATATGTGTTCTTGCATTCTTATAGTATCTGAAGGTGCTAAACCAATTAATTATAAAAATTTTGTACTTGATACCAAATTAGATGCTTTTGGTCATGAAAGATTAGGAGGTATATCTGCATGGTTGGCAAATCAAATTTCTAATTATACTGATAAAGAAGTGAGATCAGTTAATTTAAGTCATTTGCAGCGTGGAGGCGTGCCATCATCTTATGATAGAAGAATGGGCATGATTTTTGGGAAATATGCTTTAAATGCAATTATGTGTCGTAATTATGGGCAAGTTGTAATATTATTTCAAGGACAAATTAAGTTAGTTCCTATTAATGATGTTATTAAAGAATTAAAAATTGTAAATATATATAAATCATATAATACAAAGTTATATAAACCTATTATATAAATTTATTATATATATCAATTTATCTGTTATTTGTTTTTAATAAATTAATTATTTTGTTTTATTTTTATTATGAAAGTAATTTAATATTGATCCAGCTTGAAACCATTTTATTTGAATATCTGATAGTGTATGATGGCATTTTATATATTCTTTTTTGTTGTTTAGATGCTTTATTGTTATTAATACTTGTGTATTTGGTTTTATGTCGTGTATATTATTTATATCAACTTTATCAATTGCATTAAATTTATTATAGTCGTTATATGTATCAAAAATTAATGGCAAAATGCCATGTTTTTTTAGATTAGTTTCATGAATTCTAGCAAAACTACGTGATATTATTGTTTTGCATCCTAAATATCTTGGTTGCATTGCTGCATGTTCTCTGCTAGAACCTTCGCCAAAATTATCATCACCTATAACAATCCAAGATATATTTTGTTTTTTCCATGATTTAGCTATTTCTGGTAATGTTTTATATATATTATTATGTTTATTATTTTTTAATATTCCATAACCTATTTTTTTAGTAAATGTATTTTTCGCATTTATATAAGTATTATTTGAAATATTTTCTAAATGTCCTCTAAATTTTAGCCATTCGCCTGCAGGTGAAATGTGATCCGTTGTACATTTTCCTTCTGATTTAAGCAAAATATGCATGTTATAAAATTGTTTTTGTTCCGGTGCAGGGAATGGTTGCAGCAAAGATAATCTATCTGATTTTTTGTCGATAATAATTTGGATGTTTTTAGATGTTTTTATATTAGTATTATCTTTATTGTTTTCAGAATGAAATATATTTTTTGGTAATGTTTCTGCTTTTGGGATAGGTAGTTTGATAAATTTGCCATTATCAAGTTTAATTTCATCTGTATTTGGGTTGAATGTTATATCACCACTTAATGCAATAGCCATAACTATTTCTGGGGTAGTAATAAATGATAGAGTATTTATATTTCCATCATTTCTGCCAGGAAAATTTCTGTTATATGATGATATAATAGAATTATAAGTGATATGTTTTGATGTATTTATTGTATTTCTTTTCCATTGTCCTATGCATGGTCCGCATGCATTAGCTAAAATTGTAGCTCCTAATTTAATTAGTGGATCTAATAATTTATCTTTTGTGGTTGTAATAAGAGTAGTCTGGCTGCCTGGTGTAATAAATAATGGTATTTTAAGTTTCATATTATGTTGTATAGCAAAATTGGCCAAATATGCAACTTTGCCAATATCATGATAAGAACTATTTGTGCAACTTCCTATAAGAGCAGCAGAAGGTTTGTTTGGAAATAATGTTGTTTTGATTTTTTCTTTCATATTGTCAATAGACGTAATATTATCTGGGCTATAAGGCCCTGCAATGTATTGTGTTATATGATCAAGATTAATATGAATTATTTTGTCATAAAATTTTTCTGGATTTTGATATACTTCGTCATCTGCTTTTAAATAATGTGCATATGTTTTAGATAATTGTGCTATATTAGATCTATTATTTGCTTTTAAATATTTATATATATGATCATCATATGGGAAAAGAGATGTTGTAGCTCCATGTTCAGCACCCATATTTGTTATAGTTGCTTTACCTGTTGCAGAAATTGTTGAACATCCATTGCCAAAAAATTCTAGAATATATCCAGTGCCTCCTTTTACTGTTAATGTTTTCATTAAATATAGGATAACATCTTTTGGTGAAGACCATGCATGTAATTTTCCAGTTAATTTAATTCCCATAATTTTAGGCCATTTTAATATTAATGGTTCTCCAATCATTACATCTACAGCATCTGATCCTCCTATGCCAATAGCAATCATGCTTAATCCTCCAGCATTTGTAGTATGCGAATCAGTTCCTATCATCATACCACCTGGGAAAGCATAATTTTCTAATATTGTTTGATGAATAATTCCAGATCCTGGGGGCCAAAATTTTAAATTGTATTTGATGCTAACAGATTGTAAAAAATCATAAATTTCTTTATTTACTATATTTGCTTGTTTTAAGTCATGTTTATTCCCTATATTTGCTGTTATTAAATGATCACAGTGAATTGAAGTTGGAATAGATGTTTTTTGTATGCCAGAGTTTATAAATTGCAACATAGCCATTTGCGCTGTTGCATCTTGCATAGCTATTCTATCTGGCATCATGGGCACATATGACACCCCTCGTTGTATAGTGTTTTTTGGTATATTATGTAAGTGAGAAAAAAGTATTTTTTCTGTATATGTTAAGTGATGGTGAAAATATTTTCTAGCTTTCTTGTATTGTTTATCAAGCGTAGAATATAAATTATTTATATATGTATGCATATGTATAATCCTTAAATACATGTTGAATATACTTAACTATAATTATGTACTATATGTAATAATAGTCAATATATGATTATAATTTATAAAGGAAATTTTATTTAAATAGTGATTATTTTGTTGTACTTTTGATGGTTTTATGTCATGGTATAAAATAATTTTATTCTTGTTCTATAGTCTAAAATAAAAAGTATTGTTATTTATTTGGAAATTTATTTTTTTTGGAGTTATCAGTGAGTATTTTGATGCGTTTTTGGACAGTAATTAAATCTAATTTGAATTCAATTATTGGTAGAGCTGAGAACCCGGAGAAAATATTGAATCAAATGCTTATTGATATGCAAGAACAATTAATTGATGCTAAAAAACAAGTTGCTTTATCTATTGCAGATGAAAAACGTTTGGCTAAGGAATTTGATAAGGAGAATTCATTGGCACAAAAGTGGGGTGAAAGAGCTGTGTTAGCAGTAAAATCTAAAAATGATATATTAGCTAGTCAAGCTTTAGAAAGAAAATCTGAGCATGCTATGCAAGCATCTAATTTTAGTGAACAATGGCATGCGCAAAAAACTTCAGTAGAAAAGTTAAAACAAGCATTAATTGTTTTAAATGATAAAATTTTTGATGCTAAAAGAAAAAAAAACCTATTGGTAGCTAGAGCTAAAAGGGCGGAAGCTCAAAAAACTATATCTGATACTATGACTGGATTGTCTTCTACTAGTGCTATAGATACAATTTCTAGGATGGAGCAAAAAATTGATAAAATGGAAGCTGAGGCACAAGCTACTTCAGAATTAGCTAATAGGATTAGTGTAGATACGTTAACTAATGAATTTAAAAAATTAGAAACTAGTAAGGTTGATAATGCATTAAGTAGTTTAAAGGCTAAAATAAATTCTAATAATGTGTTATTAGATAATAATAATATTATTAATGATAAGAATATTGAAACTTTAGAGCAAATAGAAAAAGAAATTAAAAATGAAATTGCATTGAAAAAATAATTTTTTATAAAAATATTATTTTAAATAGGAGCTAATTTTGAAAACATTAGTTACAGTTAAGCGTGTGATTGATTCTGATTCTGTATTAAAAATAGATAATAATAATAGGTTTATTAATGTCAATGATGTAAATATGGTAATGAATCCGTTTGATGAAATAGCTGTAGAAGAGGCTTTAAGAATTAGGGAAAAACATGGTGGAGAGGTTATTATAGTATCTATTGGTCATGGTGATTCAATTCAACAGATTAGATCTGCATTAGCTATGGGTGCTGATAGAGGAATTTTATGTATAACTCAGAATGATATTGATGGATATGTACTTTCTTCTATTTTAAAAAATGTAGTTTTATCAGAAAATGTTGATCTTATAATTATGGGAAAACAATCAGTAGATGATGACGCTCATCAAGTATGTGAAATGTTGTCTGAACAATTAGGATATGATCAAGGGATTCAAGCTAATAAAATTTTAATTAATGATGATATGAAAAAAGTTAGGGTTATTAAAGAGGTAGATGGTGGATTAGAAACTATTGAATTATATATTCCTTGTGTAATTAGTGCTGATTTAAGATTGAACGAACCAAGATATGCTTCGTTACCTGGTATTATGAAAGCTAAACATAAGCCAGTTATTATAAAAAATATAGATGATTTAGATTGTGATAAAGAAGTTAAATTAAAGATTATTAAATTAGAATTGCCTAGTAAAAAGAAAACTGGAGAAATATTATCTGATGTAAAAACATTGGTATATAAATTAAAACATGAATGTAAATTAATTTAATATGATTGAATATAATGTGAGGCTGTAAATGGTAATAAATTTAATAGTTGCAGAGCATGATGGAAAAAACTTAGCTAATACTACATTATCTGCAGTAACTGCTGCAAGACAGTTAAATGATAAATGTTGTTATGGTATTGTGTTAGGTAATAATATTAATGAAATAGGACGTAAATTTGCTAGTTATGTAGATATTGTTTATCTTATAGATAATAGTGATTTAACATATAAAGTTGCCAAGAATTATGCTGAAGTGATTAGTATAATAGCTAAAAAAAACAATGCTACGCATATTTGGATGGGATCTTCTGTTTGGGGCAAAGAATTAATGCCTAGAGTTGCTATTAAATTAAATGGTAGTTTTGGATCTGATATTAATTCAGTTATTAATGAAGATATTTTTAAAAGATCTATGTATGCTGGAAATATATTAAGTACAATAAAATTATTATCTAAAATAAAAGTTATAACTGTTAGATCTACAGAATTTGTTATTGCAACTCCTATAAATAGTGGTATACTTAAAGATGTAAAAATGGGGATTAATAATTCTTTAGTAAAATTTATAAATTTTGATGCAATACAATCAGAGAGACCGAAGTTAACAGATGCTAGTGTTGTTGTATCTGGTGGTAGAGGTGTCAAAAGTAAAGATGGTTTTAAAACATTAATAGAGCCTTTAGCTAATAAATTAAATGCTGCTATAGGAGCTAGTAGGGCTGTATGTGATGCTGGATGGGTTCCTAATGATTGGCAGGTAGGACAAACAGGAAAAATCATAGCACCAGATTTATATATTGCTATTGGTATATCTGGAGCCATACAGCATGTAGCTGGGATTAAGAGTGCTAAAATTATTGTTGCTATTAATAATGATGCTGATGCTTCTATTTTTGATATAGCTGACTATGGTTTGGTGGCTGATGCTTTTGTAGCAGTGCCAGAATTGATTAAAATGATTGACTAAATGTAGTATATGTTTTATTTAAATGTAATATAGCATAATATATTGTTTAATTTTATTATATGTATTGAATAATTCCGCAGTAGCTCAGCTGGCAGAGCAGATGGCTGTTAACCATCGGGTCGGCGGTTCGAATCCGTTCTGCGGAGTTTGTGATTTGTAATTAGTATAATTAGTTTTAAGGATTGTGTTATGTTATATATCATGAATATATTATTGTGTTTATTTTTTGTGTTAGGATGTAGTCGTAATTATGACTCATTCCATATAACTAATTTAATAGATAGAGCTAAATATCGATTTTTAGATAAGCCTTTTTTAGGATATAGTTATGCGCGCAAGTCTTTAGTTAATGTATTGTGTGGTAAAAGTTATTATCCATCTGTTATTATAATGGGGCATGATGGAATGGGGAAAAAAGCTTTAGTAGAACATGTAGCTAGTTTATGTGTTCGTGATGATTTGTTCTTTAATAATAATCAAAGGTATATTGATATAAAAAGAAATATTATTTATATTAATTTTTCTCATTTAATTGATAATAATCCATATAATAGAATTCCAGTAAAAAAATTTTTAGATGAATTTCAAAAAATTTACACTTATTATAATAGCAAAAATGTGATATTTTACATACCAGATTTTGATAAGGTTGTATCTAATTGTAATAAAATTTTATTTTTAAAAAAATTTTTAATTGATTATAATGTTATATTAACAATGAATATAAATGATATTACATATCAAGATTTATTAAAGATGCCTGCTGAAATTATAGCTCTTGAACAAATGAGTATGAAAGATTTTGAACAGATGTTTATTGTATGGAAAAAATATTTTTCACGTACAAAGTTAGTTAATTTTAATCATATTGGTGTAGAGGTATATGATATCACTGACGGTTCGCCATATGATATAGTTTCTTTTTTAGAGGGCATAATAAAAACAACATCAAATATGGAATATAAAAAAGATAATAATGGATATATGATTATAGAACCGCATCATGTCAAGCAATATTATGATTCTGTGATATATGAATTTAGTTATGATTTCCATATGACTTGATTATATGTGAATATTTAATTTTTATTATGTGAAAATGTTATATTATGTTGTTCAATTGATATTGAAATTATTTTTAACATTTATTATAATATTTAGGATGGTTAAATGTCATCAAAATTTGTAAAATTGTATAAAAAACATAAATTACGTATTATATTAGTAAAAAAAAAATCTCAATTTTTGATATATAATAAATTTTTAAATATAAAAAATAATTGTATTTATATGGAGCATATAATTGATTCTCATTTAAAAAACAATAAAGCCATTGAACATGTATATAATATTTTAAGAAAATATAATTTTGTTGTAAATACTGTTTTTTACCATGAATTATATAATATGAGTTTAAATAATTGTTTAATTATATCTGTTGGTGGTGATGGTACAATTTTAGATATTAATAGTTTTTTACATAGTAACAATTATTTATTAGGCATTAATTCTGATCCAAAACGTTCAATGGGAATTTTTTGTGCTGCTAATTATAATAATTTTGAAATTGTGTTGAATAATATTTTAATTGGCAATATTGTATCAAATCCGATTATGCGTATATGTGCATTTTTGAATAATAAAGAATTGCCATTTTATGCTTTAAATGATGTGTTGATTTCTAGTAATAGTCCAGCTGGTGTTAGTAAATATATATTAAAATTTAATAATATGTCTGAAAGACAGATTAGTTCTGGTGTATGGATATCTACAGCAGCTGGGTCTAGTGGTGCATTATTTTCAGCTGGAGGTGAAATGCAAAGTTTTATTGATAATAGATTGCAATTTAGAGTAAGAGAGCCATATTCTGTTAACCAAAAAAAATATAACATTATTTCAGGATTTATTAATAAATTAAATTATCTAGAAGTTATTAGTGTGATGTCTAATGGAAAAATTTTTTTTGATGGTCCAAATAGAACATTGAGATTTCCCATTGGTAGTTGTCTAAGGCTTCAGTTGTCTTCTGATGTCATTAATATTTTTATAACAGATAACATGAAAGAAAGAAGAAATAAAAATATATCTAAATGATAAGTAACATGCCGAAGGAGGGATTCGAACCCACACGAGAATACTCGGGCAATTTTAAGTCGCCTGCGTCTACCAGTTCCGCCACCTCGGCAATTTGCACATATTATACATTGTTTTTTTGTAAATAAAAGATATAAAATGATTTATTTATATTAATATTATAAGTTACTTATATATATTTTTATAAAATTAAAATTGGGATATTATTATGTCTAGTATTAATAAAAATGAAATTAAAGCATGTAAAATAGCTAAAATATTAATTAGATCTTTTAAACATTCTTTATGTAAAATTTCTATATATGATGCATCTGTTAAAAGTGGATTATCGTTAGAAGAAGCTGAAATGGGATTGCATTATTTATTAAGAGAGTATAATGGTCATATATTAGTTACAAATCATGGTGTTTTATTATTTTATTTTCCACATGGATTTGTAAAATCTTTTAAGAATAAATATACATGGTATTCTATATTGAAAACAACTAAATATTTAATATTTGGGATATTGAAATTTCTAATGAGATCATGGATATCTATAGTTTTAATAAGTTATACTATATTTTTTCTTATATTTTTATTATTATGTGCTTTTTCTAGGAATGATGATAGTAATAATGAAAAAATGTCCTTTAATAATTCATTATTAATGCATGCGTTTTTTAGAATGATTTTAGATTCATTATTTTGGACTATGCATCCATTAGCTACACATAAAAATACATCTCATAAGATTAATGTAAAAAAAAATATTAAATTTTATGATAAAATTAATAGATTTGTTTTTGGTCCAGAAATTTTTAAGACTACAATATTAGAATATAGAAAAATTATTATTGCAGAAATTGTAGCAAATAATGGACGAATAGGGTTATTAGATATTATAAAAGTGACTGGATTTAAAAGAGAAAAAATAGATTTATTTATGTCTACTTTAATTTTGAATTATAAAGGCAATGTTAAAGTATTAAAGAATGGAACTATTATTTATGAATTTTGTGATTTAAGAAAAACTCAAATTAATATTACACATCAAGCAACTCCAATTTGGTTGCATAAAGAAAAATTATTTCCACTAACTGGCAATTCATTTGGTGTAAATATATGTATTGGAGGATTGAATTTTTTTAATTTGATTATGAGTGTAATAGCCATTAAAACGAATTTAGTATTAGATAAGTTATATTTTTTATTTTTATTTAATAATGAAAGTATTAATAATCAGTTGATTTTTTCTGAATCTCATTCTATTCCATTATTATTTGGATGGATTCCTTTTCTATTTTCCATATTATTTTTTATGTTACCATTATATAGAGTATTAATGAGGAGAAAAGAAAAAACATTGCTTCAGTTTAAAAATGGTAGAAAGGGTGTGCTAAAAGCAATTATAACTAAATTGAATTCTAATGGAATACATGAAAATATATTAATTGAGTATTTTAAAAAATATGCAGATCGAGCACCAACACATAAAGAATTATATAATATAATTATTAATATGGGTGGCGAAATATCTGTATCAAATAGTGAAATATATTATAATTTTAAAGAATTAGAAACTGAATATTTAGCATTAAATAAAGAAAGATTAAATGCTCATAATAGTGAAAAAAATATAGGTAAAATTGTTTTTTCATCTATTGATTAAAATATATAATTAATATAATTTTTTATATTAAAATAATATTTCACATAGAGTAGTATAAGTGGTTATATTAACTTTAAAAATAAAATTAGTGATTATTGCAATTATATTATGTATTATATTTAAATGTACTTATAACATATTTTATAAAGAAACCAATAAGATTTATATTTTTGCTGCTACAAGTTTAGGACCTGTTTTGCAAAATATTGTTAATAATATAGGACATGATTTTAATATTATTTTAAATATAGCATCATCATCTACAATTTCTCATCAAATTAAGAATGGAGCTGTTTGTGATATTGTTATTTTAGCTAATACACAATGGATGGATTATTTATCATTGCATAAAAAAATACTTGTTTCTTCACGTTTAAATTTTTTGTCTAATTCTTTAGTATTTATTAAAAATATTAATGCATTAAGATTAACATCTAATATATTAGATTTTATTGATAATAATAATTTGTATATTTCTATAGCTAATCCAAATTTTGTTCCTGCTGGAAAATATGTGTTTTGTGCATTGAAATATTTTTCTTTATTTAATAAATATAAAAAATTTTTACTTTTAGCTTCAAATGTTCGTTTAGCTTTATTATGGATAGAAAAATATGAAGCTCCGATTGGAGTTGTATATTATACTGACATAAATTTTTCTAAATATATTAGTATTATTGCTAATATTCCAACTTTTACGCATATTGACATATTATATAGTTTAGCCAAATGTACTGATAATTATAATAAGTTTAATTTTTTTTACGTATATAGATTTTTATATTATTTTAAGAATATAGGGCAGAGAATTTTTTTAAAATATAATTTTAAATATTTACAATGAGATATTTATTATGTGTGTGTATGAAGAATTGATAACAATTATATTATCATTAAAAATTGCTTTTTATGCTACTTTAATTGTTATTCCGTTAGCTACGTTGATGACAAGAGTATTGACAAGAAGTAATGTGATAATACAAGTGATTTGTGAAACATTTATTAATATCCCATTAATTTTACCTCCTGTAGCTACGGGTTTTATTTTGTTATTTTTTTTTGGAGTAGATGGGATATTTGGTGCTTTTTTGTTAAGATGTTTTAATTTGCAATTATCTTTTAGTTTTAATGGTGTTGTATTAGTTGCATGTGTGGTTTCTTTCCCGATTGCTATGCGTGCTATTAGAGTATCTATGGAAAACATTCATATTAATTTAGAGAACGTTGCTTATACTTTGGGATTTAGTAAAATAAGAACTTTTATTGGCATAATTTTGCCTTTATCATGGTCTGGTATTTTAAATGGAGCTGTTTTGACTTTTATTAGAAGTTTAGGAGAATTTGGAGCTACTATAGTATTTGCAGGATCTATATATGGCAAAAGCAAAACTTTATCTATTGCTTTATGGAGTGCTTTACAAGAACCAGATAAAGATTATTATGTATATAGATTAATAATATGTTGTATATTTATTGGTGTCATTTTATTTGTATTAAGTGAGTTATTAGTAATAAGATTTAAAAAACATATCCATTTATGATAAAATATTATTTTTATGTTTATGTATTTTTTTGTTTTTATTAGTGTGGTATTGATATATAAAAATGCATTGTAAAATTCTTTTTATAGATAGATATATAGCTGTTATTAAATTATATTGTTTAATTATGTGGCATGTATATGTTGAACATGTTGGATGGTATATACATGTATTTAGTATAAATGGACTTATGGAATATTTATAAATGTATATAATGTATAAAAAGATAGTTTTGATGATGTTATGCATTATTGTTTTTGTACTAATTCAATTAATATATTAGTTGATGTTTTAGGATGTATAAAGTTGATTTTAGTATTATTAAGTCCTATGTTTGGTTTGTCATATAGAAATATAAGTCCAAGGTTATTTAAACGTTGCATGTCTTGGATTATGTTATTGGTTTCTATTGCTATGTGATGTATAGGTGAGCCTTTTTTTTTTAAGAAATTTTTAATAATATTATTGTTTGATAATGATTCTATTAATTCAATATAAATATTGCTAAAATATATTGTAGCTATTTTTAATTTTTGATTGTGTATAGTATGTATTTTATTGTGTTTGAATCCTAATTTGTTAAAAAAATCTATACTTTTGTATATATTATGTGTTGCAATAGCTATGTGGTCTAATTTGTTTAATGTCATAATAAAATTTGCTTTTTATATAAATATAATATTTAAATATAATTGACTATTTTTACTTTTGTTTATGTATATAGTATATATTTGTTATACAAAAATGTAAATATATTAATAAATTTAAATATTGGTAAAATATTATGAATACTAAAAGAGATTATTATGAAGTGTTAGGTGTGTCTAAAAATGCAAATAATAATGATTTAAAAAAAGCTTACAGAATATTAGCTCATAAATATCATCCTGACAAAAATTTAGGAGATAAAGTATCAGAAAATAAATTTAAGGAGGCTTCGGAAGCTTATTCTGTTTTATCAGATAAAAAAAAAAGATCACAGTATGATCAATTTGGACATAGTGCTTTTAATAACACTGATCCTGGTTTTGGATCTAACATATCTGATATTTTTGGAGATATTTTTGGAGATATTTTTGGTTCTGGTTCTCAAAATACAAGTGTTAAAACTGGAGATGATATACAATATAAAATTCATGTAAAATTTGTTGAAGCAGCGTTTGGTGTTAAAAGAGATATTTCATTTAATCGTCATGATATCTGTAAAATTTGTAATGGTACTGGA
Organism: uncultured Myxococcales bacterium; assembly: GCA_964385015.1. GTDB lineage: Bacteria > Myxococcota > UBA727 > UBA727 > JABDBI01 > CAYLLS01. The sequence goes on along the minus strand of CAYLLS010000001.1, from coordinate 371,458 downwards.
GCTAAACAAGGTACTATGCCAAATAAATGTAGGCGTTGTAATGGTTTAGGTGAAATACGAATGTCTCAAGGTTTTTTTGCTATGTCAGAAACTTGTAGATCTTGTAATGGCACTGGTAAATTTGTTGAAAAGTTATGTAATTATTGTTATGGATCAAAATTTATTAAAAGTATAAGGAAAATGCTTATTACTATTCCTGCTGGAATAGATAATGGCACACATTTACGATTTGTAGGTGAAGGTGAAATTGGCGATGGATATGCTAGTAGAGGTGATTTATATGTAACTGTTATGATTGATACACATCCATTTTTTAAGAGACATGGTGTTGATGTTTTATTTGATATGTATATTTCTTTTACTCAAGCCACTTTGGGTGCTAAAATTGAAGTTCCTACTTTAGATGGGAAAGTATTCATGAATATTCCAGAATATACACAGCCTGGCAGTGTGTTTAGGTTGAAAAATAGAGGAATTCCTAAATTACAATCTCGTTTAACTAAAATTAGAGGTGATCAATTAGTTAAAATATATATTAAAATTCCAAAAAAATTAACTAAAAAGCAAAAGGATATATTAAAGGATTTTGCTAATGTGACTAATGATCATTATATATCTAATTATAATGTGTTTTATGGTAAAATCAAAAGTTGTTTGGAATAAATTTGTATAATTTTCATGATATATTTTAATAAAAATTTTCAATTTGGCTTAAATGATAATAAAAGTTCTTTATCGTTACATTTGGATGTTAGTCAAGGAGCAACTATTGAAATTATTAATGCTAGTTTGAAAAAAATTGTTAATATTAATAAATGTCATTATGAAAATATTAATATGATTTTGAATAATATATTAATGTCAATAGATGATTCAGTATTACATGTATCATTAGATAATATAATTGATATTATTTATTTATCAAAAATCCATATTCAATATAAATCTCTTTTGATACGTATATTGAAGGTATTAAGATTACATTTATATACTGTGACATATAAAATTTTATTTTTCAATAAGTATATGATATTTAAGATGTTATATTATATGATAGATTTTATATGTTTAATTTATAAAATTAATCCTATGGTAATTAGTTGTACTAAAATTCCACTTTCTTTATATATCAAACAAACTAGTTATGATAATGATTTTTATAAAAAAGTATGGATATTAAGTATTGTTAAGGATGTTCCTACTGTAGATTATGATGTGTCTTATTGTTGTTGTGATGTTGTTGGTGTAGGTGTATTGATATCTGTATGTAGTTACTTTGGTTCAAGAGGCCAAGGAGTAGTGCGTATGGTTGCTTTAGGAGAAAAAAAAGATTCTTATTTAAAATGTATATCTATTGTATATGTTGCTGATGATATTATTAGAAATGTATTCACTAAGAATACAGGTATATTAAATATAGAAAAATTATTAAAAATAGAGATTATTATAAGTAAAGTTTATATAGATAAAAAATTATTATATTTAATAAAACGAATGGGTGGTATTAAAATTTTTTATTATTATATATTTTATATTAATGGTGAAAAATTGTTGCTTAATGTTTATGTATCAAATTTTTATTTTTTTAAGATTATAAAAATTTTATTTTTTTTTACAGAAATAGAATCAATATATTATTATGTTGTTGAAGAAGAAAAAATATATAAAAAACATATTACTATACCATATCAATATAATAAAATCATAATGCCATGTAGAATAACAGAATGGTATTTTAGTAATAATATTATAAAACTAGAGCCTAATTATTATGATTTAAATATTATTGTTAAGCACTCTGGAATACATATAAAAAAAGTTTATAAACAACTTATAAAATTTTGGTATATATTTAAAAATATGTAAGATTAATATACAATTTGTATTGTTATATTTATATATCTAAATTTTTGAATGGTAGTAATCCTATTAATCTAGCTCTCTTAATAGCTTTTGTTACTTTTCTTTGATTTTTAGAACTTAGACCAGTTCTTCTTGCAGGCAAAATTTTGCCTTCTGGGCTAATAAAATTTGATAATGTATCAATGTTTTTATAATTTACGTTTTCTTTATTTTGTTTATAATAATCTGAAAAATTTTTTTTAATATCGTGCATTTTTCATATATCCTATAATTTTAATTAATTTAACATATGTTATTTATTAAATATGTTATATAATATCAAAAAATATATAAATAATATATATAATATTAATAAATAATAATAATATTATTAATTATTATACATGCATATGTAATATAAAGTATGGAGAAATATAATGAAAAAAGATGATAAAAGAATTATCAAAGGATTACAAGGTGTTATTGCGGGTTCAACTTGTTTATCTGATGTAAATGGTGAAAGTGGCAAACTTATATATTGTGGATATTCTATCAGTGAACTTATTTCTTGTTCTTATGAAGAAATATGTTATTTATTTTTATATGGAAAGTTGCCTAATTGTAATGAGTTAAATGGGATTACAGAGCAATTTAAATCATATAGAGAGGTTTCTAAAGAGATATTAAATTTTATTAGAAAAAAATCACAAGTGAATTCTCCTATGTCAGTGTTAATGTCTGCAGTATCAATGTTAAATTTGAATAATATAGCATATAAAGATAAAACTGATTTAATGAATTCAAGTATATGTTTAATTTCACGTATAGCTACAATTACTGCGTCTATTTGTCGAGCTAAAAAAGGATTAGATTTTATTCCTAATAATTTTGAATTATGTCATGTAGAAAATTTTTTATATACATCTCAAGGTATTATGCCTGATAAATTTTCTATAGAAACATTAAATACTGCTTTGGTTTTACATGCAGATCATGGGTTTAATGCAAGTACATTTACTTGTAGAGTTGTAGCTTCTACTCTATCAGATTTAATTTCTGCTATTGTTGCAGCTATTGGAGCATTAAGTGGACAATTACATGGTGGAGCTAATACTGCTGTTATGCAAATGTTGTTAGAAATTAAATCTATAGATAATGTGAATGATTGGTTAAATGATAAGTTATTAAATAAAGAAAAAATCATGGGTTTTGGTCATAGAATTTATAAAACTATTGATCCTAGAGCTATATATTTAAAAAGGTTATCTAAAATATTTGGCGAAAGAACATGTAATAGCAAATGGTTTGATATAAGTGAAAAAATAGAAGTTTTAATGAAAGCAAAAAAAGGTTTATATCCTAATGTTGATTTTTATTCTGCTTCTACTTATTATTATATGGGCATAGATCATGAAGTTTTTACGATTATTTTTGCTATGGCTAGAATAATAGGTTGGATATCTCATTATATTGAACAGATTAATAATAATCGTATAATTAGACCAGAATCGTTATATGAGGGTTTAAATAATAGAATTTATAAATCATTAGATAGCCGCATATAATTTCATTTTAATAAAGGAACAGTAATGTTTTGGAGTTTTGCTTCATTAAAATTAGATAAAGTTAAAAAAAAGAATATTCATTTATATACACATCAATTATGTGGTTCATATAATGAAATAAAATTACTTATTAGTAATATTAGTTTAGATATAATATGGATTATTCAACAACTTAATATTAGAGGATATTATGGATATTTGTATGGTAGTTGTATAAGAAAATTGATATTTGGTAAATTAGTTAATAAAATTAAAATTGTTACCAATGCTCAATCAGATTTTATTCAATATCTTTGTAAAGACGTTTTTATGTTAAAAAAAAATGTTTATTTTTTTTATATTAATAGTTGTATATTAGTTAAAATATTATTTTTTGATAAATATAAAATATCATGCAAATGTAATAAGAATTATAATAGTGTTATATTTTTAATGAAAGATGTTGTAGAAGAAAAAATTTTTACTATAAATGGATTATTTTTTAATCCTATTAATAATACATTATATGATTTAGTAGGAGCTAAATGTGATTTAGATAAGAAAATTATTAGAACTATCAAGGATCCAAATATTATTTTTAAAAAGTATCCAATATTAATATTCAAATATATTAGTATTGTATCAAAGCTTAATTATTTATTAGATATAACGATTTTAAGAATTGTAAGATTTAATATGCATTATTTGCGTTATTGTTCTAGTATAAAAATACAAAATGAAATTATTAGCATTATAATTTCTGGATATATTAAATTAATTTTTTTTATCTTGTGTCATACATGTGGAGCGTCATTCTTTTTATTATCTAATATCTTTGATTTTCATGTATATAATTATGCATTAATTGAAAAAAAATATTTGTTTATAAATAAAGAAATATATTTATCATATAAAGAAACCATGAAAATAATATTAAGTATTTTAGATAAAATTATTTTAAAAGGTTGTTATATTTCTTCATCTGTTATTTTATCTTCTATGATATTTGTTTATTTAGATGTTATCAAAAAAGGAATGAATAATAATAGGCATATTATTGATAATTTTTGTGAAATTTTATCAAAGAAAATAAATATTTCTAAACGTGAACAATATAAAATTTCTTTATTATTAAATGTAGTAACTGTAATGTCTCAAAAATCGATTAATATATATTTAGCAAAGAAAATTATCAATAAAGATTGGTTTGTAGAAGCTTTGTTGTTATATATGATTTATATTTTATTTAATAAAAAGTCTTTATATTTAGTATATAAATGGCAAGTATTAGCTAATTATTTGCAAAAACACTATAAGCAGAATAAATGTCGATCAAAAATTTATATATGATATTTGAAATGATATTTATTATGTTTTTGAGTGATAATGTCTAGCATAAATATGCTAATAATTGTTAATATGGATATAATAATTAACATTAGTATTACATGACCCCAACTATATAGATTAGATATGTGTCCAGTTATCCATACTGCTATAGCACCAGCTAAAGAGCCACATCCATCTATATATCCAGTATATGTTGATGTATGTTTGTGTTTGCTATATTCTAAACACAAGACTCCACCAGCCATAGAAAATGGTCCAATGAGAAAAAATCCACATATTGATATTGTATATGCTAATATTATCGTAGGATATTTATAATGAATTATTATGAATATTAATATTAATGTTATTGGTAATCCTAATAAAAAATAGCTTATTAGTGTAGTTTTTTTGATGTGATACATTTTTTTATCTGTATAATAACCTATAAAAAATGTGCTAAATATTCCAAAAATTATTAAGCCAGATGATTTAATAATTGCATTGGAAATTGTATCGCCAAGATCTACAAAAATTTTAGGATTCCAAATTAGAAAGACAGATCTTAGAAAACTAATACAAAAACTATAATTTAATAAAAAAATAAATTGTTTGTGTATCATTATATTAATTTTTTGTTTAAAATAAACATATGTAATATATGTTTTATGTGAGGCAAAATTATTATTATTTTTAAGATATATATAACAGATAATGAAAATAGTAGATAAAATTATAGCTGGGTATGTGAATAAATCTTTCCAGTTATTATTTATATTAATTAAAAATGCATAAAATATGTTGGTTATGATGCCACCTAATTGATAACTCATTGATATAATTGATAAATAGAATCCATAATAATTAGGTGAATATATGTTGATACTTATTTTGATAATACTTATCCATCCAATTGATATAAAGTATCTAATTATACATCCAGAACAAATAAAAAAACATAAATTGGATCCTAAAGTAAAGATTATATTAAATATAATAGTTCCTATCATTCCACTTAATAGACATAGTTTTCCGTTGAACTTATTAATTATTATGCCATTAATAATTTTAGATATTCCATATGATAATTCTAAAAAAAATGCTAATATTCCTAATTCTGCATTGTTAAATAAAAATTGTTGACTTAATATAGGCATAGCTGATGCTATATTGTTTCTACAAAAGTAATAACCAATATAACTAACAGTCAGTAAAAAAGTATATTTAAGCATATTTGTTAGTATTTAAAAATGTGTATAGTTTTTATTTAAATATATTAGTATTAGTAATATTATAATGATTTATAATTTTGTTTTCATATTTAAATTGTATTTTTTTTTCTTTATTATTTTTTTTATGATTAAGACCAAGCAAATGGAATATTCCGTGTATAATAAGTTTAAGTATTTCTATTTCTACATTATGTTTGTTTTGTTTTGCTTGTCTTGATGCTTCATTTATAGAAATAATAATTTCACCTAATATATTATTATATCCTAATCTTGCACTTGTATCATTGATACAAAAAGTTAATACATCAGTATATTTATTTTTTTTTTTAAATTTTACATTTAATTGTTTTATTTGTGGATTTGTAACAAAAGTTATATTTATAATATTTTTATATATTTTAGTTATATTGATAATTTTCGGTATATATTTAGTAATGTATAGTTTTTGTGTATATGTAAGAAGTTGAATTCCATTTACATGTATGTTGTTCATTCAATATAGTAATTTTTAATAAAACAATAGAATGTAAAATAGTTATTATCATAAAATATATTATATTTATGTTTATGTAAATAATATTTGTAATTTTAATGCTAATGATACATTGCCTTTAATTTTAATTTTGCCTTGCATAAATGCTATAGTAGGATTAATTTTTCCATTGGCTAAGTCATTAAAGTCATTTATATTTTTAATTGTGATAATACATTCTGCTTCTTGTTCTGTATTAGTTTTAGTAATCCAATTAGTTGTTTTTGTTAAATCTAGTAACCATTGTTCAGTATTATCTTCTCCAATATTGAATAAATAACTTGTATTGATTTGTTTTGCATGTTTAGGAGTTAATTGTAGATTTATTTTATTAAAGATTTTCTCAACAGTATTCATTAATAACCTCATATAATTGAATATATACATTTATCATATATAACATATAATAATTTATTTATTATATCTAGTATTTTTTTATAAAATGAATATAAACGTGTTATAATAAATGTAAATGCTCTTATAGCTCAGTTGGATAGAGCGCTAATTTCCTAAATTAGATGTCACATGTTCGAGTCATGTTAAGAGCAGTGGAATTGTATTAAATTTATATTTTAATTTATATATTATTGATATTTTAATGTATAATATTTTTTATGGATGTATTATATGTCTGGTCATAATAAATGGTCTAAGGTAAAACATAAAAAAGTTGCTGTTGATGTTAAGAAATCTAAACTTTGGTCTAAAATAACTCAAGATATGATTATAGCTTTAAAAGATGGTGGAAGTAATATTGATATAAATTTTAAATTAAGAAAGTTAATAGAATATGCTAAAAGTGTTAATATGCCTAAGGTTAATATTACTAGAATATTGAATAAATATGGCAAAAAAAATATTGATATGATGCATCATTTGTTCTATGATTGTTATGCAAAATATGGTGTTCAAATTTTAGTTGAATGTTTAAGTGATAATCGTAATCGTTCATGTAGTTTAATTAAATCATTGTTATTAAAATATGGTGCGAAATTTGCATCAACTAGTCATACTACTATTAGTTATAATTTTCATAAGAAAGGTTGTTTTTATTTTAATCATATTGATAAAACAAAAATAAGTGAAAATGATATTATCAATAGTGGAATAGATCACGGGATAGATGATGTTATATCTAATAATAAATGTATTAGTGTTATATGTGATTATAATAAATTTTATATATTACAAGAACAATTTAAAAAACATAATATTATGTATGATATATCTAATATTATAATGATACCTCAAAAATTAATTAAATTGTCTAAAAATGAATATAGTGTAACTTTAAAATTAATTAATATGTTAAAAAAAATAGAAGATGTTTCAGAAGTATGGCATAATGTTAAAAACATGTTGTGACTAGTTGTTATATGATTTTTTTTTAATTTATGTAATATATGTTGTTTGATTTAAATTCATTATATTTATGGAGATATATTTATGCCTGTACCAAAAAGAAGAACTTCAAAATCTAAAAGTCGTTCAAGACGTGCTTCTAATATTAATTATGAGTTTTTTACTTTTTATTTGTGTGATGAGTGTAGAGAACCTAAATTAATACATCATTTATGTATGAATTGTGGACAGTATAATAATCATAAAGTAATTAAAAAAAATAATTAGTTCATCTTATTATATACTGCAGCAAGGGAGATTTGAACTCCCACAGCTAAATAGCTACTACCCCCTCAAGATAGCGTGTCTACCATTCCACCATTGCTGCTGTATTATATGCAATAATGTAATATATATAAATAAATAACAAATATATTGCTTAAATATATATATTATTATAAAATAATAGTTTATAATGCCGAAGTGGCGAAATTGGTATACGCGCTGGATTCAAAATTCAGTAGATTATAAATCTATGTCGGTTCAAATCCGATCTTCGGTATGTTTTACTTTTTATAATTTATAATATATAATATATTAAATAAATAATGTATATAAAATATTTATATATTATTTTTAATATTGATGATATTATATATATTTTCTTTATGATTCAATGATTAATAATTTAAGAATAACTAGTGGATTTTTATTAAATAGAAGTTTTCGAATACCAGAAGAAGTTAAGTTAGGTTTAGTTAGGCCAACAACAGATATGGTGAAAGAATCTATTTTTTCATCATTGAAATATAAAATTAAAGATGCTATTATATTGGATTTATTTTCTGGAAGTGGATCACATGCATTTGAATCTATATCTAGGGGAGCACAATATGTACATATGGTAGAATATTCGTATAATGTTGTTTTATGTATAAAATATAATATTGATATGTTAAACGTACAAGATTATTGCAATATATATCTTAGTGATTATATCAAGTTTATTATACAAAATAAAAAATATATATATGATATAGTGTTTGTTGATCCGCCATATAATATGATATTGAGCAAAAATTTTTGGCAAAAGTTATTAAAGTTTTTAATTGTAGATAGTGTTGTTATTTATAGATATTTTTATAAATGTTTATTTAATATACCAGATGCTTATGTTTTAATACAAAAAAAACAATATGGCTCTATGTGTGTTGTATTTTTAATGCCTAGTAAAATATATTAATGTATATGAAATTTGTTCTATTGGTGATTATATGACAAAAGCTATTTATCCTGGTAGTTTTGATCCATTGACAAATGGACATATGGATATAATAAATAGAGCATTAAAAATATTTGATTTTATTATTATTGCTATTTCTAATAATAAGCAAAAAACACATTTATTATCTTTAGAGAAACGTATGATATTAATAAAAAAATGTATTAATTTTAGTAGTAATGTTAAAGTGAGCATTTTTGATGGATTATTAGTTGATTATGCTAAGCAATGTAATATTAAAGTTGTATTGAGAGGATTACGTGCAATTAGTGATTTTGAATATGAGTTTCAATTAGCTAATATGAATAGAAAACTATGTAATGATATTGAAACTGTATTTATGATGACAGGTGAATCAAGTTTTTACGTATCTTCTAAATTAGTAAAGGAAGTTGCTAGTTTTGGTTCTGATATAAGTTCTATGGTTCCTAATTGTGTAGCTAAAGAATTAAAAAAAATATTTTCGTAGGAATAAGATTCATTATATAAAATTATATTGAAAAAATATGTTTTTTATTTTAAAGAATATAATATATTTTATTTATGATATTAAAATTATTTATATTTTAGTGAGTCAATATTTGGTTTAAATGTTGTTATTATTTATATTTTTTTAATATATATTGTTAGGTTTTATTGTGATTATTTTATTTATATCTTTAATATTAAGTTTGTTTGTGTTTATATTAATATATTTCATATTAGGTTTAATAGCTTCTATATTTCCTTCTGTATTAATATTTATATTGTCATATATATTTTTATCTAAATTTATTTCTAAACGATTGGAAAAATTAATGTTTTCTGTGCAAAAGGAATTGCAGAAACAAAATGTTGATTATGGTATTAAATTATTAATGAATATAAGAGATAAATATTCTAAATGGCAATTTTTTACAAAACGAATGATTAATGGTCAAATTGGTAGCATTTATTATATGAAACATGAATATATAAAAGCTAAACCGTATTTAGAGATGTCTTTTTCTAAGCATTGGATTGCTCAGGGGATGTTGGCCATATTATATTTTAAAAAAAAACAATATATTAAAATGAATATAATTTTTGAAAGAGCTGTTAAGTATTCGTCTAAACAAGGTCTATTGTGGAGTGTTTGGGCTTATTGTTTGTTTCGTGCTGGAAAAAATGAAGAAGCTATAAAAATTTTGTTAAGAGCTCAAAAGAAAGTTGGTAATGCAGATTATCGTATTCAGCAAAATTTAATTAATTTGCAAAATAAAAAGAAAATAAAAATGAAATCTTATGGTGAACAATGGTATCAATTTAATCTTGAATCATTATCTAAATTAAATTATAAAAAAGGTAGCACAGTTAAATTTTATAAGCATTAAGGATGTTGTTATATAAAATAAAACATAGCAGATAAAAATAAGCCAGAAATAATAAAAATTATAATACAATATTTAAATATATATTTTAGTTGTATACCTGCCATATTTAATAAAGGCAAGGCCCAAAATGGCTGCAATAAATTAGTCCATGCATCACCCCATGCTATTGACATTGCTGTTAGTGGTATGTCAGCATTTAAAGTTTTAGCTGCTTTTATCATTATTGGAGCTTGTATTGCCCATTGTCCTCCTCCAGATGGTATAAATATATTTATAAATCCAGCGCTATAAAATGATAATAAGTAAAATGTATTTAAATTCGCATATGATAAGAATGTATTTGAAATTGATATAGCTAATTGCGAAGATATCATTATCTGCATTATAGCAGCATAAAATGGGAAGTGTAATAAAATTGGACCAGCTTTTTTACTTCCATTGCCAATGGCTTGCATGAATGAAGTAAAATTTTTATGTAATGCTAATCCAATGAAAATTAGAATAAAATTAATATTGTTGATATCAAATGAGAATTCTTGTTTATGTATTTTTATTATTATAAAGTATATGCATAATATAAAAAATGAAATAGATAATATCATATTGAATGAGTGTTTTGTATTTGTTATCTTATTATGTATATTAGTATGATTATTGTTAGTTAATGTATTTTTAATATTATATTGTTTTTTATTAGTGTTTAATAATAAAATAAAATTTGTTAATGGTAGAATAATTAATAATCCACTTAATATCATAATGTTATGTAAAGAAAATAAAGTTTTTGTTATAGGAATAGTATGTCCAATTAAATTTTCAGAAAAAGAATTTTTTGTTGCTATTGTTAAAGGAATTGATCCAGATAATCCTCCATGCCATATTAAAAATCCACTATAGGCACTAGATACTAATAAGCCAAAATTGATGTTTTTAATTTTATTGCCTAAATGAACACATAATGTGCTGCTAAAAATTAGTCCTAATCCCCAATTTAAATAACAACCTATCATGGATGCAATAGTTGTTATAATAATTGCTTGTTTTGCGTTTGTAATATTTTTTGTTAATATGTATAATATGTTTTTTATTATATTTGATGTTGCTATTACGTATCCATTAATCAGCATAATAGTCATTTGCATTGTAAATGGCATTAAATTCCAAAAACCATTGCCCCAAAAATATATAACATCATTGAAGTGGTAATGTGTAAAATAAGGAGTAGTGATAAATAATATTATAGTTAAAATTAATACAATTACAAATGGATCTAAAATAAAATTAATATGCTTATTCATAAAATATATTATTGTATAATTAAATATTAAGTTATTATATGATACATGTAATGTTGTGTAAAGAGTTAATATGATATGTTGATATATTATTTATTTGGTTCTATATATTATGTTTTATTGTTAAATATTAGTAAATATGGTGTTATTTTTATATCTTTCTTTTCATTGTGGGATATAACATTGAATTTAGGATGGTTAGTATTTATAGCATATGTACCATTATTTTTTATTTTGAAAAATAAAAGCATCATATTTATATTTTTTTTTAGTATATTTACTCAATTTATGCAATATGGTATAAATTATTGTTTTTTAATAAAAACAATTATGATTTTCAGTAATATATGTTTAATTAACTCTATTTTCATTTATTTAATTTTGGTTTTATTAAATGCTGTATATGTTGCTTTGATATTTATTATAATACGATATATGTCTTTATGTTTGCATCTTAATATATATGTTTTATGTGCTCCTATATGTTGTTGTTTTTGTTATTTATATAATTATATATTTTTAGGCAATGTATGTTTTGGTAATATAGTATATGCATTATCAAATGTTCAAATTTTTTTACAAGGAGTTTCTATTTTTGGTATTTATGGCATGATATCTTTTATCATTTTTGTTAATAATATGATTGTAGAAATAATTTGGAATGCTATATATAGATTATTTATATCTAAAATTTTATATTTATTATTTTGTATTTGTATTTTATTATTTTATGTTTTTGGTTGTTGTCGTTTGTTATATTTTAAAAATGATAGTATTAGTATTAAGATTGGTTTATTACAGGGAAATATTACAGATAATATTAATACATCTTTTTATGGTAAAAACAATATATTTAATAGATATATAAGATTACAAAATATAGTATATGATAATGGTGTTAAAATTATTGTATGGCCAGAAAATTCATGGCCCCAAGTAGTAAATAGAAAATATGTATATTTAAATAATTTTTCATTTAAATCATTGGCATCTTTAATAGGTGCAATTACTGTTTTAGTTTATTTAGATGATATAAAATATTATAATTCTGCCATTATGTTGTCTAATAAACGTCATATGAATATTGTGGATAAAACATATTTAGTGCCATTTAGTGAATATATGCCTTGGCCTATTAGTATATTTTTAAATTTAGATAATTATAATTATATTGATAGCTATAATATTCATGCTAATATTATTAATATTTTGTTATATAATGATTTATATGTTAAATCTGGTATCAGCATATGTTATGATGATATGTTTCCCATTATGTTTAAAAATATTATTAAACATGGCGTTGAGTTAATAGTTAATATATCTAATGACATGTGGTTTAATAGTGAGATTGTAGCAAAACAACATTTTAATATTGATAAAATTAGGGCTGTAGAAACTGGAAGATGTTTTATTAGAACTGCAAATAATGGTATTTCTGGTATTGTTAATAGTGTTGGTGTATCATTAAATTCAACATTTTTTAATAAAATATCTATAGTGATAGATGATATATATCTCTCTTATGTTAATACGATTTATAATGTTATCGGCGATATAGTCCCTTATTGTTTTTTTTGTGTTTTTATGATATTTTTAATAAAAATTATATATTCTTTATAAAATGTATTAGTTAATATCATGAACAAATATATGTCTGCAGTAAATTTAAAAATACAATTGAAACAAGATATTGATACTTTAAAACATAAAATGAAATTATTATTTAATCATTTTGATATTAATCAAAAAAAGAAAATATTAGATAAGTTAAAGTTAGATATAACAAGTTGTAAGTTTATGAAAAATATGAAACCTAATTATGTGATGCATAAAAGATGTTCTAAAATTGAATCCTATTTGCGTAATTTCAATATAATTAATAATGGCATAATAGATTGTGATGAATTATTAGTTTTGTATGATTATGATGAATCATGTTTAGCAGATATTTCGCAAGATATACAAATGTATAAAAAAATCATATCTAATGTAGAATTAGAAATGATGTTATCTGATAAATATGATGATTATAATAGTATTTTAAGTATTAATGTAGGTTCTGGAGGAATTGATAGTCAAGATTTTGCACGTATTTTATTGCGTATGTATAGAAAATATGCTGAAAAAAGAAAATATTATATTAAGATTATTAATGTACAATATGGTGATGAATTAGGAATTAAACATGCAACATTGTTAATATCTGGAAATTATTCTTATGGATATTTAAAATCTGAAATTGGTGTGCATCGTTTAGTAAGAATATCTCCTTTTGATAGTAATTCCAGAAGACATACTTCTTTTGTGTCTATATATGTGTTGCCAGAAGTTTCTGATAAAATTCATATTGATATTTTATCTAAAGATATTCGTATAGATACGTTTCGTTCTAGTGGCGCTGGTGGTCAACATGTAAATAAAACTGATTCTGCAGTTCGTATTACGCATTTATCTAGTGGTGTTGTTACTATTTGTCAATCAGAAAGAAGTCAAAGTAAAAATAAATCTACTGCTATTAAATTATTAAAATCTAAATTATATCAAATTGAAGAACATAAACAGTTGTTAAAAAAAAATAAAATAGAGGCATTGAAAGTGGAAGCTTCTTTTGGTTCTCAAATAAGAAATTATATATTAACTCCTTACAGGCTAGTCAAAGATTTAAGATCATTATATAAAGTAAGTGATGTTGAAAGTGTATTTAATGGTAATATACAAGAATTTATGAATGCTTATTTGCATTATTTTTATAGAAAAAAACATTTGTAATGTATGTTATGGTGTGATTATAATAGTATATTTGTATATTATATTCAATTGATAATGATAAAAAAATTAGTTATGATAAATGATTATACTCAATTTCAGTATTTATGTAAAAAACTGGCATTACCACATATATTTGGGTTGTTTGGTGAAGAAAAATTTTTAATTTCTGAATCACTTATGCAAATAAAAAACATGATGTTTGCTGATATAATAGATGTTAATTATGATTGTCTTGATGGGTCTAAGATTAGTTTTCATGATATGATGAATAGCGTTAATATTGTATCTTTTAATGCTAAAAAAAAAATAGTCATAATTAGATATGCAGAAAAATTATCTAATATAGATTTTACTATGATGAATGAATATATTAATATTCCTAATACAAGAACTTGTTTAATATTTGTTTTTGAATCTAATATCAATAATAATACTACTTTTATTTATTTAAAGAATAAGATTAAATTTTTTAATTTTGCTTATTTAAATAAAAATGAATTGTATAATTTTATTGTTGATAGAATGAAAATTAAAAAGCTTATATTGAATAAAAGTGTAATTTCAATGTTAATGATATTAATTCATAATAATTTAATTTTACTTGAAAGTATTTTAAATAAATTACAATTATTGCCATCTAATATTATTACTTTAAAAGATTTGCATAATAATGTTTATAATAATAATGTCGATTATTTATTTATATTAGTGAAGTATATAATTTGTTGTAAGATAAAAGAGTCTTTACGCATATTGTCTAAGGTTTTTTTATTAATTAAATCACCTTTTAAATTAATTTATTTATTGGCTTTTCAATTTAGATTGATAATTAAAGTTAAATATATGTTAAGCAATCATTTATCTTTATATGTAATTAAACAAAAATATGTCATTTATAATGTAGATATTAATGTTATTATTAGTATTGCACAGAAATATTCAATGATGTATCATTGTAATCGTTTAATACATTTAAGTAAATTAGATTTATTTATAAAAACACAACAATGTCATAATATTTGGTTAATATTAGAACGTACAATTATTGTTTTATGTAATGTTAATAATTGTTATTTATTATAATTTATGCATGCAAGTGTATTCGTTTAATGATCCATTTTAAAATAAATAATGATGCATGTTTTCTTATATATTGTCGTCTTTTTTGAATGAAATTTATTTTTTTTGTTTCTATTTGATGCTTATAAGCTAATCCACAGAAAATACTACCTGTGGATATTTTTGGATTTTGGTTATTAATGGGCCCTGTCATTCCAGTAATACTTGCATTAAAACTGCTATTTAATATTATTTTACTATGTTTAGCCATTAAAAAAGCAGTTTTATGGCTAACTGCTCCATATGTAGTTAAAATATTTTTATTAATATTTAAAATTTTATTTTTTATATCGTTGCTATAAGAGATAATAGACCCTTTAAAAATTGTAGATGATCCTGAAATATTAGTAATATATTTAGATAATATTCCTCCAGTGCAGCTTTCACTAAAGCTTATTGTTTTATTTTTTATATATAACTGATTTATTAAGGTTATTATTAATGTTTTAATATGCATATGATAATTAATATTATAGATGTATTAATTCATTATGATGTATTTAAAAATTAATTTCAATATATATAAATAAAATAATATGATTGTTTATTAGTGTAAAATTTTTTTAATGACTCTTAATTTTGCACTTCTTGCATTATGATTATTTTTTAATTCTAATTTATTGCAATGCAATGATTTTTTATTTAATAGTGTAAATTTTTTTATGCCATTAGCATGTTGCTGTGATAGTTTGTATAAAGTATTTTTAATCTCTTTATCTTCTAAACTATGAAATGAAATAAATATTGCTTTTCCATTAATGTCTAATAAATTAGGAAAATCATATAATAATTGTTTTAATTCTTTTATTTCGTTATTAGTTGCTATTCTTAAAGCTTGAAATGTTTTAGTAGCTGGATGTATTTTGTTATATTTTTTGCCTATTAATGTGTTAATAATATTAGCTAAATATATTGTAGAATTTTTTATGGGAAGCATTTGTTTTATGTGCTTAGCAATGAAAGCAGCTTTTTCTTCTTGACCATATTTATAAATTATATGTTTTAATTGTTTTTCTGAAGTGTGTTGTATAATATCGTACGCTGTAATGTTAGATTGTTTATTCATTCTCATATCAATTGGACCATCTTTTAAAAATGAAAATCCTCTGATTTGATTATTTAATTGATGAGATGACATTCCTAAGTCACATAGTAAAGCATTAATTTTATTTATTTTATATTGTTTTAAAATTTTTGGCAATAATGAAAATGATGAATGAATTAATTTGATATTTTTATATTTAAAATGTTTTAATACTCCACCAGCAGCATGTTCATGATGAGCTTCAATATCTTTATCTAAAGCTATTATTTTCCCGTTGTTATTTAATTTTTGAGCTATTAGTTTTAAGTGTCCACCTCCACCAGCAGTTGTATCTACAATTATGTCATTTGGTTTAATATTTAAGTATGTTATTATTTCATTACACATAATTGGTGTATGTTTGTATTGCATGTGATATCAGATTTTGTTTAAGTATAATGATAAATTATAATATAAATGTATTATTTTTTAAAGTTAAATGTTGATTTTAAAATTAAATGTATTATGTAGTTATTATTTATATTGGATGAAATATTAATATTTTTACATCATATAAATGTACAATAAAAAAACGTATGAATGTGTAGTTTATATAATATAATTGATAAAATTGTGATATAAATTAAAATAATGTTTTTTATAATATATATAAATATATATGTATCAATAATATTTATAGATTTATGTAATATTGATATATTAAGTTATTTGTTGAATTGGTAGTAATATGTGATAAGTTAATAAAGCTCAAAAATAGTTCATACTAGAGTAATATAGAACATGTTTATATTGATGTTAAATTAGTTGGATTGATATTGTATAAAAAAATGAATAGCATTGGATGTAATATATTATTAAAAAATATATGAGTAATAATATTATATATGTTTATTGAAAATATAATATATAAATAATTTAATAAATTGTTTTCCAATAATTGATATAGAAATATTATGATTTAATATTTCTTTTAATGATGTGATTATTGTACTATTATTATTACATGGAATAAAATATGCATATATATCTATATTATTATTAATATTTAATGATATGCCATGTGTAATAATCCCATATTGATTTTTTAATCCTATAAATCCTATTTTTTTATATTTTATGTAAATTCCTATTTTGGATTTTTGTTTATATGCATTAATTTTCCAATATTTACAAGTTGTTATCATGCATGTTTCTAAAATTTTTATAAAATAATTAATATTTATGTTAAAATGTGGTATAGAAATAATAGTATAAATTATTAGTTGTCCTTGCATATGTATGGTTATTCCTCCTCCGCGTTTAGTTTTTCTTATAATTATATTATTATTATTTATGACAAGAGGATTAAGAATATGATTATGATTAGCATTATATCCTAATGTAATAACAGATGGGGAATGAGAACCTAAAGCTAAAAATATATGTTTTTTTTTTTTTGCTAATTTATATGTATGATGTAACCAATGTAATGCTTGATCGTAGTGCCATTTATAGTTTTCATATATGTGTAACATTTAATTGTTTATGGATGTATAGAGTTATAATTATATTACATCATTTAACATAATTATTATTAAATATATATGCTATATATTGCTTAAAATTAATAAATGTTATAAAAATGGTCAATATCATGGTTGATTAAATTATATTATTAGTTTATTCATAATAAGAGTTATAAAAATCATATATTTTTATAGATTGTTTTTAATACAGATATAAGGTTAATAAGTAATATGAATAAAGAAAATTGTGAAAATATGGAAAAGTTTTCATTTGAAGAGCTGTTGGATGGAGAATTTGCTAAAGATGATATAAAAGAAGGTAGTATTGTTAAAGCTAAGGTTTTATCTTTAAGCAAGGATTTTGTTTTAGTAGATATAGGATATAAATCAGAAGGATTAATTTCTGTTCGTGAATTTTATGATATGGATGGTAATTTAAATATTAATAAAGATGATATTGTAGAAGTTTTTATAGAATCCATTGAGGATGATGATGGTCATATTGTTTTAAGTAAAGATAAAGCTGATAAATTAAAGATATGGGAAGAGATAGAAAGAGCTGCGAATAATAATGATACTATAGATGGATTAATTGTAAGTAGAGTTAAAGGTGGATTGCATGTAGATATTGGTGTGAGAGCCTTTTTACCAGGTAGTCAAGTAGATTTAAGACCAATTAAAGATTTAGATAAGTTAATTGGTGAGCGTTTTAAATTTAAAGTAATTAAATTTAATAAAAAACGTAGTAATATTGTATTGAGTAGACGTATTATGTTAGAAAAAGAGCGTCAAGAAAAAAGACAGATTACATTAGATATGTTAAAAGAAGGTATTATTATGCATGGTACTGTTAAGAATATTACAGATTATGGAGTATTTATTGATTTAGGAGGTGTAGATGGCTTATTACATGTGACTGATATTAGTTGGGGTCGAATTCAACATCCAAATGAAATATTTTCAATTGGTGATGTAATTAAAGTAAAAGTATTAAAATATGAATTAGAAACTGAACGTGTATCATTGGGAGTGAAACAAATAGAAGAAGATCCTTGGTTAAAGGCTCAAAATACTTTTCCTGTTGGAAATAAAGTAAGTGGAAAAGTAGTGTCTTTAACTGATTATGGTGCATTTATTGAATTAATTCCTGGAGTAGAAGGTTTAATTCATGTATCTGAAATGTCTTGGACTAAACGTATTAAACATCCTTCTAAAATTGTTAATATTGGAGATGAAATTAATGCTGTTGTGCTTGATATTGATCAAGATAACAAAAGAATTTCATTGGGAATGAAACAAACTATTCCTAATCCATGGTCTTTATTACAAGAAAAATATCCTGTAGGCACAGTAATTCGTGGAAAAGCACGAAGTATCACTGATTTTGGTATTTTTATAGGTATTGAAGATGATATTGATGGATTAGTTCATGTTTCTGATATATCATGGACACATCGTATTAAGCATCCTAGTGAAATATATAAGAAGGATGATGCAGTAGAGGCAGTAGTTTTAAATATTGATATGGATAATGAAAGATTTTCGTTAGGGATAAAACAACTTAATGAAGATCCATGGATTAAAATTCCTAAAATATATTATAAAGGCATGAAAGTAGTTGGGGTAATAAATAAAATTACTAATTTTGGTGTTTATATAGAAATAGAATCTGGTTTGGATGGATTTTGTCATAATTCTGAATGTTATAATAAAAATGATGATCATTATGTTGAATTGCATGAAGGAAATCAAATTGAAGTGTTTATTATGGATATTAATCAAAAAGAAAGAAAAATTAATTTATCTATGAAGACTGCGAATAAAAATAAATCTGATAAGAATTACCAAGATTATTTAAAATCTTCTAAGAAATCTCATGTGACTGATAGTGTTGCTTTTGGAACATTTGGAGATGCGTTTAAAGATAAATTTTATAATAATGAAAAGGATAAAATATTGAAAAATAAGAAAAAGTAATTATTAATTATGATGTTTATCTAAATTAGTAAATTTGGTAATATAATTAGAAAATTTTAATTCTAAACTTCCAGTTGGCCCGTTTCTATTTTTAGCTATAATTATTTTAGTTATGCCGATTTTATCTTTTGGTGTTTTATCTCGCAAATAATATTCTTGACGATATAAAAATGTTATAATATCTGCATCTTGTTCTATTGCACCAGAATCTCTTAGGTCACTCATCATAGGTATTTTATCAGTGCGTGATTCTACACTTCTATTTAATTGTGATAGTGCTATAACTGGAATATTAAATTCACGAGCTATTGTTTTTAGGCCTTTTGAAATTTCCCCTACTTCTGTTGCTTTATTGTCGTATTTAATTATTGAACTCATTAATTGCAAGTAATCTATAAATATTAGTTTAATATTATTTTTGCGTATTAATCGTCTACATTTTTCTCGCAATGTAATAATATTTAAAGTATGACTTTCATCTATAAATAAATCAGTGTTAGTAAGTTTTTTGCAAGCTAATTCTAATTTAAGTGATTCATGTTGACTAATTTTCCCATTTCTTAAATGAGTTAAATTAATTTTTGATTCAGTACTTATTAACCTTTGTGTCAATTGTTCACAACCCATTTCTAATGAAAAAAATGCACTTGCTATATTTTGGTTCATAGAAATATATGAAGCCATGTTAAGTGCTAATGCAGTTTTCCCCATTGATGGCCTAGATGCAATAATAATTAGTTCTCCAGGTCTAAATCCATTCGATAAATAATCAAAATCAATAAATCCAGATAAAATTCCTAATGATGAGTGTGGGTTTGTTTTCATGTCAAGTATTTTATGCATAGTATTTGCTATTGTTTTTTTTATAGAGTATACTCCATTTTGTACTTTTTTATTTCTAATAGCTAGTATTTTATGTTCAGCATTATTTATAATATCATTTGCTGCATATTTGTGCATGCTAGCTGATTTTATAATGTTTGTAGCTGTAGAAATTAATTGTCTTAAAATTGATTTTTCAATAATTATTGTACAATATGCTTTGATATGTGCTGATGTTGGTAATAGTGCTTCTAATTGTGCAATTTTTTTAGCACCACCTATGTGATGTAGTTTTTGCATATTAATGAGTTGTTCTGTTACAGTAATAGTATTAATCGGTTTATATTGTAATTGTAATTGTTCCATAGCAGAAAAAATAATTGAATGTGTTGGATGATAAAAATCGTCAGTTTTAAGACCTTCTGAAACAATAGATTCATATGCTTTTGTATCTATTAGTAATCCAGATATGACTCCTCTTTCTGCATCGAGTGAATATAGATTGTATTGAGGTTGATAAAGTTTTTCATGTATTGGAAGTGTATTATATTTTTGATTCATTATTTTTTAATATTTTATATTATATATATAGTTATTTTAAAATTAATGATAATTATTATATAATTTTTTAAAAATCACAATGTTTTTTAGTTGTGATTATGAATTTATTAATATGAATTGTCTTGTTTTTATATATAATTTAAAGTTTATTTGGTTATGATATTTTATGAGTTGTTCTTTTTGTATATGTTTATTTAAAATCTACTTATATGAAAATAATCTCCAACATTTATATTATATCCATTAGCAAATTCTTTAATACTAATACATTTTTTCCCTTCTAATTGAATTTTATCAAATGATATAGATCCATTTTTACATGATACTGTTAATATGTTATTAATATTTAAAATTGTTCCAGGCATTTGTTTTCTATAAAAGTATTGTTTATTTTGTGCATTAAATAATTTAACTATTTTTCCTTGATAAAAAGTATAACTTCCAGGCCATGGATGCATAGCTCTTGTATTATTAATTATCATGTGTGGTTCAGTATGCCATTTTATACATCCATGCAATTTTTTTATTTTGTTGGCATATGTAATGCCAGTGGTTTTTTGAGGTATTTTTTTTATTGTTTTATTTAATATACCTAATATAGTATGTTCTATAGTATTGATTGCTAATGTAGTTAATTTGTTTGATAATTGTTCAGCGTTATCATTAGGTTGAATACATATTTCATATGATTTATAGATATCACCAGCATCTAGTTCAGCAGTTAAGTCAATATATGATATTCCTGTTTTTTTATCATTTGCTTTTATAGCTCGTTGTATAGGTGCAGCACCACGCCATCTAGGTAATAATGATGTATGAACATTCATAAATCCAAATTTTGAGTATTTAAAAAAATATTGTGGAATTATTTTTCCATAAGACGCTACAATGGATAAATCTATATGATTAGTTCTAAAAAAATTTAATAGATTATTAGGTTCATTATGTTTATTATATAAATCTTTAGATTTATATAAGTTTAACTTATTGATTTGAGCGTATGTTTTAACTGGTGAGATATACATTTGTTTACCTCTTTTTGCTGGTTTGTCTGCTTGACAAATTACTAAAATAATATTCAGATTACACTGATTTGATATTTGATGTAATTTTTCTAAAATTTTATATGAAAATTTAGATGTGCCAAAAAAAATTATATTAAACATAGTTGCTCCTAAATATATGTTGTTGAAATATTTAAGATTTATTTTAATTATACATCAATTTAATATATTTTATTACATAAATTATATAAATAATCAATTTAATAATAAGAATATAGTTTTAAACGTTATTTTAATATTTAAAGATTTCATTATTAGTGATTTTTATTCATGTATGGTCATATAAGCATATAACTTTATTGTTTTAATTAATGAGTAAAATATATGATGAAAATTATGTTAAATAAATTTAATAATATTATTATATATATTGATGGATCTTTTGTTTGATATTTTAATTTTTTTTTATATATGTTTCATAAATTAGATATAAAAATACATAATATTATATGTATTATTTAAATTATATTATAGGGAATGTATATGAGTATTGTTAAGTTTATAATATTTTGTGATTGGTTTGTTGATAAATTTTATTTAATTTTAAAATGTCCTAAATTATTTTTTATTCAAAATAATGGCAATAAATTTAATAATCAATCATTATTATTTGGTATTGTATGTATGTTTATTGGACTTGGAGGAAAAAATTTTATTGAAATATTGTTTTTGAATTGGAGTGAATTAATTTTTAATTCTACTCCTGAAAATTTTATAACATTTAAAAAAATATTTTTTATATATAATTATGATTATGTGATAAAATTTTTTCATTTTTTATATATATTAAAATGGCAACGTATAATTAATATTTTAATATTACCTTTGTTTTCATATATATATATTATGGTTTTTGCAGTGTGTATATATTGTATATTGAAGTTTTTTTATAAATATTTAGAACGTTATTTTACATATAAAAAAATTTTGAATATTGTATGTTTCTGTCAAGCTCCTATGTTATTTTTGTTGATACCATTTATTAGTTTATTTATTTATTGTTGGATTAGTATATTATTATTAAAAAGTTGTCGTGAACTTTATTATCATTATTTTGTTTACAATTTTTTTATTATTATAATAGTAATGATGTTTTTAAAATCAATATTAACATTTTTTGTTAATATATGTGTATTACTGTTTATTTAATGATATAATGACTATTTTTTATATAAAGGTTAGTATTGGTTTTCTTGCAGCTATAGTTTCATTTAATTTATTTATCATACTATAATTTGGCGCAGACTTTATAATGGCATTGTTATTCATTGATTCTAAGGCAATGGATATAAATGCATCGCATAGTTTATCTAAAGATTTCTTATTTTCTGTTTCTGTTGGCTCTATCATAATTGCATTTGGTACTATTAAGGGAAAATATATTGTTGGAGGATGTATGCCATAATCTATTAATCTTTTTGCTATATGTTTAGTTTCAATATCATATTTTTTTTGTTTTTTATCATTAATAATAATTTCGTGCAAACAATCAGTATTATATGGGATATTAAAATAAGGTTTTAATTTTGATTTTATGTAGTTAGCGTTTAATACTGCTAGTTCACTTGCTCTTTTGAGACCATGACAACCTAATTCTTTAATGTATGTCCAAGCTCTTATCATAATACCAAAATTTCCATAAAAACTTCTGATTTTACCAACAGATAATGGATTGTCATAATGTAAATAGTATTTATTTTCATGATTTATTTTTATTAATGGACATGGTAAAAATGGTGATAATGTTTTAGATACAGAAATGGCACTTCCTCCAGGTCCTCCTCCTCCATGTGGAGTAGAAAAAGTTTTATGTAGGTTAAAATGCATAATATCTATTCCTAAATCTCTTGGTTTCACTATTCCCATTAATGCATTTAAATTTGCACCGTCTCCATAAACAAAACCATTATAATTATGAATAATTTTGCTAATTTCTAATATATTTTTTTCAAATATGCCTAACGTATTTGGATTAGTAATCATAATACCTAATGTATTTTTATTTATTTTTTTTTGTATTTCATTTATATTAATATAACCATGTTGATTAGATTTGATAGATATTACTTTTAATCCAAAAAATGCTGCTGTAGCAGAATTAGTGCCGTGTGCACTATCTGGAATTAAAATCTCAGTTTTATGTATATTTTTATGTTTCAATGCTTTTAACATAATTAATAATCCTAAAAATTCTCCTTGTGCTCCAGCAGAGACTTGTAAACTTGTTTGGTTAAGTCCGCTAATTATTGTTAACCAATTTTGCAGATCATACATGATAGATAAAGCACCCTGTATATGTGTTTCAGGTAAATAAGGATGTAAAGATGTAAATCCATATAGTCGAGCAGCCCATTCATTTATTTTTGGATTATATTTCATTGTACATGAACCTAATGGATATGAGTTAGTATCTATACAAAAATTTTTTCTACTTAATCTAGTGAAATGAGTGCAAATTTCTTGTTCTGAACATGATGGTAGTTTAATATTGTTATTTTTTTTATAATGATGTTTTAATAAATGTTTAATATGTTGCAATGAAATTAATACATCAGATTTATCTTGTTTTATATCAATGCCTGATATATTATGATTAGATTTAGAAAAAAGAGAATTTTCAATAAATTCTATTCCATGGTTAATTTGTGAACAATGTTTGTGTATTAACTGCATGTTAATTCCTTAATGAGTTGTGTGATGTCTTCCATTGAATGTTGTTCTGTAGTATTAATTAATAGGCAATTATCTAATGTATTGTACCATTTTTTTAGTGGACATCCAGGAAAAATATTTTTTTTATGTAGTTTATGTAATATATGGGTTAAGTGATCTTTTGATGACAATTCAATAACACTTTCGTTAAAATGTGCTGTATTAAATTTTATATTTAATCCAGATTTCTTTGCTTCGTTTCGAAAAAATATAGTGCGTTTGATATTTTGTATTGCTAAATCATAAAATCTATATTTTCCATATAATGATATAGCTATAGTAAATGCTAATGCCATTAAATTATGATTTGTACAGATATTAGATGTAGCATGTTCACGTCTTATATGTTGCTCTCTTGTAGATAATGTTAAAACATATCCTTTTTGATTATTTTGATCTATTGTTTGGCCAACAATTTTGCCTGGCATTTTTCTTAGATATTTTTTTGAACATGCAAATAATCCTAATCCAGGTCCACCTAAGCTTAAGTGTCCACAAAAACTTATGCCTTCACCAACAACTATGTCAGCTCCTATATTACCTGGAGAATTTATTAAATTAAAAATTAATGGATCAGTATTAATACTAATAACAATTGCATTATGTAAATGTGCTATATTTATAATTTTTTTTTGTTCTTCTAATTGTCCAAAAAAATTAGGTGTTTGATAAACTATGGCAATAATATTATTTATATATTGTTTAGCATATATGTTTAATTGATTAAGATTCATAGTGCCATTTTTATTAAAATCAACTTCTATGATTTGCATATTAGTATTGTTTAAATATGTATTACAAACTTCACGATATTCAGGATGTATGTTTTTGCACATGAAAATTATAGAAGAATTCATTTTAGTTTTTTGTGCCATTAAACATGCTTCTACTAAAGCTGTAGCACCATCATACATTGAAGCATTAGCAATATCACATCCAAATAAATTAGCTATAATCGTTTGAAATTCAAACATAGATTGTAATGTTCCTTGTGATACTTCTGGTTGATATGGCGTGTATGGTGTATACCATTCACTTCTTAATAAAATTTGTGATACTATTTCTGGAACAAAATGTTGTGTTGCGCCAGCTCCTAAAAAATTTAAATTAGTTGTTATAAGAGAAGATTTTTTTATAAGTTCTTTTTTTAATTCTATTTCTGATATGCCTACAGGGATATTCAATGTAGTTTTTATTTTTAAATTATCTGGAATTGAATTAAATAATGATTTAATATTTGGTTTCCCTATAAATGATAACATTTGTTTAATATCATTATCTGAGTGAGGTAAATATCTCATTATATTCTCGATTGTAAAATGTTAGTTTTGATTGATTTATAATACATTTATATTAAATACAATATTTAATCTAATTTTTTATTTATTTACAATATAAATTATATCATTTAATATAATAAATAATTTTATATCAAATATGAATATTAATGTAATAATAATTTTATTAGGTGTTTTAATAATATGGTGTCTCTTAGATCTATGGTGTTTTTAGATGCATTGCAGCCTCAGTTAGCTTCTCATATATGTACAACGTGTAATGGGTATTTCCCTACTCCAAATATGTCTAGTTTGTTTATAGAAATTTCTCCAGGAATGGATGTTCATAAATATGTAGATATTTCATTAAAAAACACTAATGTTTATCCTGGAGCACTTGTTGTAGAAAGATCTTATGGAATGTTTGAATTGCATCATTATGATAAAGGAGATGTTCTTGAATCTAGAGATATTATTTTACATAATATGAATAAGCAATTATCTGATAGAATAAAACCGAAAATTATTACTAATACTATTATTAGAAGCATTGAACCTATGCATGCAATGATTATTAATAAGTTGCGTTTTGGATCAATGATTAAACCTGGTGAATCTCTTTATATAATGGAAGTTGAACCAGCAGCATATATAGCTTTAGCAGCTAATGAAGCAGAAAAATCAGTTAATATAAATTTAATTGAAATAAGAACTTTTGGTGCTTTTGGAAGATTATATCTTAGTGGAATAGAAGCTAATATAGATGAAGCTTGTAAGGCATCGATGTTGATATTTGATAATTTATTATAAATTTTTATTATTTGATATAGGAGAGCAATATATGTCAGATGCATTAGGAATGATTGAAACACGTGGTTTTATAGGTATGGTTGAGGCATCAGATGCAATGGTTAAATCAGCTAATGTTGAATTAATAGGATATGAAAAAATTGGAGGTGGTTTTGTTACATCTATTGTGAGAGGAGACGTTGCTGCTGTTAAGGCAGCCACTGAAGCTGGTTCTCGTGCAGCGGAACGTGTAGGTGAATTAATTAGTGTACATGTTATCCCTAGACCTCATATGAATATTGATAATATTTTACCATTGGGTAGAAAAATAATTAAAAATAGTTGATATATATTATGTTATTAGGAAAAGTTATAGGTACTATAGTTGCAACTCAAAAAGAAGAATTAATTAATGGATTTAAGTTATTATTAGTACAAACTTTGCATAGTTTTAATGATCAAAATGGTAATTTAGTTGTATGTGTAGATGTTTTAAATACTGGTATAGGTGAGTTAATTATGTATACTGCTGGATCTTCAGCAAGGCAAACTAATTTTACACAAGATAAACCTATAGATCATATTATAGTTGGTATTATTGATAGCGTTGTTGTGAATAATAAATTATCATTTACAAAGAAATTGGGATTTATTAAAGATAATTCGAAAAAATAAAATGATATAATTTATATAATAAATATTATGTAGAGAATATGTTATAAAATGATAGGTTTATAAATGAATGTGACAAATGAATATAATGGTATTTTCAGTAGTGTAGATTTAGCTATCAAAGCATCCATGAAAGCTAATGAATTATTATTAAATGCATATTCTATCAATGATAGAAATAAACTTATCAAAATGATAAGAAAATTAACTAAAAAGTTAGCTATGCAGTTGGCACAAATGACTGTTGAAGAAACAGGTATGGGTAATGTTACAGATAAAATTAAAAAGCATTATTTAGTTGCAAATAAAACTCCAGGTTGTGAAATATTAAAACCCTTATGTTTTTCTGGAGATTGTGGATTAACATTAATAGAACGAGCTCCATTTGGTGTCATTGCTGCTATTACTCCTAGTACAAACGCTACTGAAACTATTTTATGTAATAGTATTGGTATGTTAGCTGGAGGGAATACTGTTGTATTTAATGTTCATCCAGCTGCTAAAAAAGTATCTTTGTTTTTAATTAATATGTTGAATAAAGTTATTTTAGATTTAGGTGGTCCTCCTAATCTTATTGTTATGATTGATGATCCTAACATTATTTCTGCTAATGAGTTAATGTTGCATAGAGATGTAGCATTAATTGTGGTTACTGGAGGTCCAGCTGTTGTTAAAGCAGCTATGAGTTCAGGTAAACGTGCTATTTGTGGAGGACCAGGGAATCCTCCAGTTGTGGTAGATCAAAGTGCTAATTTAAAATTAGCAGCTTCTAGTATTATTAGTGGATCTAGTTTAGATAATAATATTGTATGTATAGCTGAAAAAGAAATATTTTGCATGAGTAATGTTGCAGATACATTAAAGGAATATATGAAGCATGTTGGTGCTGTGGAATTAACAAAATATGAAATACGTAAATTGGAAAAATTAATATTAAATAATAACATAAGTGTTAATAAAAATTGGATTGGTAAGGATGCTTATTTAATAGCTAAAGCTATAGGTAAAAGCATATCTGTAAAAAATAAGATTTTATTATGTGAAGTTGATAGTGAAAAGCATCCGTTTATTATCAATGAAATGCTTATGCCTGTTTTGCCATTATTAAGAGTATCTAATATAGATGATGCTATGAATATAGCAGTTATGAGTGAGCATGGATATAAACATACAGCTAGTATTTATTCTCAAGATATATCTATTTTACATAAAATGTCTTGTATGTTGGATTGTTCTATTTTTGTTAAAAATGGGTCTAATTATAATGGATTAGGTATGAATGGAGAGGGATATACAAGTTTTACTATTGCCTCTCCTACAGGAGAGGGCATAACTACAGCTTTATCTTTCACTAGAGAACGTAGATGTGTTTTAAAAGATTATTTTAGAGTTGTTTAATTATTGTTATGTGTGTTTTAATATATATTTTGTTAAATATTTTTTTTATTTTATAAAAGTAATAATATATTATATTTAATATATGTTGTATGTTATATGATTATAATATTATTAATTATAGTTTATATTTGTTTTTATAGTAAGTGAGGATAATATGTGTATGCTAATAAACATATAGCAGTTTCTGGAAATATAGGGTCTGGCAAAACTACTTTAGTCCATTTGTTATCTAATAAGATTGGAGCATTCCCTTTTTATGAGAATAATATGCAAAATCCTTATTTGAGTTGTTTTTATAATGATATGGATAAATGGTCTTTTCATTCACAAATTTTTTTTTTAATTTATAAGTTTTATATGTATGAAAAAATTAGAAAATGTCATGGGTTGGTAATTTTAGATAGAACTATTAATGAGGACGCTGAAATTTTTGCTAAAGCATTATATGATGCTAAAAGAATTAGTAAAAAAGATTTTAATACTTATATATTATTATATGAAACTATTGTTTCAATAATTAGATGTCCTGATTTAATTATTTATTTAAAATGTCCAATTCCTATTTTGCAAAATAGAATTATTTTAAGAAATAGAAAAATAGAATTTTCTATATCTGAATCTTATTTATATAAATTACATATTTTATATGAAAATTGGATAGAAAAATGTGATAAATCTAAATTATTAATTATTGATACTAATCAATTTAATTATATTAATAATTTAAAAGATAGAAATATGGTTGTTACTAAAATTAAAACGTTTATATGTAATCATATTTAATATAATATGTACTATATATTATTTATTATCAATTATGTTATAGAGCAAATTAAGGATATTAATTATGTTAGATATTAAGTTTGTAGAAGATAATTTTAATGTTATTTCTAAAAAATTATCATATCGTAATTATAATATTAATTTATATTCACTGATTGTTTTGATTCAAAAAAGAAGGATTATTATATCTCGTTTACAGAATTATCAATGGAAAAATAATATTGTATGTCGAATATTTATGCAATTACACAAAATAGATATTGATAAATATAAGTTAATTTTAAAACGATTAAAAAATAATGTTAAAATTAATCGTAAAGAACAAAAAATATTAGAATATAAAATTTATAATTATATGTTATATATACCAAATCTTGCATCTAATGATGTCCCTATTGGCATGACAGATATTGATAATAAGGAAATGAAACAAATTGGGATACCAAGAAGATTTAATTTTATAATTAAAAATCATATTACATTATGTAAATTATCCAATGGTATTGATATACAAAGAGCTGTTAAAATATCTGGTACAAATTTTTCATTTTTAACAGGTAAAATATCTATATTAAATCGTGCTTTGATGCAATATTTTTTAAATTTTCATTCTAATTTAAATGATATAGAAATAACTTCACCATTTATGGTTAATTCATCATCAATGGTTAATACTGGTCAATTGCCCAAATTTATTAATGATTTATTTGTCATTCATAATAATTCAAAAACATATTATATGATTCCTACTGGCGAAGTGCCATTAACTAATTATTATGCTAATGAAATTTTAGATATTAAAAAATTACCAATTAGATTTTGTTCTTATACTCCTTGTTTTAGATTAGAAGCTGGTGCTGCAGGAAAGGAGTCTTTTGGTTTAGTGAGACAACATCAATTTGAAAAAGTAGAGATCGTTCGTTTAGTAAGTGCTGAACAGGCTGAAAATGAATTTAATTTAATGGTAAATCGTATTAGTATTATGTTGAGTGAATTAGGGTTGGCTCATAGATTAGTTATGGTATGCACAGGACAACTTGGTTTTGCGGCTAAAAAAACTGTTGATATTGAAGTATGGTTTCCATCTCAAAATATATATAAAGAAATTAGTTCTTGTTCTATTTGTGATGTTTTTCAGTCTCGTAGAGCTAAAATTAGATATAAAAAATATGATAATAAAATTATGTTAATGACTACAATGAATGGATCAGGCTTACCATTAGGTAGGACTTTAGCAGCTATATTAGAAAATCATCAAAATGAAGATGGTTCTATAAATATACCTAAAGTATTGTGGAAATTTATGGATAGTATGAAAAAAATTTTATAATGTTTGTATGATAGTATTTAAGAAAATAGCCAAGATAAATTAGTATTAGGACCTAATGTATCAATGATGTAGCATCTAAAATTTTGTTTAATTTTATTTGCTAGTTGAAAGATTCGTTGTTTTGATACATTATATTGCTTACCCAAATCAACCAAACTAATAGGATTATCTGATATAAGATGTTTGGTCCAAATTGTTATATCCCGTTCATTATTTAATGTTTTGGTAAAATGAATTATAATGTTATTCATGGTTTTATTTATTTGGTATTGACATATTAAATTTTCTGCATTTAAGTTTTTAGATGTGATTAAATTTTCTATTATGTTATTATTATTGGTTCTATTATAAAATTTATTATTTATGCTTGTTTCGTTGTTATTAATTCTTGTGATTACAGACGTAACTTCTTTAGGATCTTCATTTATTTCTTTAGCAATTAATTCAGGTGTTGGGTGTTTGCCTTGAGATATTAATTTTCGTTTTATTTTAGGTAAATTAAAGTAAATTTTTCTTCCTATTTTAGTATTTGCTGTATGTATTAAACGTGCATTTGTCATTAAAAATTTAGTTAGTTGTGCTTTTATCCAATATGATGCGTAAGTACCAAAACGAGTTTTTTTGTGTGGATCCCATTTTTTTGCTGCTATAGCAATACCTATAGATGCTT
Source organism: uncultured Myxococcales bacterium (assembly GCA_964385015.1). Classification (GTDB taxonomy): domain Bacteria; phylum Myxococcota; class UBA727; order UBA727; family JABDBI01; genus CAYLLS01. The sequence goes on along the minus strand of CAYLLS010000001.1, from coordinate 339,213 downwards.
CTTGTATTAAATCCATTATATTTGTCCATGATCTTTTATATTTATATGCAATTTTTATGCTTAATCTCATATTGTGTAGAATTAATGTTTTAATAGCTTGATGATTTTGTGTTTTATAGATTTTAAGACCTAATGTTTTTTCCTCTTGTTTTGACAGTCTTTTAAACTTGATAGCTTGTTTTATGAAATTTTTATATAAGTGTTGATCTGGTGATTCATTATAATGATTTTGAACATTTGTTTGTTGTTTGTGGATTAATTTCATATTCGTTAATATAGTGATCATTAAATGTATATTTTAATATACATTAATTTATGATTAATGTAATTGTATTCTTGTGTATATATAATTTAAAATAATATATAAACATATATTATTTTAAATTAAAAATATTTATCATGATATATGTTTTAAAATTCTATCTTATGTAATATTTTTTTTATGTTTATCAGGGATATATAATCCTATTACATATCCTAAAAATGACATGCTTAATGTTATTATTTCTTGCATATATATATGATGGATCTTAAATATTATAAAAAATATTAAGCCAAATATAATAGATAATATAGCAGCATTTTTAGTGATATGTTTTTTATAAAAAGATGATATTATAGATATAAATAATGTAGAAATAGATAATTCATAACTTTGTATCATAATATTAATAATATTATTAAATTGATATGCTAATATTAATGCAAAATATCCAAATATTAATGTCATTAATTTTGATATATGTAATGAATTTAAGTTAATATTGATTATTTTACATATAGATTTAATTTGAAAATCATGATTAATATTTGTACTAATAGCACATAATAGCGAATCTCCTGTGGATGTTATTGCAGCTATTAATGCGCATATTAATAAATGTAGTAATATGTCAGTATTAGTATTTTTAATTAGTGTAAGCATGGGATTTATATTATTTGTAATTAATATGCCTGCAGTTTTAGTAAAAATGCCAAAAAATATTGGAATAAGTGATAATAATATTATAAATATTGATGAATATATAGATGCTAAAATTGCAGTTTTTGATGTTTTTGTTGAAAAAAATCTTTGAGCTAAGTCTTGTTCTATAACAGCAAATAGCATAGGCATCATTAAACATGGAAGTAATTTAGATATTAATGTTTTATGTTCTATTGAATTATATGTTAAATTATTAATATATAATCTTGTAATAAAACTTAAATTATCATGATAAATATTATATATAATAATAATTATAAAAATTGAAATAATAACAATAATTTGAAAAATATCTGTTGCCACTACTGATTTTATGCCACCTAACATTGTATATAGTATAATAAATGACCAAAAAATTAATACTATGTATGTATTGTCAAGATTAAAAATAGACAATAATTTTCTAAATGCTATAATTTGCCCTGCTAAAATACCACATAATGTTATTATAGATAATAATGAAGAAATTTTACGTAATGTTATAGAGTTATATTTTTTCTCAAATAATTCTGCAGTAGTAGTAATATTAAATTTTCTCAATTTTGAAGCTATGCCACAACTTAATAGCAAAAATCCAAGACATGTTCCTATGTTATATGATAAACCGTATATTCCAAAGCAATATATTTCTTCTGTGCTACCAAGTATTGATCCAGCTCCTATTTGTGTAGCAATTAAACTCAAAGTAATAGAAATATAACCATAGTTTCTGTTAGCTAAAAAATAATCATTAGTATTATTTATGTTTTTTGAAGATAAAAGTGCTATTAATATATATATTATACTCAATGAGATAAAAATTAACCAAAACATAATATTCATAATTTCCATTTAATATATATCCTAAGTTCTGCTTAGAATGACCAATGCAATGGAAATTGGTACTAAAAAACGCAATGAAAATTTCCATAATGGGTAAAATTTATGAAGTTTAGATCCTTGGCAAAATCCTTCTTTAATGATGTTTTTAGGTAATTTAAATCCTATAAATATTGTAGTAAATAATGCAATAATACTTAATGTCCAATCTGTTAAAGTATTAACTGTATTAAAAAAATCTGCACCAAATATATTTGTCCAATTATTAAAAATTACATTTGAATTAGATAATGCAACTGGTAATCCTAATATAAATGAAATTAGTATTGATATCCAAACAGATTGTTTGCGAGACCATTGTTTTATATCTATAAAATTTGCTACAGTTACTTCTAGCATAGATAGTGAAGATGTTAATGCTGCGCATATTAAGAGTGAAAAAAATAATACTGTTAATATTAATGATCCAGGTAATTGTTCAAAAACATAAGGTATAATTTTAAATATCAATCCTTCACCTTCATGTGGTCCAAATCCAAAAGTAAATGCTAATGGGAAAATCATTAATGCAATTAATACAGAAATTATAACATTAGCTATAGTGACTATAAATGATGTTTTAGGAATATCATCATTTTTACTCATATAAGAACCATAAGTCACCATTATACCATATCCTAGGCTTAATGTAAATAAAGCCATACTCAATGCTGCTAAAATACTGTGTGAATTTAATGAAGAAAAATCAGGATATAATACATATTTAGCTGCATTAGTAAATCCATCTAATGTGAATGCATAACAAACCAAAATGATTAATGTTATGAATAAACTTGATGTCATAATTTTAGAAAATTTTTCTATTCCTTTTGATAATCCTTTATTTAAAATAATAGCATTCATTAGTAAAAAAATACATTGCCATAAAATATTTAAATCTCCAGATTTTCTAAAAGTATCAAAAATGTTGCCTACTTCTTCTGGTGTCATACCATAAAAGCCATTTACTAATGCTAATAATATATAATTTAATCCCCATCCTGCTATTACACAGTACCATCCTAAAATTAAAAAAGAACTGATAACAGAAATCCAACCTATTATATTCCATGATGAATTATTAGCAAATTTATTAAAAATGGAAACTATGCCAGTTTGTCCAGCTCTACCTAGTATTAGTTCACCTATAAATAATGGTAGTCCAACTATAATACTAAAAAATAGAAATAATATAATAAATGCACCTCCACCATTTTGTCCCATCATATATGGTAATTTCCATAATGTCCCTAATCCTATAGCGGAACCAGCTGCTGCCATAATAAATCCTATTTTAGAACTCCAATGTTCTCTATTATTCATTTTTTTTCTCATATTTTAAATTAAGATGATTTAATAATTATACATTTATAATATGAAAACAAAAGAAATTACAATATTAATATATTTATGTAAGTTAATTTTATGTATAATATATAAATTTGTAAATATTATCATGTAGTATGTTTTAGTATGTTAAATTATAATACTTATGTGATATGTTAGTTTAAAGGATTGGTGATGATATATATTTGTTATATATCTGCAAGAAAATATATCGTCAAATGTGTATTATATGAAATATTGGAATATTATTAAATAATTTATAAAAATATTTTTATATTTGTTTGAAATTAACATGATGTATTTATTTTAATCAAATATATTGATATTATAACATGCATATATGTTTTAATTTGATATTTATATTCATTATTTTATAGTTTCCTTCAGTATTTATTTTTATATATGAGTATTAATTAATATTGTATTATCAAATATATATGATATAATTTTATCTTATCATGCTGTGCATGATATATGTATTATAAGTCACATTCATGCGTTATGATTTAGATGTTGTATTAAATTAAATTTAATATTTATTGGTATTTATATTATTATGTATTAAATTTGTTTTCAGAACAATATTCATGCAATTGTTTATATTATTATTATATATTAGTGATAATATTTGATCAATAAACTTGAGTATTAGTATGTTGTTTGTGTTATATTTTTCTTTTATTTATGTTTAACGATAATTGTGTTAAATGAATATTATGAATATTGAATTATGTTTGTTGGTGATTATGACATCATAGAAAATGAATAAATGTATTTTATATACATATATGATAACATTTAATAATAATATTTTTAATATATATATAGTTTTTATTTTAATAAAAGGTCATTATAGTGTATTATAAAAAAATATATATTAATATGAAGTGTTATAAATTTCATACTAATGAAATTATAGTAACACATGATGTGCAACATTATATGATTAATGTTTTAAGATTAGAAAATGGTCATCCAATAATGATATTTTCTAATATTAATTGTATTTTAATAGGTTTTTTAAAAACATCATCATTATTAGTTAGTATTAAAGTGATCAATAAGATTATATATAAGGTTAAACCTAAAATAATACTTGTCCAATCTATAATTAATAATGATAAATTAGAAAAAGTTATTCAGAATGCTTCTGTTATGAATGTTAATGAATTGTTTCTATTACATAGTCATAAAAGTAAACATATTATGTATTGTTTTATGAATAGTAAAATATTAAGATTTAATAAAATTGTACAAGCATCATCAATTCAAAATCATAGACCTGATTTATTAAAAATTAAGTCAAAAATCATGATGTCAGATTTAAAAGATATATGCAATCATTTTTCAGGATTAAAGGTTTTTGGTGAAATTAATTCAACAAATAGGTTAAGTATGTTATTGAATGATTATATTATTTCATATTATGGTTTTTTAGTTATTATTGGACCAGAAGGTGGTTTTAATAAAGAAGAGAAAAACAAATTAATAACATTTGGAGTTTTACCTGTTTGTTTAGGTAAATATGTTTTAAGAACAGAATATGCTTCTTTAGTAGCTTTATCAATATATAATGATTGGTATATGTATAAAATTTTATAAATAATAATAATAATAATATTGATGATATATTTTTATTATATTGAAATTATATAATATATAAAATGATAATTAGTATATAAGATATTAATATATATTAAATGAATGTTTATATATTGAAAAATATTGATAAAATATTATTATAATTTAGTTTATATATTAGATTAATTAATTATATGATTATAATATAATTTTTTATACAACATAGTATAATTTAAGTATATATATCAAATTAGATGTTTATTATAATAATGTATAATAAATATTGCAGTTTAATTTTATATTGATAATTTAAAAAGTAGTTATAACATTTTTAATGTATTATGAATTGTATATATTTTTTATGTATAAGGATTATTGTTATTGTTAACATATTATAAATTTAGTATTTTGATTCATTATAAGATAAATATTGCATTTATAATAAATATATTATGAATAAATGTTTATTATACTTTAAAAGAATTATGATAAATATTAAATTATAAATGTTCTTATTATAATAAAAATTATGTTTAAAAGTTAATTAAATATAATTCTAATACAGAATGAAATAAATATTAAAAGAAAATAATAAAATCATATGAGATAAGTTAATATGTATTTATTTAAATTTTATTTTATATTCTTGATTATTACTGGTGCAAATAATAAATGATGCAATATATCATTATCTTTATTATGATATTTGTTAATTTTTTGATGTAAAAAGTATGGCTTTGAATTAATTGTTATTGTATTTGTAAAATTAGGGGCTTGTCCAATAGTACATAGATTATTTTTTTGTTTTGAATGTATAATGTTTTTAAATTGTAGTTTACTTTTATTAGTATATTTATTAAGAGCTGCTAATCCAATTTGTCCTCTTTTTATATTTTTAAATTGTATTGCATCATTAATTAGATATGGATTGCTTAAAATTTCTATATTGAGTTGATGTATTTTTGATAAATACATTATATCATGTCTTTTTTTGTTATTAATTATATTTGCAATTGCTATTGGTAATTGAATAATAATATCTGTTAGATTATTATGTTTTTGTGCTAAATAACCATGAATTTTTCTTAATGCTAGTATAGCTAATCCCTCATTATCTCTCACTCTACCTGTGCCATTACAATGTGAACATAGAATATGACTAATTAGCCTGTGTGATTGTCTAATTCTTTGTCTTGTTAGTTCTAATGTACCATTTTTTCCTATGACACCGATTTTGACCTTTGCTTTATCAGTTTGCATTAACTGATTTAATATTTGTTCTACTTTGGATTTATGTTTTTTAGAAATCATATCAATAAAATCTATGAGAATAATGCCACTTAGGTCTCTTAATCTTAATTGTTTTGTTATTTCATTGGCTGCCTCCATATTTGTTTTGAAAACAGTAATTTCATGATTAGCTTCTTTGTTGGATTTTCCAGAGTTTACATCAATTGATACAAATGCCTCAGTTTGTTCTATAATTAAATATCCACCTGAAGGTAGATTAACTAGTCTATCTGATAATTTATTGATAGCTTTTTCTATATCATAAAATTGAAAAATTGGTTCTTTAAGTTGATGATGTTCCAATATATTTACCATATCTGGCATGTGTTTTTTAAAAAATGTATGTGCTTCTTGAAATTCTTCTTTATCATCTATAATAATTTTTTTTACATCTTGTGAAAAATAATCTCTAATAGTTTTTATAATTATATCAGGTTCTTTATATAGCAATGTTGGTGCATGTCCAATTTTAGCACTTTGATTGATTTTATTCCAAGTATTACATAGTAATTGAAAATCTTTATATAATTCTTTAAATTTACATGTAGTCCCTGTAGTCCTAATAATGATGGCTACACCTGGTGGTATGTTTAATAATGATAAAATATTTCTTGCATATTGACGTGCTATTTTATTTGTAATTTTTTTTGATATTCCACTATTATTTTCGTTAGAATGCATTAATACTAAATATCTTCCTGGTAATGATAAATATGTTGTTACTGCTGCCCCTTTGTTATTGATTTGATCTTTAACAACTTGAATAATAATTTCTTGTCCTATTTTTAATATATCTGATATTTTTATTTTTTTTTTATTTTGCATTGTTTCTGGATAAATAGATGATCTAATTTCTGATAGTGGTAAAAATGCTTGTTTTGTTTCACCAAATTCAATAAATGCTGCATTTAGGCTATTTTCTATATTAGACACTATGCCCTTATAAATATTTCCTTTATTTTTTTTTCTACTTGTGGTTTCGAAATTTAAATCGACTAAAGAATTGTTGTTAATAATGGCAATTCTGATTTCTTCTGTAATAGAAGCATTAATAATAACTTTTTTTGACATTTTATGATGCTCGATTATACTTGTATTTAATTATATCTATTATGTATTAAATTTATTATTTGATAATTTAAATATATATGATAATGACTATAATGCATTAAATTTTTTTAATTATAATGATTTCATACTATCATTTATATAATATGTTAAAAAATTATAGTATAATAAGTTTTATATACAACGAAATTATCATAAATTACAGCATAAAGCAAGTATAAGTATATTATTATATTTATGTATTATATTATAATTAAAATTAATTGATATGAATTATTGTTTATTATAAATGGAGTAAAGATGTCTAATGAAGATCATATAGAAGTTGATGGTATTGTGAAAGAAGTTTTACAAGGTGGTATGTTTAGGGTAGAATTAGAAAATAAACATATTATATTAGCTTATACTTCTGGGAAGATGAGAAAACATTTTATCAGAATAGTATTAGGAGATAAGGTGAAAATAGCATTATCTCCATATGATTTAACTAAAGGAAGAGTCATTTTTAGATCTAAATAAATATTTGCATGATATAATATATTTACATATTTGTAATGTATTGCAAAAGATTTGATTTACATAGTTTGTATGATTGTTCTATATCATGATTAAATAATTTATCATGTTTAGTAAACATGATTGTTTTTCTTACTTCTGACCATACTAATAAAACTTTTTTGGCAATTTTATTTTTTTGTCGAAAATCAATTGCTTGACATGCAGATATTAGTTCTAGTGATAATACATAATATGTATTATTTATAATAGTATTTAATTTATTAGCTGATGTCATCCCCATGGATACGAAATCTTCTTTATTAGCTGATGTAGGTATTGAATCTGATGATGCAGGATGTGATAAAACTTTATTTTCATTTACTAATGATGATGCTAATACATGTAAAATCATAAAGCCACTATTTAGACCAGCATTGGAAATTAAAAAAGGAGGTAAATTAAATGACGAATTAGGGTTAACTAAGTGTTCTATTCTTCTTTCAGAAATATTAGATAATGTGCTTAATGCAATAGCTAAATAGTCTAATATTAGAGCTAATGGTTGTCCATGAAAATTACCACATGATAATATATTTAATTTTTTAATATTTTTAAGTGTGTTTTTTTTTACAAAAATTAATGGGTTATCTGTAACAGAATTGATTTCTATTAAAATTTGTTGTTTGGCATGAGATATAGCATCGAATATAGCACCATGTACTTGAGGAATACATCTTATTGAATAAGCATCTTGTATTCTTGAAGCATTAGATTGATTATTATACTTGCTATATTTTAGCATTGAACGCAATTGTTGAGCAACTTTTTTTTGTCCCTTATATGGTTTTAAATCTTGAATGATTTTTTTAAATGGTGATTTTAGGCCCATTAATCCTTCTATTGTACAAGAACTAATAATACTTGCTAATTTATTTAACTTTATAGCATCAAAAATAGCAAAACAGGCTAAAGCAGACATTGCTTGTGTTCCATTTATTAGAGCTATTCCTTCTTTAGCATGTAATGTAATGGAAGGCAATTTTATTTGTGATAAAACATTTTTTGCTGTTGTTAATGTATTATTAATGAATGCTTTCCCTTCACCTATTAGTAATAATGCTAAATGTGATAAAGGTGCTAAGTCTCCAGAAGCACCTACACTGCCTTTAGAGGGTATAAATGGAGCACAATTATTATTTAATAAATGCATTAGGTGTTGTAAAATTATTTCTCTGCATCCTGAATATCCTTTTGCTAATGTATTTAATCTTAATAACATAATAGCTCTTGATTTATTTGGAGGTATTGGTTCTCCTATACCTACAGCATGTGATTTAATTAAGTTTAATTGTAATGTTTTAAGATCATTGTTAGCAATTTTAGTTTTTGCTAATGCCCCAAATCCAGTATTTATCCCATAGTAAGGATTATTACTCATAATAGCATGATTTACGTGTTGTCTTATAGTTTTTATTTTATGTAGAATATGATGTGATATATATATTTTTTTATTATTATTAGCTACATCAATAATATCATTAATTGTTAACGAATTACCATCTATGTTAATATTGTCATTCATAAATATTTTCTTAGTTTATATAGTGCATGGTTTATGATATATATAATATTATATTTTTTTTTTATTACAATAGATTTTATTATGTATTATTATATTAATAAAATATTTATTTTTACTTGTTTTGTTTATAATATTTATTTTATATAAATATTATTTTATATATTGGGTGAGTGTTATGATGCAGCGTGTAGCAATTAATGGGTTTGGACGCATAGGAAGAAGAATTTTTAGAATCATAAGTGATAGATTAAAAAATGGTAATGATAAAATAATTGTAGTTGCTATTAATGATGTAGAATTAGATATTAATACAGCATTGTATTTGTTAAAATATGATTCTATATATGGCATATATGATAGTGATATTAATATAATTAATAATAAATTTGTTATCAATAATCATATTATTAATTTTTATTCACAACATGATTTGTTGTCTTTACCATGGGATAAACATGATATTGATGTGGTAATAGAATCTACAGGTGTATTTGCAAGTGTGAAGTCATCAATAGCACATATAAAGGCAGGTGCAAAAAGGGTAATTATTACAGCCCCTATTAGTGATGTTCGTGATGGCATTACTATATGTTATGGAATTAATCATAATAAATTAAGTAAGATTAATAATATTATTTCTACTGGTTCTTGCACTACAAATTGCATTGCACCTATTGCTATGGTTTTACAAGATAATTTTAATATTGAAAAAGCATTTGTAACAACAATTCACGCTTATACAAATGATCAAAAAATTTTGGATTCTGCACATAAAGATATGAGAAGAGCTAGAGCAGCTGGATTATCTATGATACCAACTAGTACTGGTGCTGTTACAGCTATATCTTTAATATTACCTAAATTAAAAGGGAAATTTGATGGCATGGCTATTAGAGTTCCTGTTCCAAGTGTTAGTTTAATTGATTTAGTTGTGTCTATAAAAGAAAACATTAAGCTTGATGATATAATTTTATTGATTAAAGCAGCATCAATGTCTTCTCTGAAGGGTATTTTAGGTTACAATAATGAACCACTTGTTTCAGTTGATTTTGTTAAGCGTAGTGAATCATCCATTGTTGATGGATTAAGTATGAAAGTTATAAATAATAATTTTATCAAAATTTTAGCTTGGTATGATAATGAATGGGGATTTAGTAATAGAGTAGTAGATTTATTATATTATATTAGTAAATATAAATAATATTATTGATTTATTTGGATTATTATATGTTAAAAATTATATGGATTGATGATTTGACTTTTACATGTTATAATAAAAATGTATTGTGTAGAGTAGATTTGAATGTTCCAATTGATTGCAATAATAATATTTTAGATGATACTAAAATTAAATTAATAATACCTACTATAAATTGTTTATTAAATAAGGGTGCTAAATTAATTTTAGCTAGTCATTTGGGACGTCCTGATGGAATGTTTAATATTAAATATTCATTAAAGTTTATTGCATATAGATTAGAACAGTTATTAAATAAAAATATTATTTTCATTCCAAACTGCATTGGGAATAGAGTTGATAATGCGATTGATGTATTATCTAAAAATGAAGTTTTATTGTTAGATAACTTAAGATTTCATAGTGGTGAAATTCATAATGATGATATTTTTGCTTATATGTTAGGGAAAAAAATAGATATTTATGTAAATGATGCTTTTGCATGTTCACATAGAAAACATAGTTCTATTGTTAGATTAAGTAAAATGATAAAACATAATGCTGGTGGTTTATTATTAAAAAAAGAAATTCAATATTTAAGTATATTACGCAATAGGCCAAAGAAACCGTTTTTAGTGATTATTGGTGGTAAAAAGGCATATGATAAATTAAAGTTTTTGCAATATTTTATGCATAAAATTGATAGCATTATTATTGGTGGTATGATGTTATTAGTGTTTTTAAAAATTATGGGACATAATATAGGTGCTCATGTGATAACATTAGAATTGTTAGATATTGCTAATGTTATTTTAAATAGTGCAAAAAAATATAATGTAAAAATTATTTTACCATTCGATTATGTAGTAGGTGTCAATTCATTTAGTAGGCCTATTGTTAAAAATAGATTGTCTAATAATGATATATGTTTTGACATAGGGTTTAAAAGCATTATGTTGTTTAAAAAAAAAATATTTAGTGCCAAAACTATATTTTTAAATGGCCCTATGGGATTTTTTGAAAATTCTTATTATTCATATGGTACATTTAGTTTGTTTAAGATATTGTCTAATTTAAGTAGTTTAGTAATAATTGGTGGTGGAGAATCTATATCAGCTATTAATTCATTAAATTTGTTTGATAAATTTTCGCATATTTCTACAGGTGGTGGTGCTAGTATTAGTTTTTTAAATAATAATCAATTAATTGGATTAAAACATTTAGGTTTTTGTTATTAATATGGAGTTATGTTAAATGTATATTATATTAATTATATTACAAATTATATTAGCAATTATTTTGATATTTGTTATATTGTTTCAGCATGGAAATAAAGGAGGAGGAACAATAGCATTTGGAAAGTTTCATTCTGAATCTATGTTTCATGTTAAAAGTGTAAATAAGTTTTTTTTTAATTTTACTATGATTCTTGCTATATGTTTTATGATATGTAATTTTATATTATCTCGTATATTTTTTTGTTAGTATATATTTGCATATATTGTATTAGTTTATGTCAAGTAAATATTATATATGTTTAATATGTTTTTAATTATAAAAATCTTTCTTTTTTAAGTTATTTATATATGTTATTATACATAATATATAAATATATAATGTGAATTATATATTTGTTAGGAATTATATATGATTAAAGTAAATTTAAACAATCATAATGATGTAGTAAATAATAAAATTTTTGATATCTATAATCGTTGTTTGCGCGATGTGCGTATTTCTGTTACTGATAGATGTAATTTTAGATGTATTTATTGTATGCCAACAGATTTTTTTTATATTAAAAATAAATTTTTAAATAATATACATATGTTGTCTTTTGAGGAAATATTAAGGTCAGTAAAAATTTTTTCTTCTTTAGGTGTAAAAAAAATAAGATTTACTGGTGGAGAACCGTTAATGCGAGTTAATTTTTGTAAATTAGTAGAAAGCATTAAACATCATAATATTAATATTAAACTTGCTTTAACAACTAATGGTGTTTTATTATTTAATTATGCTAAACAATTAAAAGATGCTGGATTAGATCAAATTACTATTAGTTTAAATTCATTAGATAATATGATTTTTAAACAATTGAGTGGCAATAAAAATGATATGGATAAAGTTTATTTAGGAATTAATGCTGCTGAAGAAGCTGGATTTTTACCACTTAAAATTAATGTTGTTGTATTAAAAGGTATTAATGATGTTTCTATTTTAAATCTTGTTCGTTATTTTAAAGGGAGTGGACATATTGTTAGATTTATTGAATTTATGGATGTTGGAAATTATAATAATTGGCAAAAAAAATATGTTGTCATATCAACTAATATATTAAAAAAAATTAATTCTGTTATGCCTATAAGAAAAATTGCAAGAAATTATATTTCGGAAGTATCTGAAAGATTTTCTTATTTTGATGGTTCTGGTGAAATAGGTTTTATATCATCTATTTCTAAACCATTTTGCAAATTTTGTTCTAGGTTAAGATTATCCTCTGATGGAAAGATATATACTTGTTTATTTGGATCTAATAGTTATAATCTTAAAGCTCAATTAAGATCTACGAGTAATAATGAAATAATAAAAAAATGGATTTATAATGTATGGTTAATGAGAAATAATAGATATTCTGAATTAAGAGAACAAGTTAATGATTTAAGTAATAAAGCTATAGAAATGCATCAAATAGGTGGTTGAAACACAATTTGTTGGAAATATGTTATGACAAATAAATTTATAAATAATATTACTATTGGAAAAGAAAATAATAAGTTAACTATGGTAGATGTGAGTTATAAAAAAAATACTTATAGATATGCTAGATCTAAATCTATTATACAGTTGCCTGATGTAATTTGGAATAAAATTTGTAATAATGAAATTATTAGTGTAAAAGGCCCTGTTATTAGTACATCTATTATGGCTGGTATTATGGCATCTAAAAAAACTTCATCATTAATTCCATTTTGTCATATATTAATGATAGATAAGTGTAGTATTTCAACTAAATTTAATATAGATAAAACTCTATTGTTTGATTGTGAAGTTAAAGCATATGAAAAAACAGGTGTAGAGATGGAAGCTTTGATGGCAGTTACTATAGCTAGTTTAACATTTTATGATATGTGTAAATATATGTCTCATAATATTATGATTAAGAAAATATATTTAATAAAGAAAACTGGTGGCAAAAGTGATTTTGAACAAAAATAATGATTTATTATATGGGTTAGTATTAATTGGTGGCAAAAGTGAAAGAATGAAAGAAGACAAAGCAACTTTATATTTTCATAAAAAAGAACAATGGAAATATTGTTATGATATGATGTCTGATTATTGTGATAATGTATATGTTTCTACATCAATGTTTTCTATTAAAGTTCAAGATTCTTTATGTATTGATGATTGTTTTCATCCGTCATTTGGACCGTTAACTGGTATTTTATCTGCTATGAAAAAATATAATAATGTTGCATGGTTAGTATTAGCATGTGATATGCCTTTTTTTAATAAAGAAGCATTAAAAATGTTAGTTAATAGTCGTGATAAAGATGCTGATGTTACATCATTTGTTAATACAAAAAGAAATGCACTTGAACCACTTAGTGCTATTTATGAATCTAGATCATTTATAAAGTTATTAGAATTTTGGTCAAATAATATTATTTGTCCAAAAGAAATTATACATAAATTGAATGTAAAAAAAATAATACCTAAAGAATTATCATGGCTCAGCAATGTAAATTTTCCAGATGAAATGAAGAAAGCTAAGTTGTCATTAAATAAAAATAATATAGGATGTTATTATAATATCAAATATTTTGCAGCTATGCGTGAAACTAGAGGATTGGGTAAAGAGAGAATATATATTCAAATGCATAATGTAAGTGATTTATATAATCATCTAAAACATAAATATAATTTTAGTTATGATAAATCAAATTTAAGAGTATTAATAAATAATATATTTGTATCATGGGATTATAAATTAAAAGATAAAGATGATGTAATATTTTTACCTCCTGTCTCTGGAGGTTAATATCATGTTAAAATTTTCATTATGTAATGATCCATTGGATATCCATAAATTAAGATCATTATTATATAATTTAAATTGTGGTGGTTTTGTCATATTTGAAGGTAGAGTACGTTTCAAGAATAGAAGTAAATATGTAGATTATTTATATTATGAAGGTGATGAAGCATTATCTATAATGATATTAAATGATATTATTCATAGTATTAAGTCTTCTTTTAAAATAATTAAAGTTGTTAGTGCTCATAGGGTTGGCAAATTAATTGTTGGAGATGTAGCTGTTTGGTTAGGTGTGGCATCTGTACATAGAAAGAATGCTTTTTATGCGTGTTTATATATCATTAATGAATTAAAAAAAAAATTACCTATTTGGAAAAAAGAAGTTTATAATGATAAAAGTTTTAATTGGATTAATGATAATGATATTAATCGTATGCATGAAAAAAAAATATTTTATTATAAACAAAATAAATTAATTAAAACAATAGGACAAACAAAATTAAATTTAGCTAGTATACTAGTAATAGGTGCTGGGGCTTTAGGATGTGTTGCCTTGCAGTATTTAGCTGCTGCTGGTATTGGTAAAATTGGTATTTGTGATGGGGATTTAATAGAAGTTAGTAATTTACATAGACAAAGCATATATAAGTTTAATGATTGTAAAAATTTAAAAACAGTTATGGCTGCTAAGTTTATATCAGAATTAAATCCTTTTGTTGATATATCTATATATAATGAATTTATTAATAATGGAAATGGTGAAAAAATTTTTAATAATTATGATTTAATTTTAGATTGTACTGATAATTTTAAATCTAAATTTTTAATAAATGATTTATCTTATTTAAATAATAAACATCTTATTAGAGCTAGTATTTATAAATTTGAAGGACAAATTGATTTTTTTTATCCTGGTAAAAGTCCATGTTTAAGATGTTATTGGGGGAATTTATATCAAAAATCGTGTATTAATTCTTGTGATGATGTTGGAGTCATTGGAGTCACTCCAGGTATTTTGGGTCTTTATCAAGCCAATGAAGCTATTAAATATTTTTTAGGATATAATATAATTAATTATAATGAAACAATGTGGTTTAATTTATTAGACAATGAGTTTTATAAATTGAATAATTATAAAGATGATAATTGTATATTATGTGGTAAAAATTCTAAAATTACAAATGTAAATGATATTAATTATGAAGTAACTATGTTAGATGATGAAAATGATTTGATTAATATTATGTAAATTAAATATTTATATTATTTATGTGAGAGTATTTTTATGATTAGTGTTAATGATGCTTTAAAAGTAATTTTAAATTTTAATTATTATTTAGATATGGAAATTAAATCAGTTATATTATGTTATAAATGTATTATAGCAGAGGATATTATTGCACCTATTATGTTGCCTAATTTTAATAATGCTGCAGTAGATGGGTTTGGATTTTCATATAAAAATTTTTTGAATTTAAATAAGAATAAAAGATTATTTATTCATGCTGAAATTGCAGCTGGTGGCAAAATACCTCATAATATTGATTTAAATTGTTGTGTATCTATTATGACTGGAGCACAAGTTCCACATGGTATTGATGTTATTGTAAAAAAAGAAGATGTTATTCACAATAATGTTTATATTAAAATTATTAGTCAAGTTAAAAAATATCAAAATATAAGATTATCTGGAGAAGATGTAAAATTAGGTGAAAAAGTTATTGAATCAGGAACTCAATTAGATGTTAGGCATTTAGGTTTATTATTGGCATTGGGAATTAATAAAATTAAAGTATATAAGAAACCAAAAATTTATATTATTGCAACAGGATCTGAATTAATATATCCAGGTAAACCATTACAAGAAAATAAGGTATATTATTGTAGTGGTCCAATTGTTAAGTTATTAATGCAAAAATTTGGTGCAACAGTTATGCATTTAAAAAAAATTGAAGATAATTTTCATAAAATTAAACATGATATAAATAATATTAGTAATGTAGATATGATTATTGTTGTAGGTGGTATATCAGTTGGTAAATTTGATTTTACAAGAAATGTATTTAAAGAGTTAGGAATAAAACAATTATTTTATAGAGGGTTATGGCGCCCAGGGAAACCATTGTATTTTGGTAGTTTTTATGAAAAACCTATTTTTGGATTACCTGGAAATCCTGTAGCTGCATATACTATGACTAATATATTTATTAAACAATGTTTATATGTTATGCATAAGGAAAAATTTGGTATAAAATGGATTTTTAGGAAAATTGATCATGATTTTGTTAGAACAACTAATATAGATCAATTTTTACAAGCTAAATTATTAGATAATAATAATATTATGATTTTAAATAATCAAGGATCTCATATGTTATTTGCTATGAGTAAATCTAATATGATTTGTTGGTTAGATAATAAATTATCTGTTATTAAGAAGGGAACCTTAATTAAAACTATAATGATATAAAATAGGGAATTAGTATATGTTTGATTTTTTATATAATAACAAAAGAACTCATACTTGTAATGATTTGAGATTATGCGATGTAGGGAAAAGTGTAGTATTATGTGGATGGGTTAATAGTTTTAGAAATCATGGAAGTTGTAATTTTATTGATTTAAGAGATCGTTATGGCATTACACAAATAGTTTGTAAAGCTGAATATAATCATGAGTTATATAACGAATCTAGTAAAATTAGAAATGAATGGTGTATTGGAGTTAAAGGGATGGTTGAAGATAGATTAATTAATGGTGGATTAGCTAATAATAAATTTGATACTGGATGTATAGAAGTTAATATCATTGAATTTCATGTTTTTAATAAGTCTTGTACTCTTCCATTTCAGGTTAATGGCAAATGTAATGCGCATGAAGATAAACGTTTGCGATATAGAATATTAGATTTAAGAAGAAAAAAGATGCAATATAATTTTATGTTAAGACATAAAATTACACAAATAGTAAGAAATTACTTTTATAAACATAATTTTTTAGATATTGAAACTCCATTAATGATTAAATATACACCTGGAGGGGCTAGAAATTTTGTTGTTCCATCAAGATTACAAAATGGTTTATTTTTTGCTTTAGCAGAAAGTCCACAATTATTTAAACAAATGTTTATGATGGCTGGTTTTGATCGTTATTTTCAAATTGTCAAATGTTGCAGAGATGAAGATTTGCGTGGTAATAGACAACCAGAATTTACACAAATTGATATAGAAATGAGTTTTGTAACAGAAAATATAATTATGAAATATTGTGAAAAATTAATTTATGATATATTTAATAATCTTATTAATGTTAAATTAGATGAGAACTTTTGTGTTATGAGTTATAAAGACGCAATGATACGTTATAGCACAGATAAGCCAGATATTAGATTCGGTTTATTACATTATGATTTAACTGATACAATAAGATCATTTAAGTGTATTGATGTTCCATTTTTTAAACAAATTTTATTAAAAAATGAAATTATTAAAGTAATGATTATTCCATACAAGTATAATGTATCTAGAACGTTAATGAAAAATTTAGAAAAAATAGTTATAGATAATGGTGGAAGTGGGTTAGCTAGTGCTAAGGTTGATAACATTAATGGCAAATGGTTACAATCACCATTAAGTAAATTTATTAGTGTAAAATATTCATGTATTATAAATAAAATGTGTAATGCTAATCATGGAGATATGATTTTATTTCAATTTGGTAATGCTAATGTGGTATATAATATATTAAATAAATTACGTTTATATTTAGGACGGTATTTTAATCTAATTAATGAATCATCTTGGAAAGCATTATGGATAAATAAATTTCCTTTATTTAAGGTTGATAAAAATACTAATGTCTATTCTTCTATGCATCATCCGTTTACTTTGCCATCTATTAATGATAAGAAAAATTTATATAGTAATCCAGAGTCATGTACTGCTGTAGCATATGATTTGGTTATTAATGGTTGTGAAATAGGTGGAGGCTCTATGCGTATTTATGATTATAATATGCAAAAGAAAATTTTTGATATTTTAGGACTTTCTATAAAAGAACAAGAAAAAAAATTTGGATTTTTTTTAAAATCTATGATGTTTGGAACTCCTCCGCATGGTGGAATAGCATTAGGTTTAGATAGATTATGTATGTTATTATGTAATAGTGATAATATTCGTGATGTTATAGCTTTCCCTAAAAGTCAAACTGGGTATGATTTATTAACTGGAGCTCCAAGTCATATTGATATTAAATCTTTGAAGGAATTAAATATTGTTATGTAAGATAATGTGTAATATATTGAGCATATAATTAATAATTTAATAACGTTTAGATATTGTAATTGCTAATATTATCCATATTATTTGAAATGAAAATGCTAAATATATAGTGTTTTTTATTATATGAAAATAAAATATCCATATTAAAATCAATGATGATATAGCTTTCCCTATTCTATACATCATAATGTCTATAAATGCTTTGCCTTGTGTTTTTTCTTTTTTACTTAGTGGAATATATAAAATTTCTTTTGTGATTTTAAAAATAGAATAATCTAAACTTTTAGTAATTATTCTTGTAATTATTATAAAAGTTAAATTTGGAATACTAATAAACATTAATGATAGGCAAGCTACTATAGATGGTATAGCTATAATTGTTCCTCTTATTTTAAGTATATTAATTATTAATCCAGATATAAATTGAAAAATGATAGATAGACTATCTAATATAGCATGTATTTTACCCATTACACCAGTTCTAATATCTAAAATTGGATAAGCATGTTGTATAAATGTATTATATTCATAATCAATAAATGTTATAGAAATTTGTGTGATAAAAACAATTCCTAGTAATGGAAATAAATATTTACTTTTTTTTATTAATTTAATGTTTTGTATTAATTGTATTGTTGTTTTTTTTGTTGTAATATTAACTTTATTATCTATAAATAATGATGCAATATAAGTAATGATATAACATGATAGAAAGATAGGTAGTAGAAACCATAATGAATTTAATGTTCCAACATAGTTAACTAAAGGATTGATCATTAAGCTACCTGTTATTGCTCCGATTGATCCCATTAACATAAATAATCCATAAATCCATTTGGCAAGTTTTATAGAAAACGTAATATCAGCAAAACTCCAAAATATTTCTACTAATAGAACTATATGAATTTCTTTCCATATATATAATGCATATGTTGTATATGTAATTTTATAATGTAAGCAAATCAGTAATATAGTTAAAATAAGTCCACATATAAGAGATGATATTGAAAATAATTTTAATAGAGATATTTTAATATTATATTTGTTATATATCATCATAATTAATACAGATGATATGCCAGTTAACAACCAGGCTGTAGGGAGATTTGTACTTGAAAGATTTTCTAAAAACAAAGAATCTATAGCATTTCTTGATAGACCATAGTTAAAAAAAAGTAATATAGCTATTGTACATAAAATGAGAATACGAATTTTTATTATTTTATTATTTTTTTTATTCATTACATATATCCATTATATATAAAAATATTGTTATAATTTGATAATATTATTTTGTAATAATTTGATAATGATTATATTAAACTAATAATTAATTAATATATCAATATTAGAATGTTAATATTTGTAAATGTAATGAATTATGTTAATATAATTTTTTTCATTATATGTTGGGAAATGTTGAGTAAAATTAATATTAAAGTTGATATAAATAATAAACATCAAAGGTTAGATCTTTTTTTAATGATAGTTTTAAATGGATTATCTCGTTCTTTTATACAGAAATTAATTAATAAACGTTATGTAATGTTATATGAACAATCTTTAAAATCTAATTATAAATTAAAAGGTAATGAGGAATTAACAATTTTGATTCCTATGAAACATAATAAAATTCAAGCTGAAAATTTAAATTTGAATATTATATTTATGGATGATGATATTATGATTATTAATAAAAAAGCAGGGATGGTTATTCATCCAAGTGTTAGTCATAATTATGGTACTTTATCTAATGCTTTATTATATTATGCTCCAAAATTAAAAGTTAATTTATATTCAAGACCAGGTATTGTACATAGATTAGATATGAATACTTCTGGGTTAATGATTTGTGCAAGAAATGATTTTGCATATAAAAAATTAATTTCATATTTTAAAAATCATAAAGTAAAAAAAGAATATCATGTTTTTTGTTTTGGTTATTTTAAAAAGGATAATTTCACGTTACATACATTTCATAGAAGAGATGATTATAATTTTAGAAAATTTACTACTAAAGTTGATGCTGATCAAATACATTTATATAAAAGAAATGCTATATCTCATTTTAGTGTAATACAACAATGTTGTGGAATTAGTGAATTGTTAGTAGATTTGGTTACTGGTAAAACACATCAGATTAGAGTGCAATTGTCTGATATCGGACATCCTGTATTAGGAGATTATATATATGGCAACAAATCATCGATTAATAAAATTATGAATTTTAATATAAAAAATAAAATTTTGCAATTAACTCGTCATGCTTTACATTCTAGTAAAATTGAATTTATTCATCCTAGAACTAATGAAAAAATTCAATTTATGTCTAATTTACCTAATGATTTATTAAATTTGCACAAATTAATTTTTCAGTAATAATTTTATTATGTTTAAGTGAGCAAAAGTAGATGTTTAATGATTTACAACATCGTCGTAAAATTTTTATTATAGATGCATCAATTTATATTTTTAAAGTATATTATGGTATATCATTGTTATATTATCATAATAATATATTAATTAATGCTGTATATGGTTTTATGTGTATGTTAATTAACTTATTAAATAAATATAATCCTAATTATATTGTTATTGTATTAGATTCACATTATAAAAATTTTCGTAGTAAAATTTATAATGCTTATAAAGCTAGTCGCACATCAATGCCATTAGAATTAATTACTCAATTAAATTTTATTAATGAAATAATAAAAATATTTAATATTTCTATATGTATTAAAAAAGGATATGAAGCTGATGACATTATTGGTTCTATAGCGAAACAGTGTGTTTCTTATGGTTATCAATCAATTATTGTAACATCTGATAAAGATTTTATGCAATTAATAGATGATAATATATATTTGTTGAGTAATAATATTATATTTTATAATTATAAAAAAAAATTTATTACAATGAAAGATGTTATTTATAAGTTTGGTGTTATCCCTAAATATGTTGTTGATATATTAGCATTAGCTGGAGATAGATCGGATAATATTCCAGGTATTCCTGGTGTTGGTTTAATGACAGCAATGATGTTAGTGAAAAAATATGGTTCTTTAGATAGTATTTTTAAACATATTAATTATATAAAAGTAAATATATTAAGTAAAGAAATTGTATTATTTATAAATTATGCATATTTAAGTAAAGAGTTAATTACGATTAATTGTGATGTTCCATTATTGATTGATATAAATAATTTTAAAAGCACCAATATATGTAAAATTAAACTATTGAATTTATGTGATAAATTTAATTTTTTATGTTTAAAAAAAATGTATTACTTTCAATAATATATATAATAATATTATTTAATGATTATTTTTATTATAGTTGAATATAATAAATGATATGCCAGATATAAAAAATCCTACAAACCATGCTCGTTCATATATGGCATGAAATATAGCATGTGTATGTATAATATTTAATGCTGATAAGAATCCTGGTATACTAACTGATATTCCTAATATTAATGATAACATAGCTTTTATATTAAATCCATGTTTATATTTATAAATACTTTCTTGTTTATATAATTGTGGTATATTAAGTTTGCATTTTTTTAAAATAAAATAATCTGCAATCATAATACCACCAATTGCTCCTAACATAGCACCACATCCAACTAACCATGTAAATAAATATTGTGATGTGTTATTATATATATTCCATGGCATAATCAATATCCCTAAAATAGATGTTATAAATGCTCCTGTTTTAAATGAAATTTTTTTTGGATTTAAATTAGAAAAATCATTTGCAGGAGAAACTACATTAGCTGCAAGATTTGTAGTTAAAGTTGCTATCATAATACATATCATAGTTATTATCGATATAAATGAATTATTAGTCATTTTATTCAATACAATTATTGGATCTGATATGCGTGATCCAAAAATAAATATAGTGGCATTCGTTATCATAGCACCAATAAATGCAAATGTTGTCATAGTTGGGACCAGACCTATGATTTGTCCTATTATTTGTTCTTTTTGTGATTTGGCATATCTGGAGAAATCAGGAATATTTAAGGCTAAAGTTCCCCAAAAACCCACTCCACATGTTAATCCAGCACCCCAAATAGCACTAGAAAAATTTTTTGTTACTGGAGATAAATTTGTAATAATAATTTTGATATTACCTATATAATACCATGTTAAAATAAACAAAGATAATCCCATAAGAATCAGTAATGGAGCTGCTATGTTTTCTACAATTTTAATAGATTTCATTCCAAAATTTATAATGATTAATTGCAATGTCCAAAAACACAAAAAACATAAAAGTTCAAGGGTGGTAATGTTTAAGTATGTTATATAATCATATTTGGTAATTTCATGTGGTAATATATGTATTAATATTTTATATGTTGCTGAACCTCCAATCCATGTTTGTATGCCAAACCAACCACATGCTACTAGTGCTCTTATTAATGCTGGTATGTTTGCTCCAAAAATGCCAAAAGATGAACGTAATAATACTGGAAATGGAATTCCGTATTTTGTTCCTGGATGTGCATTAAGCAACATAGGTATTAATACTATAATATTGCCCATTGTAATTGAAGTGATAGTAGCTTGCCAAGACCATCCTTGATCTATCATACTACTAGCTAATGTGTAAGTTGGAATGCTAATAGACATGCCTATCCATAATGCTGTTATATTCCATTTTGACCAAGTTCTATCTTGATTTTCTGTAGGTTTTAAATCTTTATTTGTTAATATGTTATCCATATGTTTTGCCTAGTATATTATATTATCATTGTATTTTATTTAAAGATATTTCTATTTTTTTTAAGGCAAAATCAATGTCATTTTTTGAAATTAACATAGGAGGAGCTATGCGAATTACATTGTTATAAAGTCCACCTTTACCTAATAAAATACCTTCATTTTTACAATATTCCATTAGTAGATTTGTTTTGTGAGGTGATGGTTCTTTTGTTAGTTTATTTTCTACTAATTCAATAGCAAGCATTAGTCCTTTGCCTCTTACATCACCTATAAATTTATTATGTATTTGCATTTCTTTTATTGCATTTAAAAAATAATTTCCTAATTTAAAAGATTTATATAATAAATTTTCTTTTTGTATAATATTTAATGTTGAATTAATTGCTGCCATGGATATAGGATTTCCACCAAAAGTTGAAATAGATAGCCCTGTAAATACATTAGCTATTTTTGTGTCAGCTATAGTGACTGCTGCTGGAAATCCATTTGCTAGGCCTTTAGCCATAGTTATAATTTCTGGATTGATATTATTATGTTCTATTCCGAGCCAGAATTTTCCAGTTCTTCCTAGTCCTGTTTGTACTTCATCACATATAAATACACCACCATAATTTCTTATAATTTTTATGGCAGTTTGAAAATAATCGTCTGGTGGAACAATAAATCCACCTACTCCTTGTATTGGTTCTGCTAAAAATGCTGCTATTTTTCCACAAGTTGCTGTTTCAATTAATTCTTTTATATCGTGTGCGCATTGTAGATTACAAGCAGGATAAGTTAATTTCATAGGACATCTGTAACAATATGGAGCATGAGCATGTTTAATTCCTGGAGTTATTGTATCTAATAATTTCCATGATTTGTTGCCTGTTATATCTGTAGTAAGTTGTGATCTGCCAGAGTATCCATGTCTTAATGCTATAATATCATTACATTGTGTATATATTTTAGCTAACATAATAGCTGTCTCATTAGCTTCAGTTCCACTATTAGAGAAAAAACATTTTTTTGATTGTCCAGGAGTTAACTTGCTTAATTGCTTAGCTACATTTATAGCATTATTTGTAATATATAAAGTTGAAGTATGTCCTAAAGTGTTTATTTGTTTAATAATATTTTTATTTAATTCGTCATTACAGTGATTTAATGATATAGTTACGATGCCTCCAAAAAAATCTAAATATTCTTTATTATTAATATCTGTAATAGTTAAATTTTTAGCTTTTTTAATAATAATAGGTTTTTGATAATAGTTTAATACACATGGGAAAATAAATTTTTTGTGATCTTTATAAATTTGATTTGATATATCATTTGTATTATTGAAATTTGTGGATTTTATGTTATGTGTTTTCATATTTTTATATATTTATGACAATAAATGCATGCTATTTTTATTTCTTTTTAAAAATTTTCCATATCCTAAAGCACCAATGAATTGTTGATTTTTTACTATGATTTTCCCCCTCATTATAACAGTGTCTATTGTCCCTGTTATCTGTGATCCCTGATAAGGACTATAATCAGTATTCATATGTAAATTATTATGATTTAAAATATGTTTTTTATTAGGATTAAATAAAACAATATCTGCATCTGCATTAATTTTAATTATGCCTTTTTTCGGATATAATCCAAATAATTTTGCAGGTTGTGTTGCAATAAGGTCAATCCATTTTGTTAATGAGATTTTTTGTGTTAATACTCCATAGTGATATATTAAACTTATTCTTGTTTCTATGGATGGTATGCCATTAGGAATTTTAGTAAAATTATTTAATCCTAGTTCTTTTTGTTTTTTAAAGAAAAATGGACAATGATCTGTTGCAATTGTATGAATATAATTTTGATTTAATCCATTCCATAATTCTTCTTGTCTAGCTACATTTCTTAATGGTGGACTCATTACATATTTAGCTCCATGAAATTTTGGTTCATTGTAGCATTTGTCAGATAATAATAAATATTGTGGGCATGTTTCTGCAAAAACTATTTTGTTTTTATATTTTGCATATTTAATTTCGTCTAATCCTTCTGATGATGACAAATGTACTATATAGACTGGTACTTCTGCTATATCAGCAATAGTAATTACTCTATGAATAGCTTCAGCTTCTGTTTGTGGAGGCCTAGTAATTGCATGATATTTAGGAGATGTTTTGCCTTGTTTTATGGCTTGTTCTGTTAATACTTCTATGATATGACCGTTTTCTGCATGTATGCTAACACTTGCACCAATTTTTCCAGCATGTTGCATGACTTTAAAAATATTGCCGTCGTCCATCATGAAAACTTTTGGATAGGCAGTAAATAGTTTAAAACTAGTTATGCCTTCATTGACCAGCATGCTCATTTCTTCTTGTATTTTCTCATTAAATGTTTTTAATATACAATGAAAACCATAATCTATAACTGATTTGTTATGTGCTTTTTTCATCCATGTATCTATTGTTTGATGAAGAGTATAGTTTTTTGATTGAATAGCAAAATCTATAATAGATGTTGTACCACCTAAAGCTGCTGCTATTGTACCAGTTTTAAAGTCATCTGATGACGTTGTTCCACCAAATGGCATATCTAGATGAGTATGAACATCAACACCTCCTGGAATAATATATTTTCCTTTAGCATCTATAGTTTTGTCTGTTTTGATGTCAATAGAATTATTTATTTTTTTTATTTTATCATTTTCTATTAATATATCTGCATATATTATTTTATCATAATTTATTATTTTTCCATTTTTTATAAGTATTTTCATAATACATATTTCCTTTTAATTTATTATAATTCAATAATTTTTGAATACGTTTCTGGTCTTCTGTCTCGATAAAATTGCCATATGTTACGAGTTTTATGTATCATATGGAAATCTAATGTTGCTATAATTAGTTCATCTTGATTTGTTGATCCAGATGTAATTATTGAACCTTTTGGATCTACGAAATAACTAGATCCATAAAATTCTCCTATATTCCAAGGCTTTTCTTTTCCTATTCTATTGATGCATCCCATAAAATATCCATTAGCTATTGCATGTGCTGGTTGTTCTAGATGCCATAAATATTTGGATAAGTTATTAGTTGTTGCAGAAGGATTGAAGACAATTTCTGCTCCATTCAATCCTAAAATTCTTGCTCCTTCTGGGAAATGTCTATCATAACATATGTAAACACCAATTTTAGCATATTTAGTATTGAATACTGGATATCCTAAATTTCCTGGTTTAAAAAAAAATTTTTCCCAAAAACCATTTGTATGAGGTATATGATTTTTTCTATATTTTCCTAAATATGATCCATCGGCATCTATAATAGCAGCACTATTATAGTATACTCCTGGCATAGTCATTTCATACATGGGAATAATAATAACCATATTGTATTTTTTAGCATATTTTGACAATATTTTAGTAGTCGGTCCAGGTATTGGTTCTGCTAAATTATACCATTTTGTGTCTTGACTAGGACAAAAATATGGACTATTAAACAATTCTTGTAAACATAATATTTGTATGTTTTTTTTCCCTGCTTCTATAATAATTGGTAAATGTTTATCAAACATAGCTTGTTTGATAACACTGATGTTAATGTCCACATCATTTATTGGATTACTTGCTTGTATTATACCACATAATATTTTTTTCATATATATCCTTTTAGAACCATCTGGATGTAATAATTTTATTTTTTGTAAAAAAATTTATAGCTTGATCTCCATTTGTTTTTATATCGCCAAAGAAACTTTGTTTAGATCCTCCAAAAGGAAATAATGCCATAGGTGCAGCAATTCCAATATTAATTCCTATCATTTCTATATTAACTTTATTTTCAAATTTTCTAGCAGTATATCCATTAGAAGTAAATATTGTTGTAGCGTTAGCAAATTTGCAATTATTAATAATATTAATGGCTTGATCAAGATTTTGTAATTTTATTATATTAAGTACAGGTCCAAATATTTCATTTTTTGTAATTTTCATATTAGGATTAATATTATCAAGAATAGTAGGACCTAAAAAATTATTTGTTTTAAATTTATTATTATAGATGTTTCTTCCATCTAATAGTATTTTGGCACCTTCTTTAATTCCATCTTCAATATGTTTGCATATATTATTTTTATGTATTTCAGAAATAATAGGTCCTAAATCTGTATTTTTATTTAAACTATTACCTATATTTAATCTTTTGGTTTTTTGAATTAAATAATCAATATATTTATCATATGCTGAATCAATCATAATTAGTTGACTAATTGCTAAACATCTTTGTCCTGCACATCCGAAAGCACTGCTTATAATGTTAGATATACTCTTTTCTTTATTTGCATCAGGCATGATGATGGCATAATTATTGCCTCCACCAAAAGCTTGAATTTTTTTATTGTTTTTAATTGATTCATTATATATTACTTTAGCAGTTTGACTTGATCCAACAAAAGATATGCCATTAATGTCAGGATGTTTTATTAAATGTTTAACAGTGATTTTATCTCCATGAATTAAATTTAAAACACCTTGTGGTAAATTAGCTGATTGTATTAATTGGAATATCAGGTTTTGAGTTGTAGATACTTGTTCTGATGGTTTTAATATAAATGTATTACCAAATGCTATAGCATATGGCCAAAACCAAAATGCTATCATGGCAGGAAAATTGTATGGTGTAATAGCTGCAAATACTCCTATAGATTGACGCATAGTATATGTATTTATTTGATATGCAATGTTAGCAATGTTTTTCCCCATAATTAATGATGTAGCTCCAATAGCGTGATCAATATTTTCTATGCCTCTTTGTATACTTAATATTGATTCTTGAATAGTTTTACCATTCTCTATAGATATATGTCGTGCTATATTGTGTATGTTTTCATTTAATATATGTTTGATTTTAAATAAGTATTGTATTCTTTCTGTGATTGGTGTATTTGACCATGTATTAAAAGCTGTTTTGGCTGCATTTACAGCATTATTTACATCTGTGTATGTAGATATTGGAACTTCAGCTAAATATTCATTTGTAGATGGGTTTTTAATTGTATATGTTTTATTTCCATTAGATTGTTTGAATTTACCATTAATAAAATTATATAATATATTATTATTTGACATAAATTAACTCTCATATTATTAGTGCATTTAAAATATCACATTATATATATATATCATTTATAATGATATAGCAATATATTTTTTATTTAAATTCAATATGTTTGATTTGAAATTTTTTTTCTCCTATTGGTGTATTAACATAAATGAAATCACCGATCTTTTTGCCAATAAATGCTTGTGCTATAGGCGAATTAATACTAAATTTTTTTTGCTTTATATCTATTTCTTCTTCACCAACTAATTGCCAAGTATAATTGGCATTTTTATGAAAATCATAAGCAGTAATTGTTGCGCCGAATAGAATTTTATTGCCTGATAATTTAGATATATCAATAACTTGTGCGTGTATAATTTTAGTTTCTAAATTTCTAATTTTAGCTTCTATAAATCCTTGTTTGTCTTTTGCTGCATGGTATTCTGCATTTTCTGAAAGATCTCCATGTTCTCTTGCAATTTTAATAGCATTAATAATTTGAGGTCTTGTTTTTGTTTTTAATTCATGTAATTTATTTTTAATATTATTGAATCCATCAAGTGTAATTGGATATTTATTCATGTTTATCTCCGGAATAAAAATCTCTATGCAAAATAATTATATTAATTATATACTATTAAAAAGTAATTTTTAAAGTAATATTTTGATATTTTAAAAGGATTTTAATTGATTATGATATTTAAACAATTAATATATAAATTTTATAATATTCCTATATGTACATGTAGTTTATTTATAATTCTTGTTATGTTATATGTTATATTTATGTTGATGGAATATTTGCATTTAGGATTTGTATTTTATGATTTGTTAATTTTAGATCCATATCTTGTTGTGCATAAAATGCAATTATGGCGTTGTTTGACATATGCTATGTTGCATAATTTAGATAATATATTTCATTTATTATCAAACATCTTATTATTATTATTGTTTGGTATTAAATTAGAATTAAAATGGGGTAAATATAAATTTTTATTTTTTATTTTATGTTCTATATTTAGTGGAAGTTTATTTGTATGTTTTGCATATTTAATGCAATTTTCAGTATTTCCAGTTATTGGATTTTCTGCTGCAAGTATAGGGTTATTAATATCTTGGGGGTTTCATTTTTCTGATAATGTAATGTATTTATTTAATTTTTTCCCAATTAGTGGTAAAGAATTATCTATATTAAGTATATTGATTGAAATAGTGTTTATTTTAGTGTTCGATAACATATCTAGTTCATCTCATTTTGGTGGTATTTTTGTTAGTTTAATATTTTGTTTTAAATTATTAAATATGTATAAAATTAAAGACATTTTTTTTAATAATTAAGTTTTATGATAATTGTTTTTAAAATTTTTTATTTTTGAAGTTAAAATTGATTTATATAATAAACATGATTATGATATGTATATAAATATATTATTTATAAATTTTTAAATGAGGTATTATTAAATGTTTGATCCAAAAAAAATGATTGATATGATAAAACAAGCTAGTTATATGCAAAATGAGTTTCAAAATAAATTAAAAGATATTATTGTAAATGGCACATCTGGCGGAGATATGGTATCTATTAGTATGAATGGACAATTTGAAATATTAAATTTAAAAATTGATCATAATATTGTCAATAAAAAAGAAATTAAATTTTTAGAAGATTTGCTGATAGCAGCTTTTAATGATGCTTTGAATAAAGCTAAGAAAGAAAGCTCAATACATATGAAATCATTGACATCTAATTTAAATCTTTAATTATGATATTTTAACATCTAATTTTTATTAAATATATAAACACCAATTATAATTATGATAAATGATAAAATAAAATATTGAGATATGTATTCATTTAACCATATGTAGCTAAATATCGCTGTAAATAATGGACATGTATATCCTGCTAAAGATAGAAATGTTGCACTAGTTTTTTTTAGTAAAAAGCTATATAAGTTTAAACATATAATATTTGCAATAATAATCAGTAATATTAAATGTATAATAAATGTATTAATGTTAATATTGTAATTATATGTCAATGGTTTTGATAAATTATAGTAGAAATATGTTATTAATGATAAAATCCCGCCAATTAACATTGCAACTCCATTTATAATAATAGGAGAAGATTGTTTATGTTGTATAATGTTTTTTATTAACATCCAACCTATTATACTAGATATAATTGATAAAAATAAAATTATATTATATTTTGATAATGTAATATGTAAATTTGTATTATTATTGGTTATATTAGGTATATATACGTTAATAGAAAGTCCTAAAAATCCTATAAATAACCCAATATATTGCATGTATGATAATTTTTCATTAAATATAAAATATGATAATATTGCTGTTATGAATGGTGATATGCTATACATTAATGCAACATTAGATGATGTTAAATACTGTAATGCTATAAATTCTAAATTATAAGATAGATATATATGAAACAAGGCAATGATTATGATATATAAAATATAGTTTTTTATAAATTTAAGATTAATTTTGTGTTGTAATATTTTAAAACTAATTAATATAAATCCACTTATAGTCATTCTTATTCCGATGATGAAAATAGGATGTGCATATTCTATTATTGTTTTACTAATTGTAAATGTTGTAGCGAATAATATATATAATAAGAATATAAGTAATATCATTATTGTTCATATAAATGAATAAATTTTGATTGTATATAATAGATATTTTTTATATGTAAATATCTATAATCAAAGCACTGAATAATATCAATTGATATTTGATAGATATAATAAAAATTTGTTTTGCCCATTTATTATGTTGATTGGTAAAAAATCCATACATGCAAATTACTATGAACCATGTTCCAATTATTGTGCTGATGATTTTATATATTAATCCTGTTGTATTTAATGTCCATATATTAATAGAACATATAATTAAGCATAAGGTTGTAAATAAGATGATTATTTTAATTGTTTTGATGTTAAATTTATATATTAACATTGGATAACCAGCTTTTTTGTATTCATATCCTCTAAAAATACCAATAGCTAAAAAGTGAGGTATTTGCCATAAAAATAGTATAAAAAAAAGCATGATTCCAGTATTGCTGATGCTTCCATTAGATGCAGAAATATATCCCATTAATGGTGGCATTGCACCTGGGATAGCTCCAATAAATACTGCTAAATGTGACAATCTTTTTAATGGTGTATATATATATATATATATAATAAATGAAATTATTCCAAGTATTAAGGTTATATGCTTTTGATGTAATAATAACATTACAAATGAAATAAAAATTAATGCAAATCCTAAATTTAAAGCTATTTTAGGTTTTATATTTCCATTTGGTATTGGTCTGTTTTTTGTTCGTAACATTAATTTATCATATTTTCTTTCATAATACATGTTTAAAGTATTAGACCCTGATACTAATAATAAAATAGATATTATAATAATGCATATTTCATATAAAGACGTTTTGTGTTCAGAAAGAGCTATCCCTATATATGTGCTAATTACTGCTGTAAATGTTATTATTGGTTTGGTAAGTATAATAATATTTTTTAATGTAAAATATGTCATGTTATTTTGTTTGTTATCTTATTATTAGTAAGTTTTATAAAATATTATGTTTTTTTTAAAGTCAATATTCTCATTTATAATAGATTATGTTCGTGTTTTTATGAATTGGGTGATTATAATTTAATTCAAGTGATGATATTTATTTTAGTATATCTATGTTTAATTTGTTTTATTGTTATTATAGTATTATTTGGTTGCATTTAGTTGGTTCATATATGTTTTTTTTGTTAATATTAAATATTAGTTTATTTAATATTGATATTTATTAAATTATGTTTTGTCAAATTATATATATATAACTTGTGGTTTTATAATAATTTATTAATATATAATGAGTATTAAGTGTGTTGTAAATTTTAACATTTAAGGTTTTGATTGTGAATATATATAGAAAATGTGTGAAGATTCTTATTAATCCTTTTTTTTGGGGTATTGTCATAGGAATTATTTCTTTGCATATTATGCGTCAAGTCTCTTATTCATATCGTTCTGCACCTCCGCCTTTGTTTAAAATTAAAGAAGAGTGGTCATTAATAGATCAATATGGAAAAACATTTAGTTCAAAATATTTAAATAATCATGTTGTTATAATGAATCTTTTTTTTACTAGATGCGGAGGCATTTGTCCTAAATTAATAAATGCTATGAAAAGATTACAAAAAAAAATGTTTTTATATAAACCAATGCATTTTGTTTCTATTACTATAGATCCTGATTTTGATACATATTTTGTTTTATATGATTATGCTAAACGAAATGATATTTTATATGATAATTGGCATTTTTTAACTGGAAAAAAAAGTCAGATTTTTTATATTGTTACTGAAAATATGCATATATACATGAGTAATAAACAACAAATTAATAAATTTAATAAAAATTATGATATTAATCATTTTAATAAATTGATTTTATTGGATAGACATGGTGATATTAGAGATTTTTTTACTATTGAAGATTATATGTTAGCAGCTCTAGAAAGAGCTGTTAAATTATTAATAGACAATAATTATATGTAAGTGTATTACTTATTGTGTTAATTAATTTTAGTAATATGTTATTTTATGCAAAATAAATCTTGAATAAAATAATAAAAAGTGTACATTATTTCAAGTTATTTATGAAATAAAGTAAATGTAATTCAAATTAGAGAGTTTAATGACACAAATTTTCCCAAAATGGATTGATTCAATACCTAAATATGTTATATTTGGTATTTTTGTTAGCTTAGCAGTAGTGGTTTTTATTTTTACGTATTGGTTCTCACCATGGCATTTAGAAGTTGGTTATGAACCTGTTCAACCTATATCATATAGTCATAAGCTTCATGCTGGTAATCTTAATATTGATTGTAGATATTGTCATTTTAATGTTGAGAAATCATCTGCTGCAGGAGTTCCACCTACGCAGATATGCATGAATTGTCATAATAATATATTAGTTAAGTCTGATAAAATTAAAATTTTAGTAAATAGTATTCAAAGTAATGTACCAATTGAATGGGTACGTGTGCATAAATTGCCTGATTATGTATATTTTGATCATTCTGTTCATATTCATTCTGGCATTGGATGTATAAGCTGTCATGGTGAGGTTAATAAAATGGATAGAATAAAACAGGTTAAGCCTCTGAGCATGAGTTGGTGTTTAGATTGTCATAAAAACCCTGCATTGCATGTTAGACCAATGGATAAAATTACTGAAATGTGTTTTGATGATAATAATACATGGAATTTTAATGCATATGAAAATAGTGTTAATTTTCATCCTCCTGTTATAGGATGTTCGGGTTGTCATAGATAATTTTATATATAGGATAGTTTTAAAGTGAAAACATATAATGATGAAAAGAAGTATAATTTTTCGAAATATTGGCGATCATTTAAAAGTGATGTATCTGTTAATATTAATAATGTGCCAAAACCATTATCTGATAATTGTATATCTTCTTCATTTGATTTGAATAGAAGAAGTGTATTAAAACTTATGGGTGCTTCATTCGTTTTAGCTGGTATTGGAGTAGCTTGTAGAAGACCTGAAAGCAATATTTTGCCATATGTGAAACAGCCAGAAGAAATTATACCAGGAATTGCTAATTATTTTGCTACAGCGATGTCTACTGCAGATGATATTTTAGGCTTGGTTGTGGAAAGTCATGAAGGCAGGCCAACTAAGATAGAGGGTAATAAACTTCATTTATCTAATAGTGGTAGTAGTGATATTTGGTCACAGTCTAGTGTTTTGCAATTGTATGATCCAGATAGATCTAAAGATATTATAAATAGATTAGAGAATGGGGTCAAAAAATGCAGTACTTGGAAAGAATTTAAAAAGTACATGTTACACATTATTAATAATTCTCATGTTAATAAAGGAAAAGATTTAGCTTTTTTAATAAATCATGATGATTCTCCAACATTATTAAAATTAAAAAATAAAATAGATAAACAGTTCCCATTATCTTCGTGGTATAAACATGATCAAATGGAATATATTAATACTAAAAATGGAGCTATGCAATTTTTTGGAAAAAATTCAAGAGTTCAATATCATTTAAAAAATGCTAAAATAATATTTAGTTTGCAAAGTGATATGATTATGAGTGGCCCAGAACACTTGCGACATGCTAATGAATTTGCTACTCGTAGGAGAGTTTATAAAACAGATGATATAAATTATGTTAATCGTCTTTATGTAGCAGAATCAGGTTATTCTGTAATGGGTGCTAATGCTGATCATCGTATAAAAATTTCTATGGATGAATCTTCATTAGTTTTGCAGTCATTAATGATAGAATTATTTAAGAAGGGTTTATTATGGCCTGCAGAGTTTGATGTTAAAAAAGATATGTTTTTAAATAAATTAAAGGGTTCTGATGTCCATTGTAATTTTATATCAGAATTAGCAAATGATATAATGGCTAATTTAGGAAATAGTTTAATTGTTATAGGCGAATCTCAATCTACTCTTGTTCATGCTTTGTCTCATATGATAAATATAGCTATAAAGGGGAAAGGTAAAACTTTTTCAGTTGTGGAAGTTGATGAATATTCTTGGAATAGATATAAATTGAAATCTTTATGTGATTTAAATACTGATATTATGAAAAATAAAATACAAACTTTAGTAATTTTAGATTCTAATCCTGTTTATGATTCTTCAAAAAAATTAAATTTTTCATATGCGTTATCTAAAGTTGCTAATAGTATTCATTTAGGATTATATGATGACGAAACTGCATCATTATGTACTTGGCATGTGCCCAAGAGTCATTTTTTAGAAAGTTGGGGTGATGTTAGGTCTTATCTTGGTGAAAATAGTATTATTCAGCCTATGATCTCACCGTTGCATCATAGTAAATCAAAAATTGAGATTTTATCTTTATTTACAGATGATATATTAAGTGAACCTTATCATATTATACAAAACACATGGATGAATTATTTTAATATTATTTCTGCTATGCAGTGGAAAACAATTATACATAATGGTAATTTTACAAAATTTAATTACAAATTAAAGACAAAATTATCATATAATGTGTTATCTTTTTTTAAACCATTAAGTAATGTTATTGTGTTTTCTCCTTCGTTACATAATGTAGAAGTTATATTATGTAATGATTATTCTATTGGAGATGGGCGTTTTGCTAATATAAGTTGGTTGCAGGAAATGCCTGATCCTATTACGAAATTAACATGGGGTAATGCTTTATACATTAGTCCTAAATTAGCTAAACAAATTGGTCTTAAAAGTAGATTACAATGTAATGCATATTATTCACAAATAATAACTATAAAACATTTGGGTGAAGAACTAAATGTTCCAACCTTTGTTGTCCCTGGAATTAATGATTATTCTTTAATTTTACCATTAGGATATGGACGATCTTTGTCCGGCAATATAGGGAATAATGTTGGAGCTAATGCATATAGATTGTTATTAAAAAATAATGTAAAAAGAATTGTAAGTCCAGTATTAAAATTAACTAATGATTTTGTAAAATTAGCATCAACTCAAGAACAATATGCAATGAATGGAGAAATTATTCAAGATATTGATGTTTTAAATATGTTTAATAGAGATCCTGCTAGAGATGTTGATTTGAATTATTATAGGAAAAATCCTAATTATGTAAAAGAAAAATCAGTTCCATTATCTATGATGTCATATGACAATATTTCTGGAGAAATGAAGCCAATTCAATTAACTGGATCATGGCCATATCATGGCAATAAATGGGGGATGGTAATTGATTTAAATACATGTATAGGGTGTAATGCGTGCGCAGTTGCATGTCAAGCTGAAAATAATATTCCTGTAGTAGGTAAAGATGAAGTGCAAAAAGGAAGAATGATGCAATGGTTGCGCATTGATAGATATTTTACTGGTGATGTGAATAATCCAATTACAGTATCACAACCAGTGCCATGTATGCATTGTGAAAATGCACCATGTGAACCAGTATGTCCTGTAGCAGCCACTGTACATGATGAAGAGGGATTAAATTCTATGGCTTATAATAGATGTATTGGCACAAGATATTGTGCTAATAATTGTCCATATAAAGTTAGAAGATTTAATTATTTTGATTTTTCTCATAGTGGTGATTTATATGTTGAACAATATCATAAAGAACGTGATCGGTTATTGCAAATGCAAAAAAATCCAAATGTTACTATTAGATATCGTGGAGTGATGGAAAAATGTACATATTGCACGCAAAGAATATCTAAGGTTAAATCTGCAATTAAAAGAGATGGTAGAAATATATCTAAAATTAATGATTTAGAGGTAATTCCTGCATGTGCGCAGAGTTGTCCTACGCATTCTATAATCTTTGGAAATCTTAATGATAAAAGTAGTAAAGTATATAATTTAAAAATGGTTAATCGTAATTATGATTTGTTGGATGAATTAAATGTAAGACCACGTACATCTTATTTATCTAAACTTAGAAATTTTAATTATAAATTGGTGTAATTATGGCATTAAAAACATTAAATATTAATAAAGAATTTTCTAGTCAACATGTCAGAGGTGATATTGTACAAGAAGAAAATTTTACAAATAGAGAAGAACTGATTCGTGGAGGTCATTCGTTTAACAATATAACTAATATTGTATGTAAGATGTCTGAAACATCAGTGAACAAATCAGCTTTAGGTTGGAAAATTGGTATTTGCGCGTCTTTTTCAGTCATGTGCATGTTTTTTATTCTTATCGGTTATTTAATTTGGAATGGAATAGGTATTTGGGGCAATACTGCTCCTGTTTATTGGGGATGGCCAATTGTGAATTTTGTGTTTTGGGTTGGCATTGGTCATGCTGGAACATTAATTTCAGCTATTTTATATTTGTTTAGACAAAAATGGAGAACATCTATTAATAGGTATGCAGAGGCTATGACTATTTTTGCAGTTATTTGTGCATTAGTATTTCCAGGTATTCATGTAGGTAGAATTTGGACTGCATATTGGATGTTTCCTATACCTAATCAAATGGGAATGTGGCCTAATTTTAGATCTCCATTATTATGGGATGTGTTTGCTGTAGGAACTTACTTTACTGTATCATTAGTTTTTTGGTATATAGGGATGATTCCTGATTTAGCTACATTTAGGGATAGATCTAAACAAAAATTAAAAAAAATTATATACGGTCTGTTTGCATTGGGTTGGAGGGGCTCATATCGACATTGGTTGCATTATGAAAAAGCATACATGATATTAGCTGCTTTATCTGCTCCACTTGTATTATCTGTTCATTCTATTGTATCTTTTGATTTTGCTGTTGCACAATTGCCTGGATGGCATACAACAATATTTCCTCCATATTTTGTAGCTGGTGCTATTTTTTCTGGATTTGCTATGGTGCAAACATTAATGTTGCCAGCTAGAAAGTGGCTTGGATTAAAAGATATTGTTACAATGAAACATATTGAGAATATGAATAAAATTATTTTGTCTACTGGCATGATGGTAGGTTATGCATATAGTATGGAATTTTTTATTGCTTGGTATTCTTGTAATGAATATGAATCATTTGCATTCATTAATAGAGCTTTTGGGCCTTATTATTGGGCATATTGGATTATGGTATCTTGTA
The DNA here is from genome assembly GCA_964385015.1 of uncultured Myxococcales bacterium. GTDB lineage: Bacteria > Myxococcota > UBA727 > UBA727 > JABDBI01 > CAYLLS01. Next base: position 300,977 of record CAYLLS010000001.1, on the reverse strand, counting down.
ATGTAATTATTCCACAATGTTTTTGGTTTAAACGGATAAGAACTAATATTATTTGTTCTTTTATAATTGCTATTTTTGTTAATATTGGAATGTGGTTTGAAAGATTTGTTATTACTGTTACTTCATTAAATCGTGATTTTCTTCCATCTAGTTGGAGATATTTTGTGCCAACAACATTTGATGGATTGTTTTTATTCGGTTCTTTTGGATTGTTTTTTACTTTATTTTTATTATTTATTAAATTTTTACCTGTTGTAGCAATAGCTGAAGTAAAATCTGTTATGCCACAGGCTAATCCTCATAAATAAACTTGTTATTAGGAAAATATATGAATTGCAATAAAAATAAAAAAACAGGAATATTAGCTGAATTTGATTCTGCAACTGGTGTTTATCATGCATGTGAAAAAATTAGGGATGCTGGATATATTAAGTGGGATGCATGCACTCCATTTCCTATTCATGGATTGGAAAAAGCTATGGGATTAAAAGCTAGTTATTTACCATGGCTTGTATTAAGTGCAGGATTGTTTGGCTTATTTTTGTCTTTTGGTTTTATAATATGGGTTTCTTGTTATGATTATCCATTAAATATTGGTGGCAAACCTACGTTTAGTATACCTGCTTTTATACCAGTTATATTTGAAGTAATTGTATTGTTTAGTGCATTAACTGCTGCATTTGGCATGTTGATTATTAATAAGTTGCCTACTTTCCATCATTGGGCTTTTGAATCTACACGTTTTGAAAAAGTTACAGATGATAAATTTTTTATACTTATTGATTGTAATGATAAGCAGTTTGATGAAATCAAAACAAAAAAAATGTTGTTAGATGCAGGTGCAAATATCATTGAAATGTTGGAGCAATAATAATGTTTAAAGTGATCAATTTATGTATGTTAATGATGTTATTATGTTTTATTGGTTGTAGAGGATGGACTTCGTATAAATTACCTATACATTTGAATCCTAATATGGATACACAACCTAAATATAAACCTTATAATAAAAGTGATTGGTTTGCAAATAAAATGACTATGCGTCCATTAGTTAAATATGTTATTCCACAAAATTATTTAAAATTAAATGATTTTTATTATAAGGGAATTGTAAATAATAATTTTGTGAATAATTATCCTGACAATATAAATATTACAGAAAGTTTTATTAAACGTGGACAGAATAGATTTAATATTTTTTGTGCTCCATGTCATGATGCAGCTGGTAGTGGGAATGGGTTAGTAGGTGAAAAAATGCATATTAAGCCAATGTCATTGCATAGTGAATATATGTATAATTTAAAGCTTGGACAACTATTTAATATTATTAGCAATGGTTCTAGAACTATGCCTTCTCATAATATACAAATTATAGAACGAGATAGATGGGCAATTGTAGCTTATGTTAAAGCATTGCAATTTAGTCAAAATATCAATGGAGATTAATAATGGAATCGTTTAGCAAATCATATACAAATGATGATTTTTTAGTAAATTTTAAAAAAATACCTTTAATTTCATTCATTTTTGGCGTATTATGCATGATTATTTGGGGATTTAGTTATATAAACAATTCTCATAGAGCTATATTGTCGTATTTTTCAGCTTATATATTAGTATTAGGAATAGTATTAGGATCAATGATATTTGTTTTATTACAACATATCAGTAGAGCTGGATGGTCAGTAGTTATTAGGCGTATTCCAGAAACTATTATATATACTATGCCTCTATTTATTATATTATGTATACCTATTGCATATAATTTAGATGTTATATTCCCATGGGTAAAAATAGATTTAAGTGATATTATATTGATAAAAAAATCTATTTATTTAAATGTGAATTTTTTTTATATAAGATCTATTATTTATTTATTATTATGGACTATAATAGGGTGTGTTTTTTATAAATTATCTGTCCAACAGGATGGAGGATTTAATAAAGAAAATACTCGTAAGCTTTGTAAATTAAGTGCTCCAAGTATTATTATATTTGCGATAACTACTAGTTTTGCATCATTTGATTGGTTGATGTCATTGCAACCACATTGGTTTTCTACTATTTTTGGTATATATTTTTTTGCTGGCAATATATTGTCTGCTTTATCATTTATAACAGTTTTATTATTTTGGTTACAAAACAATATGTTTTTGAAACAAGGCATTGTCAATAAAGAACATTATCATGATTTAGGCAAATTAATTTTTGGATTTACTATTTTTTGGGCTTATATAGCATTTAGTCAATTTATGTTATATTGGTATGGTAATATTCCAGAGGAAATTGAGTTTTATTTACATAGATTACATCATGGGTGGGAATATATTTCATATCTCATGCCTATAACTAATTTTATTATGCCATTTTTTTTTCTATTATCACGTCATGCTAAACGAAATATTGGTGTTTTAATATTTAGTTCTATTTGGATTTTATTTTTTTCATATATGAATATTTTTTGGATTATTATGCCTAATTATATGCATAATGAAAATGATTATATTAATTTTCATTGGATAGATATAATATGTTTGTTTGGAATATTATCGTTGTTTATAAGTTATATGTTGTTTGTGTTAAATAAATGTGCAACAATCCCAACTGGAGATCCTAGATTACAAGAGTCTTTAGATTTTGAAAATTTTTAGTTAAAGGATAATTATGTTATTTAATTTTGAATCTGATGTATCAAATAAGGAAAATTGTATATTAAGTTTTTTTATATTTATTTTGTTTGTTATTGTAGTTGCATCTATATTGCTTAGTACTATATGCTTTAAATATTATTCTAATATTATGAGTTTTGCAGTAATTGAAGATATTCCTATGAATGTTAAAAAATTAAAGCAGAAAGAACGTGAACTTTTATCTGGCAATATATCTTTAAAAGATAATTATAAAACGGTATGTATTAATGATGGTATAGTACAATATATTAATAAACATATTAATTAGATGAATGGTTTTTAATCAATATATTGTTTTTGTTTTTTTTAAGAGCAGCAAATGGAATATAATTGTTTTTTGCATAGCAAATGTGCTGTAGTTGAAGTTATTTGTGGTCCTATGTTTTCAGGAAAAACAGAAAAATTAATAAGAAGAATGATGGTAGCTAAGATTGCATGCAAAAAAATTTTATTATTTAAACCGGTTATAGATAATCGTTGTGTTGCAGATAAAATTATTAGTCATTCCAAACAAAGTATGTTTGCTAAAACTGTTAAATCTTCTAAAGATATTGAGAATATTTGTAAAAAAAACATGTATGATATTGATGTAATAGGTATAGATGAAGTGCAATTTTTTGATTTTAATATAATTAATATAATTAAAAAATTATCATCTATGAATATCAATATTGTAGCATCTGGATTGGATCAGGATTATTTAGGGAATTCATTTGGACCTATGGGTGAATTGTTAGCCATTGCTGATAAAGTTTCAAAACAATATGCTGTTTGTATATCTTGTGGTTCTACTGCTACTAAAACTCAAAGATTAGTATGTAAAAATTATAAAGAAAAAAAAAAAAGAAATACAAATAATATTTTCATAGGTAGTAAAAAGAATTATGAACCTAGATGTAAGCTTTGTTACAATAATAAATATGATTAATTATTTGTTTTGAAAATTATAATTTACAAAATTCCAATTTATATAATTCCACCAATTATTGATGTAATCTAGTCTATTATGTCTATAATCAATATAATATGCATGTTCCCAAACATCTAAGCAAAGTAATGGTTTTTGTTGTTTTTGTATTGGACATCCTGCATTATGTGTTGTTTGAATGTTAATTTTATGATCATTATATATTAACCATATCCATCCAGATCCGAATAAAGATAATGCTTGTTTATTAAATTGATTTTTGAATTGTTTAAAAGATCCATATTGCATATTAATGATATTATTTATTTCTGAAATTAGTTTTAATGTGCTAGTATTAGAAAGTGATTTCCAATAAAATGTATGATTAAATATTTGTGCTGCATTGTTAAAAATAGCTTCTTTTTCAGTTTGAATAATTTCTATTAAAGTTTTTTTTGCATTAATAGTATTTTTAATTAATTTATTTAAATTATTAACATAATTTTGATGATGTTTGCCATAATGATATGTGATAGTTTCTTCTGTTAAAAAATTTTTTAAATCATTAGCTTTAAATGGCAATCGTTCTAATTTAATCATAATTATCTCCTAAAATGACAAGTGTTCTTTATTTTTGATAGTTTGATATTTTAATATATGACATTTGTTTGTTATCAAGTTGAATTTGATATTTATAAAGATCAGCTAATTTTATATAATTTATTTGTGGTTGTAAAGCATAAAGAAGATTACCAGTAGCTATGGCATCAGATTCTGCTCTATGAGCATTGTTAATATAGATGCCTCTTCTAGTAGTGGCATCTGTCAATTTTTTCCCTTTTTGATAGTAATCTATTTTTTTTATAAATATATATGGATCAATCCATAATTTTGATGGCAAATATTTATTATATTTTTTCATAACATGTGTTATAAATTTCATATCAAATTTAATATTATATGCAACAATAAAATTAACTTTATTTAAATCTTGTAAAAATTCATTTAGATGAAATTTGATATGTTTTTTATTGATTAGCATTGTGTTTGTAATTTTTGTTATTTTGGTAATAATTTTTGGTATTTTTTGTTTTATTTTGCATAAATATTTTTTTTTAAAAATTATTTTTTTTCTATAAAATAATATCCAAGCTATTTCAATAATTTTATCTGTTTTATGATTTAATCCAGTGGTTTCTATATCAATGCATAAAAATGGTTGTTTATACCATGGATTAAATTTTTTATAATTGTATAACATTATAAGTAATATATATGAAAAATGTCTTAAGTTATTGTAATAAATATTGATTTATATATTGTATAATATTTTCTTTTGATGAAACTCCTATAGTTTGTTGTATTATTTTTTGATTTTTAAAAAATATTAAAGTTGGGATTGTTTTAATATTGAATTTTTTTGTTATTTTAGGGTTGTCATCTATATTAAGTTTAGCTATTTTAATTATGTTGTTGAATTTTATTGATAAAAATTCAATGTTAGGATTTATCATTTTACAAGGATTACACCAAGGGGCCCAAAAATCTACTAATGCTGGTAATTTTGAATATATAATTTCATTATCAAAATTTTCATCATTTAGTTGTATTATATGTTGTATCATTGTTAATCCTTGAAGTTTTTGATGTATTTTTAATCTAATACATAAAAAATTACTAATGCAAGTAAAAAATAATATTATGAGAAACAAAATTAATAGACATTATGGCAACGGATTATGGATTGACACTTCGTGCAAGAGAGGTGTTATTGCACTAAGTATTGCCAACAATATTATTAGTGAAATATTTATTGATAAAAAATTTTATTGTGACAAAATATTATATTTAAATGTAAAAAAATGTTTAGAAAAAACTGCATTTAAATTGGAAAATATTAATTTTATTTGTGTATGCAGTGGCTTTTATTATTCTATTAGTGCTAGAGTTGGTATAGCTTTTGCAAAAGGTTTATCTTTAGGATTAAATATAAATTTATATTTTATTAACACATTAAAAACATTAATTAATTCTATAAATATAAGTTATATGAATGGTATAGGTGTAATTAAATATAAAAATTATCAATATTGTGTTATATATTTTTATAAATATCGAATAAGTAATTATGTATGTTTTTATCATCAAATTATATGTACTATTGATAAATTATTATTTTTATGTGAAAATTTTGATTTTATAGTATCATATAATATAAAATGTTTAAAAAAACACAAACATCATATTATTTTGCATGGTGTGAATAGTCAAGGAATGATTAAAACTTTATTTGCTAAATAAATTTTTAATAATAAATTTTATATTTGTAAAATAACAAGATTAATGTTATTATTTATTATATAAGTATAATAAGTAATCGCTATATATGTTTATAATATCATAGAGGAAAGTCCGGGCACCATAAGTAAAAAAGTGTCGGTTAATAACCGATCAAAGTAATTTGAAGGAAGTGCAACAGAAAATATACCGCTTAATTTTTTATGTAAGGTTGAAATGGTATGGTAAGAGCATACCGCATATTTAGCAATAAATATGGCATTGCAAACCCCACTTGGTGCAAGATAAAACTAAAAGATTTATATTATCTTTTGTTTTCTTCATTAACTTATTGAAGAAAACTTAATAAGTTTAATTGCTTAAAAATATTGGCAACAATATTTAAAGATTAATGATTGCTATTTAATAAGAATTAATACAGAACCCGGCTTATTTTATGCTTTGATTATATAAAGATTTATCTTCTTTTATTTTATTGTTAAATATTAGAAGACATCTTTATATAATTAGTGTAATTTATGTCAATAAATTTATATATTCAACATTTATTGATGTTAGTATTATTATTTAACATAATTTTATCAGTGAAAATATTATGAGAATTATAAAATGTATTAAATTAAAAAAGAATAAAGAGGGATTAGATCAACAACCGTTTCCAGGTAGTGTAGGGAATAATATTTTTTTGAATATTAGTAAAGAAGTATGGAATGAATGGTTAATGCTTCAAATGAAAATTATTAATGAATACAGATTAGATTTAAATAATCATAATCACCGTATGTTATTAAGAAAAGAAATGAAAAAATTCTTAACTATATAAGTAATATTATATTAAATTATGTAGAAAATATTAAAAATAATGAGTTAACATTAAATGTAATATAATAATTTAAGTTTTTATTATTGAATATTAGTGTTTAATCATTTATAGTTTTAAATGAAATAGGAATAAAATAGTGATTATAAAAGATATAAATTTAAATGCCATAGTTGATAGAGTTGGTAAAGAGAAAAACATTAATAAGGAAGTTTTAATATCTGCTATAGAAGCAGCTATGCTTGCTGTCGCAAAAAAACAATATGGATTAGATGCTGATTTAGAAGTTAGATATAATAAAAATATTGGCGAAATTGAAGTATTCCAATTTCGACAAATAGTAAAAGATGTTTCTAATAATATTACTCAAATATCGTTTAATGAAGCTAAGAGAATGGATCCAGGATTAAATGATAATGCTGTAGGTGAAGATTTGGGAATTAAATTAAGTTTAGATAATTTTGGTCGTATTGCTGCTCAAAATGCTAAACAGGTAATTTTGCAACGCATGTATGAAGCAGAGCGTTTCATTATATTTAATGAGTATAAAGATAGAAAACATGAATTAATTACTGGAGTAGCTAGAAGATTAGAAAAAGGCAATATTATTGTTGATTTAGGAAGAGCAGAGGGAGTTTTGCCCATTAAAGAACAGATCATAAAGGAAAATATTAGAATAGGTGATATGGTTACTGCATATGTACTAGATGTATTTGAAGTATCTAAAGGAGAACAAATTGTGTTATCAAGAGTGCACTGTAATTTTATATATAAATTATTTGCTCAAGAAGTTCCAGAAATTAATGATGGCATAGTAATTATTGAGAATGTTGCAAGACAACCTGGGTTTAGAAGTAAAATTGCAGTACGTTCTATTGATAATGATGTAGATCCAGTTGGTACTTGTGTTGGTATTAAAGGTTCTAGAGTACAAGCTGTGATTCAAGAATTAAAGGGAGAAAAAATAGATATTATTGCTTTTAATAGTGATCCTACTGTATTTGTTTGTAATGCTTTGTTACCAGCTGAAATTAATCAAGTTTTATTAAATGAAGATGAGCGTAAAATGGATTTAGTTGTCCCTGATGAACAAATTTCATTAGCCATTGGTAAAAGAGGACAAAATGTGCAATTAGCAACAGATTTAACTGGTTGGAATATTAATATTCATGCTGAAACAAAGATATTGCAGGAACGTGATATAATTTTTTCTAGATTTAAGAAAATCAAGTATTTAAGTGATGTTGACATACAAACATTATATAATCATGGATTAAAAACTGTTGAAGCGTTAAGTGTCTTAAGTATTCCATATATTGCTTCTTTACCAGGATTAAATGTTGATAAAGCTGAGTTAATTATTAAACATGCTAAAAAAGTTGTTATTGATAATGAGATTGAGTTGAGTAAAACAAAGGCAATATATAGACGTGAGGCAAAGATTCTTTTCTTAATTGATAATTTAATAAACAATATAAGTATAGATGCTAATTTATATATTAAAAATGTTAATTTTTTAAATGATATAGAAAAAAAATATATTTTGGATTTTGGATATGATACATTAATAGATATTTATTTTGATATAAATAATCTATATTGTAATTCTAAAACTAATATATCTTTAGAGACATTGCAAAAATTAAAAAATATGTTGTTAAGTCAAATTAATTATCATTAATATGCATATTAGAGGTTGTATTAAAGTTAATGTCAATATATTATATATATTGATATATTTATAGTTTTAAATTAATATATAGATTATATATATTTGTTTTAATATAAGGGGGTATATATTCAAATGGGGAAAGTGCGAATTTATGAATTAGCTAAGAAATTAAATTTAGAAAATAAAGATCTTATTGCTGAATTAAATGCTAAAGGCATAGCTGTACGTACTCATTCCAATAGTGTTGATGAAATAGAATCTTTAAAGTTGTTAGGGTTCGTAAATAATAATAAATCAGATAAAAATATATTGCCTAAGACTATTTTACGTAAAAGAAAAAAAGATAGCAATGTGACAATATCAAATACAAATAATGTTGCTGATGCTAAAGATAGTATTAATCATTGTGATACATCTAAGAAAACAACACAAACTTTAAAGATTAATAATAATATTAATAAAAATAAAAGTTTTACAAATGTTGAGCAAAAAAAAATATCATCGTTAAATGATAAGATTGATTATGTAAAAAAGAATAATGTTGTTAGAATGATAGATGCTAAGGATATAAAAGCTCGTTTGGCAAGAGAAGGTAGAGTTTTTAATAATAATATCAAAAAATATAACATTATAAATAAGAATATTTCTTCACATGAATCTACATTGCAAAAACATGTTAAAAGTATCAATGCATCATCTGAGAATAAGACGTCATGGAAATCATTTAAAAAGCAATCATTCTTTGATTATAAGAAAAAGAAAAATAAAGAAGATGGAGAATATGAATTATGGTTATCTAATACTAATAAATATTCTAAAAAAAAAGATAAATTAAATGATTTTGTTGTAGCAAAGACATCAGCTCATAAAAGAATTATTGAACTTATGGGTCCTGTGACTGTAAGTGATTTAGCTCGAAAAATGTCTATTAAAGCTAGTGAATTAGTTGTAAAATTAATGAATATGGGTATGATGGTGACCATAAATCAATTAATAGATATTGATACAGCTTCTATTCTTGCTGCGGAATTTAATTATGAAATTAAAGATACAAATTTTATAGAAAAGAATTTTTTTCATAGTAAAAATGATGATGATAAAAATTTAATTGCAAGAGCGCCTATTGTAACTGTTATGGGACATGTAGACCATGGTAAAACTAGTATTTTGGATGTTATTAGAAGTACAAATATTGTATCTAAAGAAATTGGTGGCATAACTCAACATATTGGAGCTTATTCTGTAAAGACAAAGCATGGTAATGTTACTTTTTTAGATACTCCAGGACATGCTGCATTTACTTTAATGCGATCTAGGGGTGCAAAAATTACAGATATTGTAGTCTTAGTAATAGCTGCTAATGATGGTGTTAAACCTCAAACCATTGAAGCAATAAATCATGCACAAGCTGCTAATGTACCAATTGTTGTTGCTATTAATAAAATAGATTTACCTAATATTAATATTAATGTTATATTAAAACAACTCACTTCTCATAATGTAATATCAGAAGATTTAGGAGGAGATGTTCAAATTTTTAAAGTATCTGCATTGAATAAAATTGGTATTAAAGAATTTGTAGAAGGCATAGCTGTTCTTGCTGAAATACGGGAATTAAAAGCTAATCCATCTAGTATGCCAGAAGGATTTGTTATAGAGGCCAGATTAGATAGAGGAAGAGGACCGGTGGCTACTTTATTAGTAAAATCTGGAACATTAAAATTAGGAGAACATTTAATTGCAGGTCAATATAGTGGACGTATTAGAGCAATATATGATTCTAATTTTAAACAAATAAAAACAGCTGGACCTTCTATGCCTGTTCAGGTATTAGGATTATCTGGAATCCCTGATGCTGGTGATACATTTAATGTGGTAAAAAGTGAAAAAGATGCAAGAATTATAGTTTTGCATAGAAGTAGGAAGAAAAGAGAATTAGAATTATCTAAGATAGTAAAAATGTCTATGACTAATTTTTTAGATAAGTCAAGTAGAAAAGACAAAATAGAATTAAAATTAATTATTAAAGCAGATGTATTTGGTTCTATTGAAGCCTTCTCTTCTACGTTGCCAGCATTATCAACTGAATTAATTTGTATTAATATAATTCATATAGCAGTTGGCACTATTACTGAAAATGATGTTAATTTAGCAATAGCTTCTAAAGCTATTATTATTGGTTTTAATGTTAAGCCAGATGCTAAAGCTAATAATTTAGCTATAAATGGAAAAGTTGAAATTAGAAATTATAAGATTATTTATGAAGCATTAACAGATATAAAAAAAGCTATGCTTGGATTATTAAAACCAAACATTAAAGAAAAATATTTAGGCAAAGCAGAAATTAGAATGGTTATTATCATTAATAAGGAAAAAGTAGCTGGATCATACGTATTAAATGGTATCATTAATAGATCTGCTAAAATTAGAGTTATGCGTAATGGGAAGAAGATTCATACTGGATATATTTCTAGTTTAAAACGTTTTAAAGATAATGTGAAGGAAGTATTGTCAGGATATGAATGTGGCATTGGTTTAAAAAATTTTAATGATATTAGTAAAGGTGATATATTAGAATGTTTTGAGTTAGAAGACAAAGTTACATCAAATGTTGATACAACTTAATAAGAATAATGATATGAAAAGTAAAAATATGAATTCATTTAGAGAAAAACAACTTATTAAAGAAATTAAAAAAATCATATCAAATGAAATAATAAATATCAGATTTTTTGCATTTACAATTATTACAATTGTAGATATTAAATTAACTAAAGATTTAAAATGTGTGAAAATTTTTTATAGTATTTATAATACTAATGAAAATTATATCTATATACATAAAAGTTTAATATCGCAAATTTTTTATTTTAAAAAACAAATATCAATTAAATTAAAATTAAAATATATTCCAGAACTTTTTTTTGTATATGTAGATGTTATGAAATATTATGTTAATATCAATAGTTTATTACATTAATAATGATGAAAAATATTTTTATGTTAATGGATAGTAATTTATAATGCATGTAAAACGTATATTATTAAAACTTTCTGGTGAAATATTCTGTAATATTCATAAGAGTAATTATAATGATTTTGTTTTATCATCTGTTATATTAGAAATTATTCAGTTGCATAAAAAACGAATACAAATTGCTATAGTTATAGGAGGTGGAAATATTTTTAGGGGTTCATATGGTAATAAACTTGGTATGAATAGATTAGTATCTGATAAAATAGGAATGATGGCAACTGTAATTAATGCATTAATATTACAAGAATTTTTATTGAAAGCAAATATAATAAGTTTTGTTCAATCTACTATTTATATGCCTAATATATTGGAAACGTATGTTGTCAGTAATGCGATTAAATATTTAGAAGACGGCAATATAGTTATTTTTGCTGGAGGCACAGGTAGTCCATATTGTACTACGGATACTGCTGCAGGATTAAGAGCAAGAGATATTTCAGCTAATATTTTGTTTAAAATGACAAAAGTTGATGGTGTTTTTAATAAAGATCCATTATTAAATAATCGTGCTATCATGTATAATGAATTAAGTTATTTAGACGTTTTATCAAAGAAATTAAAAATTATGGATTCAACTGCAATATCTATTTGTATGGAACATAATATTACAATTTATGTTATAAATATGAAAAAAAATAATATTATGAAAATTTTAAATGGGGAAAAAATTGGAACAAAAATATATAATAAACAATAAAAAAGGATAATAGTGATATGTTAGATGATTTTTATATAAATATTAAAAAAGATATGAATAGCATTGTAAAGAGTTATAAACAATATTTAATGAAAATTAGAGCTGGTAAGTTGAATGCTTCTTTAATAGAAGATTTAAAAATTACTTATAATAATAATATTATGATATTAAAGCATATTGCATTTATTAAAAATATTAATTTCACAACTTTATTAGTAAAACCATGGGATTTAATTATGATTCCATTTATAGAAAAATCTATTATTATGGCTAATATGGATTTATTATTAACTATTAATAATGATGGATTATGGATATCTATTCCGAACATGAATGAAGAACAACGTAAAAAATATGTAAAACAAATTAAAACTAAAAGTGAAAATATTAAAATAATGATTAGAAATGTTCGTAGGAAAAGTAATGAGAAATATAAAATTTTAATTAAAGAACATAGTTTTTCTTTAGATGTAGAAAAACGTGGATTAAAAAAAATTCAGAAATTTACAGATGATTATATTATAAATGTTGATAAATTATTAAATGATAAAAAAAAAGAGATTATGACTGTATAAATAATGATTATAAGTTATATTTTTTTATTGTTTATGTTACAATGTGCATTATGTGTAATGTTTTCATTGTAAATGTAGGATATTGTGAGTTATGTTAAATATGGAAAATGATAATATAGTCAATATTCCAAATGGATTAACAAAAAGTGATTTTTTAAATGTATATAAACAAATATTGATTTCTAGATATTTAGATAAAAAGATGTTATCATTAATTAAACAAGGCAAGGGCTTCTTTCATATCGGATGTTCCGGACATGAAGCAATACAATTAGCTGCTGCATATTCAATGGAAAAACAATATGATTGGTTATTCCCTTATTATAGAGATCAAGCATTATGTTTAGGATTAGGGGTAACTCCGCTAGAAATTTTTCTTTTATTTTTAGCTAAAAAAGAAGATCCTAGTTCTGGTGGAAGACAAATGCCTATGCATTATGGTCATGTGAAGCATAATATTGTTACATCATCGTCTTCTACTGGAACTCAATATTTGCAAGCATTAGGCAATGCTTTTGCGAATATGCGAAGTAAATTAGATAAGAATCATTATCCAATTACGATAGTTTGTTCAGGTGATGGTGCAACTAGTCAAGGTGATTTTCATGAAGCTTTAAATTGGGCATCTTTGTCAAAGGCACCTATTATATTTTTAATTCAAAATAATAATTATGCTATTAGTGTCCCAATAAATATGCAGAGATCTGGTGGTAAAATAATCAATTTAGCAAATGCTTATGATGGATTAAAATCTGTTTGTGTAAATGGTTGTAATTTTATAGATAGTTTTATTGTGATGCAAAATGCTATATTGAGAGCTAGGAATGGGAATGGTCCTACTTTAATAGAAGCAAATGTAGTGCGTTTGTTAGATCATAGTTCTTCAGATGATCAAAGAAAATACAGAACTAGTATTGAGTTGGCAGAAGATCAAAAGAAAGATCCATTATATATTATGGAAAATAATATTATTGATTTTAAGATAATGAATAAAAATGAAATTAGTATTATGCATAAAAAAATTAGAAATGATATAGATAATATTTATGAAGAAGCTATTACATATAATATGCCTAATAAAAAAGATTCTACAACTTATATTGTTTCAGATGATGTGCAACATAATTTTGTACATCCTAATATTAATAGTAGTGATAATTCTATGGTGATGGTGGATGCTATTAATAAAGCATTAAAAGAGGAAATGTCTAGAAATGATAAATTAATTATTTTTGGAGAAGATGTAGAGGATGGAAAAGGAGGTGTATTTACTGCCACTAGAGGAATTAGTACAAAATTTGGGAAGACCAGATGTTTTAATAGTCCATTAGCAGAATCTAGTATAGTTGGAGTAGCCATTGGATTAAGTATACGTGGTTATAAGCCAGTTGTAGAAATACAATTCGCTGATTATATTTGGACAGCTATGATGCAGATACGTAATGAATTAGCAACTATTAGATATAGATCTAATAATAGTTTTATTGCACCTGTATTAATTAGAGTGCCTGTTGGTGGATATATTCATGGTGGTTTATGTCATTCACAAAATATTGAAAGTTTTTTTGCACATATACCTGGATTAAAAATTGTTTATCCTTCTACAGCTTTGGATGCTTACGGTTTATTAAAGGCTGCAATGCGTTTAAATGATCCTGTATTGTTTTTAGAACATAAAGCCTTATATCGTCAAAGTTTTGCTAAAAATATTTTGCCAGTTAATGATTGGGTTTTGCCATTAGGAATTGGATCTATTAAACATATTGGTAATGATATTACGATTATAACGTATGGTTTTTTAGTGCAAAAATCTATTGAAGCAGCACGTGAAGTTATGAAAGATAATATTAATGTAGAGGTTATTGATTTAAGAACTATTGTCCCTTATGATTTTAATATAATTAAAACAAGTATTAAAAAAACTTCTAAAGTATTAATTGTTCATGAAGATTGTGATTTTATGGGTTTTGGTGCTGAATTAGCTGCTAACATATCATATAAACTTTATACATATTTAGATAGTCCAGTTAAAAGATTATGTGCTAAAAATGTGCATATTCCATATAATAGTATTCTTGAAAATGATGTATTGCCACAAGTTGATGATATTATTAAGGCTATATATGAATTAATTGAATATTAATTATATAATTCATATTGAAGTTTGTTATTATTATGAAAATAGTGAATATCCACAATTCTATTATTATTAAAATAGAACAAAATATTGATTTCATATTGTTTTTACAAGCAAAAGATAAATTTATATATGGTTTTTTTTATCAATTAAAAATGTTTATTCAAAAAATATATATTAATGATCCTATATTATATATAAAAGCTAATGAATTGATATATAGAATAAGTAATAATAGATTTATTTTTTTATTAGCTTTTATAATTTTTAATTTAATATTTATTATATTTTTATGTTATATGATATAATAATAAATTATAATTTGTAATTTAATGTATGTTGTTTAATAAATTCATATATGAATATTGCTGTAGCATCTGATGCATTTAATGTCATATTATATTGCATTGGAATTCTAATAAGTGCATTGCATTGTTTTTTTATATTAATTTTTAATCCATACCCTTCGTTTCCAATAATAATTGCCGTTTGTTTTTTAAATTTATATTCATAACAACTTTGAGAACTATTAATATCTGCACCTATAATATGGAAATTATTTTGTTTAATTTGTTTAATAGTTTTGATTAAATTATATGATTTAGTTACTGGTATTTGCGATAAGCTACCTACTGCTATTTTTTCAATAATAGGTGTAATGGAAGCACTATGAGATGAACCAATAATCATTAAATCTGCGCCTAGTGCTAACATTAATCTAGCGATTTTCCCTATATTATTATGATCTTGTATTCTATCAAGAATAATAATTAAGTTTATGTTTGTTTTTAAGATGTCATTTAATGAAGTATATTGGAAATGTTTACATATTAAAATAGTTTCATTATTGTGCATATTATCATTTTTATTAAAATAAGTATTGATTTTTATGTTTTGTCGACATGCTAGTGTTTGTAAAATTTTATTTCTTTTATTGTTTTTATGTATTTGTAAAATAATAGCTCTTTTTGGTGTATATGTTAAAATACTTTTTATAGTATGAAATCCAGTGACATGTAATGTTGTATATTGTGTATATAGTTGATTTTTTAATTTAATCATTATTTTTTCGTATTAAGATTATATAATATTATGATACATATATATTAAATAAAACCAAATATAAATTGTCATAATGAATGACAAGATATTAATATGTTTTTATATTGATATTAGTAAATGATTTTTTTAACTATAATGATGGGAAAGCATTGGTATCAACTTATCGAATAAAAAATAACAATAATATTATATCATTGTTATGTAATGATAGCAAATATGTTAATGATAATTATATTCAATTATGTCGAATGCAAGAAATTATTACCGAATCTATTAATCATATTAGTGGATCTTTGAATAATCATGAATTATTATCTAATGTTGTAACTTTTATTAAGCAAAAATTAAAATGGTCAAATTTTATGATATGTTTATTAAATGAAGAATTAATTTTTAAAATTATTATTAGATCTGGATTATTAAAATCTAAATATTCAAATAATTTCATATATAGTTTTGTTATGAAAATGATAAGGAACATTATTAAAGAATCTTTCCCTGTAATTATTAATGATTTATCTAATAATAATTATGTTAAGGATAAAATTATTTCTTTTAAGGGTTCTATGTTGTTTTTACCAATGATATATAGAAAACGTATTTTTGGTGTTATTCATTTATATGAAAATAAAGTTAAAGCTTTTAATGCAGAAGATATTTTTTTATTACATTTGTTAAGTGTACAAGTAGCAGCTGCAAAATTTAATTCTGATATGTATGCAGAAGTTTCTAAATTAACTTATATAGATTCTTTGACTGGTATTATGAATAAACGTGCTTTAGAAAAAAAAATTTATTTTGAAATTCAAAAATTTCAATTATATAAAATTCCTTTTTCTATATTAATGTTAGATATAGATCATTTTAAACATTTTAATGATAATATGGGACATGTATTAGGTGATATAGTTTTAAAAAAAATAGTTAAAATTTGTAAATTATCAATCAGAAAAATTGATAGCATGGCTAGATTTGGAGGTGAAGAATTTTGTATTATTTTACCTATGACAGGAGAGTCTATTGCTATGAATATAGCAAACATTATATGTTATAAAATAAGTAAAATTAATATTGATGGTTATGATAATCAACCATTAGGTTTTTTTTCTGTATCTATAGGGATTGCAATTTATCCTGATAATATAACATTAGATATTAATTCAAAATTAACTGATGTTTTACAAGCTGCAGATAGAGCTCTTTATTTTGCAAAAATTAATGGAAGAAACAGAGTTGAATTGTTTAGTAAATGTATTTGACATTGTCATACATGATATATATATGTTTTAGGATTATTCAATGAATATTATAATATTAAAATTTTTATTTATAATTATATTTGTTATGACGTTTTTTATATTATTATTCTTAATATATAAATTAAATACTATTAATAAATTATTACAGTATAATAATATTAAAATTAAATTAATAAGCATGCAATTACATAATGAAGTTGTGGCTAAATATATGATGTGTAAAAAATATTCATCGAATGTTTTGTTAAAAAATAATATTATTGTTCAAAATACAAAAATAATTCATATGCAAAACATTTGTTATATTTTGAATAAAGAATTATTGAATATTATACATTTGATGCAACGATTGTATATAAATTATATTGAAAAAATCAAATATATAAAACAGGCATATAAATTATCTACAAAAACTTTTAATATATTATCACATCAATCTTTATTGAAAAATAATAAATTATTTTTTAATGCTTTAGTATCTAAATTTGATAAATGGGAAAATATTTTTGATTTAAATTTGAAAAAAAAAGAAAGTTCTATAAATTCTATTATATTTCCATTACAAAATTCTCTTAATAATATGGATAAAAAAGCAACTTTGTTAGAGACGACTAGACAAATTGCATATAAGTCAGTACAACAACAAATTTATTCTTTAATTGATATTCAAAATTTATTAGTTAAGGAAACAAAATTATTAAATCAAACTGTTAATAATCCTATTTCTAGAGGGACATGGGGTGAAATGCAGTTAAAAAGAGTTGTTGAAATTTCTGGAATATTGCCTTATTGTGATTTTCATAAACAACCTACAATTATAAGTGAAAAAAAAGAATATCGTCCAGATGCTATTATTAATTTGCCTAATAATAGAAGTTTAATTATTGATTCAAAAGCTCCACTAAATGCTTATTTAAGAAGTATTAAATCAGATAATTTAATTATAAAAAATCAATTTATTAAAGCACATGTTGAAGATATAAAAAATCATATATTAATATTATCTAAAAAAGCCTATTGGAAATATGTTAATGTTACTCCTGAATTTGTAATATTATTTTTACCAGGAGAATCTTTTTTTTGTGAAGCTATTATGCAAGATCCTCATTTAATTGAATTTGGAATATTACATGGAGTAATTTTGACTGCACCGACTACATTAATTGCTATATTAAAAGCAATGTCTCATAGTTGGAATTATAAACATGTTAGTGATAATGCTATGTCTATTATTCAAATATCACAAAATTTATCAAATAGAATACACATATTGATTGAACATTTTAATAAATTAGGGAAACATATTAGTAATGCTGTAGATGCTTATAATTATGCTTTAGGATCTTTAGATAATAGAATTTTGTCAATTATGAAAAAAATAGATTATTTAAGTGGCGAAAATAAAAAAAATATTTGTACACAAGAATTAAAGTTTGTTGATAAATTAATTAAAATATCAAAAATTTAATTAAGTGCATTCATTATTTATTTATTCAAATAATTTATGTTTTCTTTTAAAAGGAGAAACATATGTTATATTATTTCCAAGAAGTTCTTCAATTCTTAATAGCCTATTATATTTTGCTACTCTTTCAGATCTAGCTAATGCACCAGTTTTAATTTGTGTAGCATTAGTTCCTATTGCTAAATCTGCAATAGTCGTGTCTTCTGTTTCTCCTGAACGATGTGATATAATATGATTTATATTATGTTTTTGTGCTACATGTATAACATTTAATGTTTCACTTAATGTGCCTATTTGATTTGGTTTTATTAAAATTGCATTAGCTAATTTATCTTTAATCCCTTTATTTAAAAATTTTATATTTGTTACGAATATATCATCTCCTATAATTTGTATTTTTTCCCCTAGTGTTTTATTTAATTGTGTCCATCCATAGTAATCATTGTCAGAAAAAGGATCTTCAATGCTTATAATTGGATAGTTTTTACATAATTCAATCCAATATTTGATTAGTTCTTTTGTGGTTAATGTACCCTTATCATGGATAAAATATGTTTTTGTTTTATGATTATATAATGTGCTTGCGGCAGCATCAATAGCTAATGATATGTCTTTGTTAATTTTTAAACCAGTTTTATAAATAGCTTCTAATATGTAGTCACATGCTTGTTCAGTATTGTTAATATTGGGAGAGAATCCTCCTTCATCACCTAATCCTATATTAAGATTTTTACTTGATAAAAGATCTTTTAATGCATATGAGGTTTCTGCACTAAAATATAATGCTTCTTTAAACGATTTTGCTCCATGTGGAACTATCATAAATTCTTGTAATGATAATAAATTATGTGCATGCATGCCTCCATTAATAATATTTATTAATGGAATAGGCATAATATAGTTATTTCTATTGAAAGATTGAAATAATTCTATTTGTTTATGTTGTGCTAATGATTTAAAAAAGGCTATAGATACTCCCAATATAGCGTTTGCTCCTAATATTGATTTGTTATTTGAAGTATCTAATTGTAATAATATATTATCTAATTCATAAATAGTATGAAAATGTTTGTTAATAAGATGTGGAGCTATAATATTATTTATGTTATTGATGGCTTTTGAAACACCATTACCTTTGAATTTATGTGGATTATTATCCCTTACTTCTAATGCTTCATTGTGTCCTTTAGAAGCTCCTGATGGCACAGCAAATCTTCCTAATTTATCATTTTGTGATATTATATCAACCTCAATGGTTGGCATCCCTCTTGAATCGAAAATTTCTCTGGCTATAATATTTTTTATTTTCATGTCATGTCCAATTGTGTTATATATTGAAAAATATTTGTTTTATATTTATTAAATTTCATATATCATAATTTATATTTTAATAATATTTATAATTATTATATAATATGGTTAATATGTTAAAAAAAAATAAAAATAATTCTATCATATTAGAAAATAAAAAAATACATTATTTATATTATGTTTTAACAACTTATGAAGCTGGATTGGTTTTATTAGGTAGTGAAGTAAAATCTTTGCGTTTAAAACATGCTAATTTTATTAATGCTTATGTTAAAATTAAAGATTTTAATATTTTTTTAGTTGGATTATATATTAAGTTATATAAATATAATACACATGATAATTTAGATGTATGTCGAATGCGTTTGTTATTGTTACATAAAAATGAAATTATTAAATTACATAAATCGATTAATGAATCTTCATTGTTGTTAATGCCAATAAAAATATATGTTAAATATAATAAAATAAAATTATTGCTAGGATTAGTAAAAAGTAAGCATAAATTTGATAAAAGATATTTAATAAAATCCAAAGAACAGAATATTATTATTAGAAAAATGTTAAGAACATATAGTTAATATAATAATAATTTATATATTAATAAAAATCATTATTAAAATATATTGAATATATACTTGATGTATTCTACTGTTAATGTTAGAAAAGATTAAAAATGATATTTATTTTTTATGTCATAAACAATTATAATATTATGCTGGCGTAGCTCAATTGGCAGAGCATCTGCCTTGTAAGCAGACGGTTGCGGGTTCAAATCCCATCGCCAGCTTGATTTAAGCAAAATGTTGTATATATTATTATATAGAAAATAAATTATTATAGATCATGATGCAGAGGTGCCCGAGTGGTTAAAGGGAGCAGACTGTAAATCTGCCGATGCAAATCTACGAAGGTTCGAATCCTTCCTTCTGCATGTTTTAATGAATAATATTTGTTTTGCGGAGATAGCTCAATTGGTAGAGCTTCAGCCTTCCAAGCTGATGGTTGCGGGTTCAAGTCCCGTTCTCCGCTTTTTGAGGCTGCTATAGCTCAGTCGGGAGAGTACATTCTTGGTATGAATGAGGTCATCAGTTCAATTCTGATTAGCAGCTGATAGATGCATGATAGTATAATTTAATAATTTTATAGGTCACTAGCTCAATTGGTAGAGTTTCGGTCTCCAAAATCGAAGGTTGGGGGTTCAAATCCCTCGTGGCCTGCCAAATAGGTGAAAATGTCTATGAAAAGTGATGCTCTGTTTATAATATTATTTTATTGTATAATTGCAATTGTTATGTGTATATTTTTAAATAATATTTTAGAAGATATATTCCATTATTTTAATATAAATAATACTCACATTTATATTCAACAATGTTCATTTACAGTATGTATTTCTGTTGTGAGTGTGTTTATTATCATTACATATATTAGTATAATTAATAAAAAAAGTAAGTTTTTTTTTATGCAGTGTTTATTTGAGTTAAAAAAATCTCATTGGCCTACATTTCATATGACACAAATGAATACAATAATAGTTATTTTAATATCTTTTATTTTTTCTGTTATATTAGGTTGTTTTGATTTATGTTTTTCTTGGTTAATAAATTTGAATTTATATTAAAATAATTAAATATTAATTTTTTAATATATATGTGTTATATGTATGATATAATATTTAAATTATGGATAGAAAAATAATTAATGTGTTAGGTGTTTACATGTTGGATAATAAAAAAAAAGATGGAATGCATAAAGATAATTTATTATTAGTAAAAAAAGATATAGAAACTGCTGTGTTTAAGTGGTATGTTGTTCATACATATTCTGGATTTGAACATATAGCTAAAGATGCATTAAAAGATAGAATTAGAACAAAAAAACGTCAAAGTGAGTTTGGTGAAATATTAATACCAATGGAAACGATTGAAGATTATGATAAAGGACATATAAATGTTAAAAGTAAAAAATATTTTCCTAGTTATATTTTTGTTCAAATGATATTAAATAAAGATACTGAATATTTAGTAAGAAATACTTATAAAATTACTGGATTTGTAGGGGGTAGTAAGAATCCTCCTTCTTTAAGTGAAGTTGAAATTAAACGAATGAGACAAATGACAGAAATTAAAAAAAAAATAGATATTACATTGGAATATGATATTGGTGATTTAATTAAAGTGATTGAAGGACCATTTTCAAATTTTAATGGTAGAATAACGGAAATAAATAAGGATAAAAAAAAAATCAAAATTATGGTGTCTATATTTGGAAGACTAACTCCAATAGAATTAAATTATTGTCAAGTAGAAAAAATATATTAATTTATTTTGTTATGATTATATAATATATATATGAAAGGATCATGCAATGAACAAAAAAAAAATCATTTGTATTAAAATGCAAATAGAAGGTGGAAAAGCCACTCCAGCTCCACCAATAGGGCCTGCTTTAGGACAGCATGGATTAAATATAATGAAATTTTGTAAAGAATTTAATGCCAAAACAAAAGCTAAGTCTGGATTAATTTTGCCAGTGATTATTTTTGCAAGTATTGATAAAACTTTTACTTTTATTATTAAGGAACCACCTGCTTCTATTTTATTAAAAAAAGCTTTAGGACTTGATATTAATAGTAAAACGGGCACAGGATCTAAATATCCTGGAAGAGAATTTATTGGTGAATTAGATAAAGAAAAAATTATGAAAATCGCAAAACAAAAATTTAATGATTTAAATAGTTATAATATAGAAAATGCAATTAAAATTATATCTGGTACTGCGCGATCTATGGGCATTAAAATAATTTAGCGTGATTATAGGTAAAATAATGAAAAAATATAGTAGAAAATTTAAAGAAGTAATAAAAATAATAGATCAAAATAAATTATATAATATTAATGAAGCATGTATGTTAATTAAACAAACTAGAACTGCTCAATTTAATGAATCTATAGATTTATCTATTGTCTCTAGAGCAAATCCAAAATATTCTAATCAAATGATTAGAGGTGCAGTAACTTTACCCAATGGTACTGGTAATTTAGTAAAAATTCTTGTTTTTGCAAGTGGCGTTAAAAAAGATGAAGCTATAAATGCAGGAGCTAGTGTTGTTGGTGATGATGAATTAATTCAAAAAATTAAAAATGGTTATTTAGATTTTAATAAAACAGTTGCTACTCCTGATATGATGAATAAAGTGAGTAAAGTTGCTAAAATTTTAGGACCAAAGGGGTTAATGCCAAATATGAAATTAGGTACGATTACAAACAATATATCTCAAATAGTTAAAGATTTAAAACATGGTAGAATTGAATATAAAACAGATAAGTCAGGAATAATACATTGTTTAGTAGGCAAAATTTCATTTTCTGAAGATAAAATTGAGGAAAATATTCGTGTATTATTTAAATCTATTATACAAAATAAACCTAATTCAATTAAAGGAAATTTATTAAAAAAAGTATTTATTTCACTTACTATGGGGCCATCGATTAAGTTAAATTTAATGAAGTTTTTATCTTGAAAATTATATATGATGATTATATGTTATATTATTTTATTAATGTAATGAAGTTGTGTAATTTTTATTATTGTATTATATATTAATTATAATGTAATTATAGGATTGTATTTTAATGAATAAAAAAGAAAAAGAATTGCAAATTCAATTGTTAAGTAATATATTGTTTAATATGAAATGCATTATATTAGTTGGCATAGATTGTTTAAATACAGTAGATATTACTGAATTAAGAAGGGAATTATATAATAATAATATACAGTTAAAAGTATTAAAAAATAATTTAGCTAAAATATCAGTTAATAATACTAATATGATGCATTTAAATAAATATTTTATTAAATCTACAGCTATTGCGTGGAGTAATGTTGATAAATTAAATATTTTTAATATTATTATTAATTTTAATAAACAACATAATAATTTGAATATTAAATTTGGTTCTATTGATAAAAAAAACATTTCTATAGAAGAAATGAAATTTTTAGCAACATTACCAAGTATAAAACTTTTGAGAATTAAAATAATTAATGTTATTAAGAGTATTATACTTAAATTAATTATAAGCATTCATATGCCATATAAACAAATTATAAATATATTAAAAAAGTAATTATTTTTGCTAATAAGGAGATATAATGTCTAATCTAGATTCATTGATTGATGAATTATCAAAACTTAGTATTTTAGAAGCATCTAATTTGGTCAAAAAATTAGAAGATAAATGGAACATAAGGTCTGGAGATAATGTGACTATGTCACAAATCAATAATGTAAAAGAAAAACCAGTTATAAAAAAAACAGAATTTGATGTAGAATTAACTGAGGTTGGTCCTAAAAAGATACAAGTTATTAAGATAATTCGAGAAATTACTTCTTTAGGTCTTAAAGAATCTAAGGCTATGGTTGATGGTGTTCCAAAAGTGGTTAAATGCAAAACATCTAAAGAAGATGCAGATGTTATAAAAACAAAACTAGAAGAACATGGAGCTAAGGTTATTATAAAATAATATGAAATTTGAAGGAATAATATTAATTAATAAAAAACATATGTATACTTCATTTTATATTATTAAATTATTCAAAACAATATTGAATATAAATTATTTAGGATATGTTGGTACTTTAGATCCATTTGCTACTGGATTATTGATTATATTGATAGGTAAACCATATACTGAATTAAGCAATTTTTTCTCACAAGATAATAAATATTATGAAGCTGTCATTAAGTTTGGTGTCGGAACGGATACTGATGATTATACTGGAAATGTTATTCAGCATCAAAGCTGTTCTTCTCTTAATATTGATAATATTAAACAAGCTATTAAGTCTTTAATACATATAACGTGGCAAATTCCTTCAAAATTTTCAGCTATTAATGTTAATGGCATAAGATCTTATAATTTAATAAGAAATGGTAAATCAGTAAAATTACAAAAACGTAAAATTATAATTTATGATTTTAAGATATTAAAATGGAATAGTCCTTTTTTATTATGTCGAATACATTGTTCCAAAGGAACTTATATTAGATCTATTGCTAGAGATATAGGATACATTGTCAATATACCTGCACATTTGATATCTTTAAGAAGAATTATGTCAGGTTCATTTGTATTACAACAAAGCATTTCTCAAAAAAATTTATATCTATAACAATGTATTGATCAATATGAATCATGTTAGTTATTAAAAATTTTTATATTAATCTTTTATACGATAAGTTTTGTAATAATATATGAATAATAATAAATACATAATAGTACATAAAATTAAAATGATAGCTTTTATATTTATTAATAGATTATATAAATATAATGCACTTAATATATCATTATTAAAGCAATTAAAGGATTGTTTAAAATATATTGTAAATGATAAGAATATACGAATTATTGTATTTATTGGTTTAGGTAAAAATGTATTTTGTGTTGGTGCAGATTTAAAAGAACGTTTGTTAATGAATCAAAAAAATATAAATGTTTTTATTAATTTAATTAATTATGTATTTAATTATATTGAAAGCATATCTTTGCCATCAATTGCCATTTTAAATGGAATGTCATTAGGTGGTGGATTAGAATTAGCTTTAGCATGTGATATTAGAATTGCATTAAATAATAGTATATTGGGATTACCAGAATGTTCATTAGGCATTATACCAGGTGCAGGTGGAACACAAAGATTATCTAAAATTATCGGCTTATCAAGAGCAAAAGAAATGATATATTGTGCTAAACTTATTAATGGGATAGAAGCTTATCATATTGGTTTAGTTAATCATGTAAGACATAATATGTATGAAGCTATAAGTCTTGTATTTAAAATAAGTAATTTAATATATAATAATGGACAATTAAGTGTTAAGTATGCTAAACGTGTGATGAATTGTGGATTAAGTTTAAATATGAATAAAGGATTAATATTAGAAAGACGTAATTATAATAATATTTTATTATCTAAAGATAGAATAGAAGGATTACAAGCTTTTTATTTAAAGCGCAAACCAACTTATAAAGGTTATTAACATTGACTATATATATTGTATTAAGTTGAATATGTTTAGTAATTGTTTTTGTGTGATATTTGTAGAAAAACTATTATTGATAATATAATGTGTGTATATATTTTTTTTTGCGGTTTTTAATTGAGAATTTATATAGAATCTTGATTTTCTTTTAGAGTAATTCTTCCTGTATACCAAACGATTTAATTGTATATATTTATTACATGTTAATAAAATTATATTATTATGTTTGTTATGTAATTGTATTTCAATAATAATTGGAGCTTCATATATTACATATTTATATTTATTTTCAACATAATTAATATTATATAAAAATAGATGTTGTATAATAGGATGAAGAATTTTTTCTAAATTAATTCTATGATATTTATTTATAAAAATATTATTGGATAATTGTCTTTTATTGATTGTATTATTTATTATAATACATTTATTCATTATATAATTTTGAACTAGTTTTAATAATATAAATGATTTTTTTATTATATATGATGTTAATATATCTGCTTTTATAATATTTATGTTTTTATTTAAGCTATTAGATAATATAAAGCTTTTCCCTGTACAAATTCCGCCAGTAAAATAAAAATATTTCATATAAATTTCCATTATAATAAATTTACAAGTTATTAATTTTACAGTACATTAATAACATGTTTTTTAAAAATATTATAAATTTATTTTGGTCATTTTTTTGTTCTTTAAAGCTTGCTGTAATATTATTATTACTTATAGTTATAGGATCATTGATTGGCATGTTTTATGATCAAACTTTAACAGTAGATCAACATTTATCACATTATTCACATTATATAATTGCTTTTATATTTATGTTTTTTGAAATTTATGATGTTTTTCATTCATGGTGGTTTATTTTAATTATTTTAATGCTTGCTTTAAATTTAATAGCATGTTCAATTCAATCTTTGCCTCGTATTTTAAGTAATATATTTGTGCAAGAAAAATACATAAATGACAAATTATTAAATAAAATATCTTGGAAATGTTTTATTAAATATCATAATCAGCATATATTAAAAAATATAATGTTGAAGATTTTTAAAAAATCAGATATAATCAAAAATACATCTAATAATATTTATTTTTTTAAAGAAATAAATAAATATGCTAGTTTAGGTGTATATATTATTCATACTGCATTATTATTTATTATTTTTGGATCAATTTTAACATCTATGTTTGGGTTAGATGGTATAGTGCATATCAAAGAAAATGATATGATATCTAAAATTAATATTAAAACTGTAGGTAATTTTTATATTAATCATAATTTAAAATTTAAAGTAAAATGTACAAATTTTAAATTAACAAAATATATGAATAATAGTCCTCTATCATATATGTCAAATTTAGAAATTTATGATTTTATTAAATCTAAAAATTATATTGTAGCTAAAGCTATTACTGTGAATAATCCATTAAGTTATAATGGCTATAATTTTTATCAAACATCATATGAAGTGATGCCAAATAAAGAAAAAATTATATTATTAATTAACATATATAATAAATTGCAGAAAAAGGAATATAAGACTTATGTTGGAGATAAAATTCATATGTTAAATGGAATTACATTTATACCTGTTAAGATTATACATGATTTTATAGGATTAGGGTTAGCATTGAAAATAAAAAAAATATATTTAAATGGTTTTTATAATAATTTTGTAATTTTTAAAAGTTATGCTACATTTGATTCATTAGTACGCAAAGGTTATTTTAATATAATTTTAAAAGATGTTGTTTTATCATATAAAACAGGATTGCAAGTAACTAAAACACCATTTATTGGTATAGTTTTTTTTGGTTTTATATTATTAATTTATGGATTTATAATAACTTTTACATCAATTAATAAAAAATATTACGGAAGTATTATGTATCTAAAAAAAGATAATACATATGAATTATGTTTTGCATTATATGGGCATAAAAATCAATATAATTTGGAACATGAATTTAACAAATTAAGGAAGTTATTGTATGATAACAAGTATAATTTTATATAATATTTCTATTGTAGGATACATAATAGCTTTTATATTATGTTTATTTAATTTATATATTAACAAATTATCATTGAAAAATAATATATTAATTATTATTGCTATAAGTTTTTTATCTCAAACACTTAGTATGGGGTTAAGATGGATAGAGTCTGGATTTATTGAAATTTTAGCTTATGAACAAGCTCAACATATTAAATTAAATGGAATAAATTGGTTTATAGTGTTTATGCAACATCCACCATGGTCTAATTTATACGAAATTATGATATATATGCATTGGGGGTTAATATTTGTATTATTACTGATTAATGTTAAATTGAGCATTAAAGGTTTAAATATTATTATATTAATATTGTCATTACTTATCATTTTTATTGTCAATTTTATAGATCCTGATATTAAACCTTTGGTGCCAGCATTGAAAAGTTGGTGGTTATGTATACATGTTATTAGTGCATCTATTGCTTATTCTTTTGGCGTAATAGGATCGATTTTTAGTTTTATGTATCTATGTAAAAATAATAATAAGCATGTTATATATCAATTATATTTTGGCATTATGTTTATATCTACTATTATATTGTTTATTATTGGATCAGGATTTACGTTGTTTAAGACATGTTCTTATCAAGTTAAATTATTAAGCAATCATAATAATAATTTAAATATAGTTTATCACATTGTTAATGATAAATTATATCCAGTTTTTGTTGATGTTCCATATATAGGAGTATTCTTATTATTTATTATATGCCTTTCTTTTCTTATAAGTATATTATTATGGTATTGTTATCGTAATTATATTACATTTAATATAATAATTAAAAGTTTATATATTATATCTCATATATTATTACTTATTTTATTTATTATAATGTTATCTTATAATCTATTTTATACTAATATTACTATTTCATCTTATAAAACTTCACAATTAACTCTTCTTGGGCCATATTGTTTAGGATTTAAATCTAATTTTTGGGATATAGCATTATTATTTATAATAATATGTATTCAAGTTTGTATGTCTTTAAAAATATTTTATAGATCTATATTTACATCTTTGCCTACAGATAAAATTATTAATAAATTAGCTTATATATCTATTGTTATTGCTTTTATTTTGATTTGTATTGTATTAATTACAGGTGCGTTATGGGCTCATTATGCATGGGGAAGATATTGGGGTTGGGATCCCAAGGAGACTGGTGCTTTAATTATTTGGTTAATATATGCTATATATTTACATACTAAAACATCTAATTATTGGTCTGACACTACATCATCTATAATTGGTGCATTATCTTTTTTTGCTATTATTGCAGGTTTTTTAGGTGTTAATTTAGGTTTTTTTACTAATGGGTTGCATAGTTATGGTAGTCAATAATAATTTCATAATTAAAAAATCCAAATTTATCACATCTCTTGTTGTAGTGAATGAAATTTTATTTCTAAATAAACCAGAAATAGTATTCTTTGGTCGTTCTAATGTAGGAAAATCTTCGTTGATTAATGTGTTGACTAATAACAAACATATGACAAAAATTTCTAATTTTAAAGGGAAGACATCATTGATTAATATTTTTGCTGCTAATTTAACTGATAAAGTTATTAATACATCTGTATATTTAATAGATTTACCAGGAATAGGGTATATTAATTTATCTAAGCAACAAGAGAACAAATATTCATTTATTATAAATAATTATATTTTTAAACATAAATCTCATAAATATGTTTTACATTTATTTGATGTTCGTAGAAAACTAACTATATATGATTTATATGTCAAAAAAATATTGCAAAATAATGTAGATAAATACATGTTTGTTTTAACTAAAATTGATAAAATTGCTAAAAGTAAGATTCAATATATATTAAATAAATGTATGAAAGATTTATTATTAACTGCAGATGAAATATTTGCTATTTCTAGTTTAAAATATATAGGCATTCAACAAATATTGAATCATATAGGAGTTTTAATAAAATAATATTTTTTGATTAAAGATTATTTAAGATTTATCTGAATTATTAGCTTTTTTCATTAATTTAGATATTTTTTTTGCAGCATTTTTTTTATGAATTATTCCTTTAGTTTTTGCACGAGATATTGTTTTAATAGCTAATGTGATTGATTTCTTTGCATCATTAGATTTGTTTTGTATATGATAATTAGTTTTTTTTAATTGTGTTTTTAATGCACTTTTTATCATTCTATTTCTTAATCTTTTTTTACATGATTGTATGTGTCTTTTTTGAGCTGATTTATGATTTGGCATTTAAGGTAATCTCCTATATATGTTATATAAATAATATTGCAATATATATAATAAAAAATATGTTTTATATTAACTATTTTTTTAAATATAATCTATAATAATATAAAGTTTTAAAGTAATTATTTCAATATGTTAACCTTAAATGATCTTGCTTATGCTATTAAATTATATAATTTTGATGCTGATTTGACATTAATAGGAAAATCTTATGTTTACGCCAAAAAATTACATGGTGGACAAAAACGTAAGAGTGGAGAACCTTATTTTAATCATATATTGGAAGTAACAAGAATTTTAATTAAATTACAATTAGATGATATAACAATTTGTGCAGGATTATTACATGATACTATAGAAGATACTATTGCATCTGAAGATGATATAAGAAAAGTTTTTGGACACATAATAGGAAATTTAGTTGATGGTGTTACTAAAATTTCTGGCGTAAAATTTAATAGTTTTATAGAACAACAAGCCGCAAATTGGAAAAAAATGTTGAATGCTGCACTTAAAGATATAAGAGTTTTATTTGTTAAATTAGCAGATAGATTGCACAATATGAGAACTCTAGAAGTTATGAGTTATAAGAAACAAATACGCATAGCACAAGAAACTATGGATTTTTATGTGCCATTAGCAAATCGTTTAGGAATAAATTGTATAAAAGTTGAACTTGAAGAACTAAGTTTTCAATATTTGTATAACGATGCATATATCAAGTTAAAAGAAAACATTAATCAAACCAAAAAAGATCAAACATTATTTATTAATACAGTTTCAAAACATTTATATCAGTTATTAGTTCAATATGATGTAAAAAATTTTAAAATTTTAGGTAGACTTAAGACTTTATGGTCTATTTATTCTAAAATATACAATAAAAAGTTTTCATTTAACAGAATATGTGATTTTATTGCTTTTAGAATATTAGTATCTTCTTCTGTGCAATGTTATGAAGTTTTAGGATATATTCATTGTTTATTGGAGCCTCTGCCAAGAAAATTTAAAGATTATGTAAGAATGGAAAAAAACAATGCATATCAATCATTGCATACAACAGTGTTAAATGCAAAAGGTGATACAATAGAAATACAAATTAAAAGTCATGATATGCATAGAATAGCAGAATCAGGTATTGCTGCACACTGGAAATATAAATTTGTTTATAATCCAGATGTGTTTTATAATGATTTTAAATCAATATTTGTATGGTTATATAAATTAATTAATGTAGAATATGCTATACATGATTCTAAAAAATTTTTGGAATCTATTAAAATGAATTTATTTATAAAAAGTTATTATATTTATACTCCTACTGGGAGAAAGATAGAATTGCCAGATCATGCTACTCCTATAGATTTTGCTTTTGCAATTCATTCTAATCTAGGAACACATTGTTATAAAGCTATTGTGAATTATGAATTTGTACCATTAAGTTATCAATTGCAGCATGAAGATATATGTCATATTATTACAAAAAAAAAACAATTTCCTAAAGATGAATGGTTATTATTTGCGGTTACTACTCCAGCAAAAATAATAATTGAAAATTGTTTAAAATATAAATCAAGATATATGAATCGCAAACTTGGAATTGAGATTTTATCAGATATATTGATGCATCAATCGTTAAATTTAGAAAACATATATCAGCTTATAGATGTTGGATATGTATGGGGAAGATATAATTTTTTAACTATAGATGATCTTTTTATGGCATTAGGTGCTAGTGAAGTAAGTAATTATTTATCAATGTATATATTATTATATTATTATTTTATATATAACATATACATATTCATAGAAGATTATAAATATAATCAAATTATAACAAGAATTTCTAAAATTTTTTTTTCTAGTTTGCTTTTAAAGCATAAAGAATATGTTATTGTGATTACTGCTCCATGTTGCATGCCAATTCATGGAGATTTAATTATTGGTGATTATATTAATCAATATAATATATTAATTCATAAATATAATTGTTATCAAATTTTTAAATGTAAATATAATAAATTTTTATATATATATTGGTATCAAAATATCATATTAATGAATATTATATTTATTAAAGTTTTTGCTTATAATAAATCACATATCTTTGCTTATGCATCATCTATTTTGATAGAATATCAAGCAAAAATATTATCTACTAAATCTAAATTAGTAAAGAAAAAATATATTATTATTATATTTAAGTGTATTGTTATGGAGTCAATACAAGTAAATCAAATTCTTATATCTATTAAAAACATTCAAGGTGTTTATTCTGCACATAGATGCACATAATATATTATGTGCTCATAGAATTTAAAAATTCTATATTATTTTTAGTGTTTTTTATTTTTTTAGTTAAAAATTCCATTGAATCTATAACATTTAATGGATGAATTAATTGTCTTAATATCCACATTCTATTTAATGATTGTTTGCTCATTAAATTTTCTTCTTTTCTTGTTCCAGATTTTTTGATATCTAAACATGGAAAAATTCTTTTTTCCATTAATTTTCTATCAAGTACTATCTCTGAATTTCCAGTGCCTTTAAATTCTTCAAAAATAACTTCATCCATTCTACTGCCTGTATCTATTAAAGCAGTGCTAATAATAGTTAAAGATCCACCTTCCTCAACATTTCTTGCAGCACCAAAAAATCTTTTAGGCTTATGCAAAGCATTAGCATCTACACCACCAGATAAAATTTTCCCACTGGGTGGAATGACAGCATTATATGCACGACCTAATCTGGTAATAGAATCTAATAAAATTACAACATCTTTTTGAATTTCTACTAATCGTTTGGCTTTTTCAATAGCTATTTCAGCTACTTGTATATGTCTTTGTGGAGCTTCATCAAAAGTTGAGGCTATGACTTCACCTTTTATATTGCGTTGCATATCAGTTACTTCTTCAGGGCGTTCATCCACTAATAATACTATTAAAATAGTTTCAGGATTATGCGTAGTTATTGCATTAGCAATATCTTGCAATAAAACTGTTTTACCAGCTTTTGGCGGAGATACTATAAGAGCTCTTTGACCTTTGCCAATTGGACATAATAAATCTATAAATCTAATAGATAAATTGTTATTATATTCATTTTGAAATTTAAATTTTTCATTAGGATATAATGGTGTTAAATTATCAAATGAAATTCTATATTTATGTTGAAATAAAGGCTTCCCATTAATAGTATCTATTTTAAATAAAGAATAATATCGTTCTTTATCAGATGGAGGTTTGATTTGTCCCCTGATAGAATCTCCAGTTCTTAGTCCAAATGTTCTTATTTGAGAAGGTGACACATATATATCGTCAGCTGAAGGTTCGTAATTATATGCTGTTTCTCTTAAAAAACCGAACCCCTCTGGGAATGTTTCTAAAGTACCTTCTCCTGTAATACCTCCTTTCTTATTAACTTGTATTTTT
Organism: uncultured Myxococcales bacterium; assembly: GCA_964385015.1. Taxonomy (GTDB): domain Bacteria; phylum Myxococcota; class UBA727; order UBA727; family JABDBI01; genus CAYLLS01. The sequence continues at coordinate 267,248 of CAYLLS010000001.1, read as the reverse complement.
AATAAAGCAGATACCATATCTTGTTTATGAATTATATTTTCAAGACAAATTTCAGCTTTTTTTAATTCTGATTGCAAGTGTTTAATGTTTGTATGCTTTAATTGTGTTAAATCTATAGTTGGAATTTTATGATTGATATCTAGTAAATTGTGTTCTTGATTTTGTTGATTGTTTTTTATTATTTTTTTATTTATATTTTCATTATTATGTAAAATATTAATTTGTAATTTGTCATCATTCATATAAAAATTCCTGTTTGAAAATTATTTTTTTTGAAAATAATTTTTTATTATAGAAAATGGATAAAAATATTTTTTTATTTAATAACATAAATTAATATGTCATATTAATAACTGTGATAAATGAATATTGTATGAAACATTATTAATATTAATTAATATGGAAAATAGATTGTATTAAGTATTAATTTAGTTAACATTTAATGGAATATATCTACTAACATATAATCATATTATTAACAAATATATTTTCTTAAAATTATGGATTAGATATTTAAGATAAATTCTGTTAATGTTCTGACCCCAAATCCTATGCCACCAATTGGTTTATAAGATGTTTTCTTATCAGAAAATGCTGCTCCAGCTATATCTATATGGCACCATTTATCTTTATTATCTATAAATTTTTCTAAAAACAAGCCTGCTGTAATGGCTCCTCCATAACTATTGCCACAATTTTTGATATCTGCAATATTGCTTTTTAACTGTTCTGATAATTTTGATATTAATGGCATATGCCAAAATGATTCACCAGATATATCAGCATATTTACATAAAGATTCTATTAAAAATTTAGATCGCGAGAAAATTCCTGCACTATTAGAGCCTAAAGCTACATGGCAGGCACCAGTTAATGTAGCAATATCTAAAATATAATCGTATTTTTTTTCTTCTTCAGCTAATGTTAATATATCTGCTAATATTAATCTTCCTTCTGCATCTGTATTATTGACTTCTACACTTATACCCTTTTTAGAAAATATAACATCTCCTGGTTTATATGATTTAGGACCTATAGAATTTTCAACACAAACTAAGTATCCAGTAACCTTGATATTAGGTTTTATATGTGCAACATTTAACATCGTGCCCAATACAGAAGCTGCACCTGACATATCACTTTTCATGTTAAGCATGTGTGGAGATGGTTTAAGATCTAAACCGCCTGAATCAAAAGTAACACCCTTTCCTATTAAGCATATATGTTTAATTGTTTTGTTGTTTATTATATTATGAGGAATATATTGTAATTTAATTAAACATGGTAATGATAATTTTGATGATCCTTGTCCTACTGATGTTAATAAGTTTAAATTCATTTTTTTTAAATCTTTTATATTAAAACTTTCCATGTCAATATGTAGTTTATTTATTAATTTTTTAGTGATTGTAGAAAAATATTTTGGTGTTAGTATATTGGCTGGTTCATTAATTAGATCCTTAGCAATATTAATATTTTTAGCAATAATACAACCTTTATTAAAATATATTTTATTTTTTGTTGTTAATTTATTAATTAAAATCTCTATATTTATTAATTTAGATGTAATAATATTTGTTTTATATTTATTAAAAACGTAATTTCCTAAATACAATCCTTCAGCAATCATTTGTATACAATCATTGTTTTTGTATAAATCATGAATATCCAATAGTATTGATGCTTTATTGATTTGTAATTTCTTAATGATTTCTATACATGTATTGCCAATTTTGCGGTAATCATCATGATGAAATGTATTATGATTATCTAAACATAATAATACAATATTTTTGAAATATTTAATATCTAATGGTTTAATTACTATATATTCTAGAAATTTCATGACAAAAATTTCATATTTACAATTTTGCATATCAATGTTAAATATTTTTTTAATTGTATTAAAACTATTAGATAAATTTAAAGAATATATATTATTTTTATTTTTTACTGCTCCAATAATAAATGTATGATTTTTTTTGATTTTTGTTGAAGAAATATCGTCAATGATTATATTCATATTATTAAATTCCAAATTAAATAATTTTTTTTTTGATACTGAGAAAATTCATGTTAACTTATTTATATTAATATGTATAGAAGAAAAATTATGAGAAATAATAAAATTTTAGGTTCAATTCTTTTAGTATCTGGTGTTACTATTGGTGCAGGGATGTTAGGATTGCCTATTGTGACAGGATTAAGCGGATTTATTCCATCTTGTTTATTATTTATAATATTTTGGAGTATTATGTTATGGACTTCATATTTATTATTAGAATTGCATTCAAGTATAAAATCTGAAAATTTAAATTTAATTTCTATGGCAAAAATTATTTTTAATAAATATGGATATATTTTTGTATGGATTCTTTATTTGTTGCAATTATATGCACTAATTGTAGCTTATTTAAATTATGGTGGTATTTTATTAATTAATTTTTTAAATTATGCCATAAATTTACAATATAACAATAATATTGGAGCCATATTACTATTAATCATTTTTGGTCCATTTATTTATTTTGGCATTAATTTTGTTGATATGATAAATCGTTATTTAATGATATGTTTAGTGTTATCTTTTGTTATTATGATTGCATGTATTATATATAATATTAAATTACAAAACTTATTGTGTATAAATTTAAATTATAGTTTAGTATCTGTATCTATTATTATCACTTCATTTGGATTTCATATTATTATACCATCTTTGTATACTTATTTAGATAAAAATATTAAAAATGTCAAGTATAGCCTGTTTTATGGCACTTTAATTCCATTAATGATATATTTATTATGGGAATTTGTTGTATTAGGATCTGTTGTTTTTGATGCTAATATGGTATTAGATAATACACATAACATTGCAAATATTTTATATATGAAATTACAGAATCCTGTTATCATGATCATTACTAATTGTTTTTCTATTTTTGCAATTATTACATCATTTGTTGGAGTTGGACAAAGCTTATTGAATTTTTGGCAAAATGAATTAAATTTGTATAATAAACAAAAAAAAATATTATTATTTTTAATTACTTTTATGCCTAATGTTATCATATTAATAATATGTAAAACAAGTTTTTTATTATCTTTAGAATATGCAGGAATATTTGTTTCACTTTTATTAGGCATTGTGCCTATATGTATGATTTGGAGAACTAGATATATATTAAAATTGAATAGTATATATATGGTAAATTGTGGAAAAATTAGTTTAATTAGTGGTATTATATTTTTTTTATTTATAATATATGCAACTATATTAAATAAATTATAATTATTATAATATATATAAATTGATTTATTGTTGTGGAATATGTATATGCTATTGTTAAAAAATGATTTTTTATTAGCTATTGAAACTAGTTGTGATGAATGTGCTATATCTATATTAAATTATCAAGGGAAGGTTTGTGCTAATATAATACAATCACAAATAAAATATCATATTCCTTATGGTGGTATAATGCCAAATATAGCATCTAATCATCATTTAGATGATATATCTAATATTGTTAATATAAGTTTAAAAAAAGCTAAGATAACTTTAAAACAAATAAAATTAATTGCTGTAACTTATGGTCCAGGTTTAGTTGGTTCTTTATTGATTGGCATTGAATTTGCAAAAGGATTATCATATGCGTTATCTATACCATTAATAGGAATAAATCATATAGAGGGCCATTTAATGGTTGGTTCATTAAAAAGATCATTTCCTAGTCCTCCATTTATAGGATTAGTAGTATCTGGTGGTCATTCAGCTATTTATAAAATTAATAAACATTATAAATTTCGTTTATTAGGAGAAACAATAGATGATGCAGCTGGAGAGGCTTTTGATAAAACTGCTAAATTATTAGGATTTGAATATCCTGGAGGAAAATATATAGATAAATATAGTAAATATGGAGATGAAAATGCTTATATTTTCCCCATGCCACTAAGTAATAACAATACATTATGTTATTCTTTTTCTGGTTTAAAAACTGCTTTTAGAAGTAAAATTCATGATTGTTTTAAATATAAAGAAAGAATAAAAGGCAAATTATTGTATGATATATGTGCTAGCGTACAAAAAGCTATTGTTAATGTTTTAATACAAAAAACATATTTAGCATGTAAAGAATATAAAATATCAAAATTAGTTGTAGGAGGAGGAGTGTGTGCTAATTCTTTTCTAAGAAAAAGTATTAAAGTTTTAGCTAAAAATAAAAATATAAAATGTTTTATTCCTCCTAAAAAATATTGTACAGATAATGCAGTAATGATTGCTATAACAGCATATAAATATCTTATGACAAAATACAAAAAACACGATATATTTAATATTAATATTAATATTTATACATCATGAATATAGTGATCACTAATCATTATATATATTATACATAATATTATGTTTATTTTTATTATATCTATAATATTCTTTATATAATTGTGTTAAATAATATTGTTTAAAATTTAATATAAATATATTGTCTATAAAAATATTGTTTTTTTTTATATATAAAAAATAAATTATTTTATTTAATATATGATTTATATTATAAAAGTTATGTTTGTTATATAAAATATTAAAATGTATTATATTAAAAATATTATTATAAGTTGGTGTAATTAATAATTTAGTATTAAAATTATATATATTATTATTAATATTGTATATTATTTTAGTAATATAGTTATAATGTATCAATATTGTTTTTTGCATTATAAGATATTTTATAGCAATTAATAAATATATTAATGACTTTTCCATATTTAATTGTTTGATATGTAATTGATTATAAAAAAAATATTTTTTTATGATATGAGTATAATTTTTAATAAAAAATAATATTTCTTTTTTAACAAATTTTTTATTTTGTATTTTTGTTATAAAATTAAGTTCTATATGTTTTATATACTTAATATTTAATCTATCATTTAAAGTTAATAAGATTTCATGTTTTAATACATTAAAACTTAATAATAAAAAATTATGCATATAATTATATAAAATGTGTTTTTTATAAAATTGTATATTTTTTTTATTATTATTAATATTAAATATATTTTTAGTTTGTTGTTTTGATATATGTAAATTATAATAATTTGATAGATTTATTAATATTTCTTTATTTATAATAAACTGTAAAAACATTTTATTAGTTTTATTAATGTTGAATATATTATGATGTTGATGTAGATTATAATTATAATTGAATTTAAAATCATTAATGTTTATTTTATTATTATTTATGTGTAATATATAATATTGTTTAACAGATTTTTTATTTAATGAAATATTAATACTAAAAACAAAAATTAAAGCAAATAATATAATGCATATAACGATAAAAAATAAATTTATTTTTTTTTTGATGAATATAAACATTTTTAATATCCCAATAAATATATATTATTAGTATTTATATTATATTCATATAATATGAAAATAATGAAATTATTTATTAATATAATATAAAATATATATCAATATTTATATCATAAAAATATGGAATTTTAATGATCAAAACTAAAATAATTTGTACGCTTGGCCCCAGTTCATCATCTATATCTATCATAAAAAAATTAATTTATAATGGAATGAGTATTGTAAGATTTAATTTTTCTCATGGAACGCATAGTTTTTATGAAGATTTAATGCATAAAATAAAAATATGTTCTAAAGAAACAAATAAAACTATTAGTGTTATACAAGATTTGCAAGGACCAAAAATAAGAACTGGTAAAATGAAAAATGATGCTATTGTTTTAATAAAAAATAATCTTGTTAAAATAGTAACTGATGAAATTATTGGTAATCAAAATTTATTTTCTATTCAATATGATAATTTAATTAAAGATATACATCCTTTAAATATTATTGTATTAAGTGATGGAAAAATAATATTAAAATGTATTAATAAAACAGATAAATATATATTATGCAAAGTTATTATAGGTGGTGTATTAGCTAATTATCAAGGTGTAAATTTTCCTAATAGACAACTACCAATTTCTAGTTTAACAAGTAAAGACTATCAAGATTTAAAATTTGGTTTACGTATAGGAGTACATGCAATTGCATTATCTTTTGTTAGATCATATGAAGATATTATTGATTTAAAAAAGAAAATATCATATTATAAAAAACCACCTTTAATTATATCTAAAATTGAAACGCAATTATCTATTACTAAAAATATATATAATATAATTAAAGTTTCTGATGGAATTATGATAGCTAGAGGTGATTTGGCAATAGAAACAACACATCATATTGTACCTATAATACAAAAAAAAATTATTAATATTGCTAATAAATATAATACAATTACTATTGTAGCAACGCAAATATTAGATTCAATGATACAATCTCCTATTCCAACTAGAGCTGAAATATCTGATATTGCTAATGCAGTTATTGATGGATCAGATATGTTAATGCTTTCTGGAGAAACATCAATTGGCAAATTTCCAATTGAATCTGTGTTAATGATATATAAAACTATATTAATGATAGAAAAAAAATATTTAAAATTATATTATAGTTTATTAAATAAAATGCATATTACATTAGATCAAATTCAATGTAATAATTTTATTTTATCTGTTATGTTTGCTGCTAAATATATTAAGAATTCTATTATTATTACATTTGGATTAACATTAATTGACATAAGATTAATTTCTAAATATAGACCTAAAAGCTATGTTATAGCTTTAGTAAAGAATGAACATGAATATTATATATGTAATTTTATGTGGGGAATTCAATCTGAAATAATTAATAATATAACTTTTTTGAATAATGTATTAAATAATATTAAAGACATCATTAATAATAAGTACAAATCATATAATAATAAAACTATTATTTTATTAATTAAAAAAGAAAATTTTGAAATACATATTTATAAAAATTAATATTTAATTTATATATAACAATATATAATATTTTGGTTTGTATGATATTATTAAAAATTTTTAATATTTGAAGGAGCTTAAAAAAAATATGACAAATAATTTATTAAAAATATTTATTCTATGTTTTTTATTAATCATATTAGAAACTTTTGCATTTAATGAATCTTTATTGATTGCTTCAATTAATCTTGATAAAGTCATTAATGAAGTAGATGATGGTATAAAAGCTAGAGCTATGTTAAAAAAAGAATTAAAAGTTAAACAAAAATTATTTAATAAAAAAAGTAAACAAGCAAAAGTATTAAGGAATGAATTATATAAAAAAAAGTTATTAATGAAAGAACAAATGAAATATAAAAAATTTCAAAAATTACAACAAATTAGTGGAGAAATGCAACAAATGTATGCATCAATTCATCAATTCATGTTAGAACAGCAACAAAAAATTACACAACATATTATTCAACGTATAGAGCCTATTATTAATAAATTTATAAAAGCTCGTGGATATGCATATATACTAAATGGCATAGAAAGGAATATTCTATATGTACAACCAAAATGGGATTTAACAAATGAAGTAATAAGAAAATACAATAAATTTTATAAAGAAATTAATAAAATAGATTATTCTAAAAAGCATTTTTAATATATGATAAAATAAAATTTTTATTTATATTAATAATTTATAGAATATATTATTAATAGTATTGAAATTTATATTATACTAATATGGTACATATATGCAAAATATTAAATCAAATTTAAATATTATAATTCAAACACGTTTGCAAAAAGCAAAAAACATTTTAAAACATAATCACGATGTTTTTTCTAATAATTTTTATCCTAATATTACATGCAATAATTTAAAACAAAAATATAATTTATTAAATAATGATGAATTAAAGCAAATAAAAACATATTTTTCTTTAGCAGGACGAATAATGTTGATACGTTCTATTGGTAAATTACATTTTTTAAAATTACAAGATGGATATAGTGATATACAATTATTTGTTAGATATAATAATTTAAAACCATTATATATGAAATTATTAAAAATTATAGATATAGGTGATTTTATCGGCGTAAAAGGCATTATTATGAAAACTAAATCTAAAGAACTTAGTTTAAATATTGATTTTTTACAATTATTAACTAAATCATTACGTCCATTACCAAATAAATTTCATGGCATAACTAATGTTGAACAAAGATATAGAAAACGTTATTTAGATTTAATCATGAATCATTCTTCTCGTGATATATTTATAAAAAGAACAAAAATAATAAGAGAAATTAGAAATTTTTTTGATAATAAAAATTTTATAGAAGTAGAAACACCAATTTTAGTAGATTTAGCTGGTGGTGCAAATGCTAAACCATTTTCTACAAAATATAATTATTTGAAAGAAAAAAAAAATTTACGTATTGCAACAGAATTGCATTTAAAACGTTTAATAATTGGAGGATTTGAACGAGTATATGAAATTGGAAAAATTTTTAGAAATGAGAGCATAAGCACTAAACATAATCCAGAATTTACTACAATAGAATTTTATCAATCTTATGCAACTTATAAAGATTTTATGCATCTAACTGAAACTATTATCAGTAATATTGTATATAAATTATATAATAAATATATCATTACATATAAAGATAATTTAATAAATTTAGAACCTCCTTTTAAAAAAAATAGTATAATAAATTTAGTTGAACAATGGTTAAATAAAAATAATTACTGTTATGATAATTTAAATGATATTAATTCAGTTTTAAAAGCTTTAACCATAACTATAAAACATATAGTTAATATAAATATGCCATTACAGATTTGTTTGTCTGGACTATCAACAACAGAAATTCAAGAATTATCCTTATTATGTGCTAAATATCATGTAAAACAAAATTTATCTGATATATTATATTCTGATATTTCAAAAAACATGTTTTCTTTTTATTATGATTTAGGGGAACAAATTGATAAAATATTAACTAATGATATAATTAAAAGAAGAAGTATTGCCTTACATTTACTATATGCTGTATTTGAAGATCAAATAGAAAATACATTAATTCAACCAACTTTTATTACAGATTTTTCTATAAATACAAGCCCATTAGCAAGAAGAAAAAACAATGATCCATCTTTAGCTGAAAGATTTGAACTTATTTGTGGAGGTTTTGAATTAGCTAATGCATTTTCTGAATTAACTGATCCTATAGATCAAAAAAAACGTTTTCAAAAACAAATAAACAATAATAATATAAAACATGATATAGATAATAATTTTATAGAAGCATTAGAATATGGCATGCCTCCAGTTGTTGGTGAAGGAATTGGAATTGATCGTTTAGTTATGTTATTAACAAATAGTAATTCTATTAAAGATGTTATTTTATTCCCTCAAATGCGTGTTTTATAATCTCATTTTATAGATAAGATTATTTCATAACAATAATGTTACACGCATCACATCAAAAGATTAAATTTGCAAAAATTTAAATTATATGAAATAATGTTATCAGATTAATTTGTTTTATATAAATTATTTTTATTATAATGTACTTTTTATTATTTATTTATTCATAAATTTTTGCACATAAAACATATTAATATATTATTATAAAAGGAGGCATTGTGAGCTCTCTCTATAGAGATGTTCTTGTAGATTTTGGGATTATATCAATTCTTATAATTATATCGCAATTATTACGTTCACGCATAAAATTTTTACAATATACATATATGCCAAGTGCAGTTATTGCAGGCATATTGGCTTTAATATGTGGTTCACAATTTCTAGATATTTTGCCATTTAGTGGTAATCCTCATGAGATTCAAAATATAGTGAAGTATCCATCAGTCTTAGTTGTATTTTTTTTTGCTACTTTGTTTTTAGGAAAAAGAAAAAATAAGATATCTTTTAATAAAATTTTAACTGATGTAGGTGATACATTATTTTTTAATTTAGCATCATTAGTTGGACAATATGGTTTTGCTCTTCTTTTTGGTTTATTTATTTTAACTCCTATTTTTCCAGATTTACATTGTGCTTTTGCATTATTATTACCTGCTGGTTTTATAGGTGGTCATGGCACTGCAGCAGCTATTGCAGGAATTTTAGAAGATAATGGATTTATAGGAGCTTTATCAATAGGATATACGTCTGCTACTATAGGAGTATTAATAGGTGTTTTAGGTGGCATGTTTATTATTAATATAGGGATTCGCTTAGGATGGTCTAGAATAGTTAAATCTATGCATAAAATGCCTGAAAGCATTAAAACTGGGTTTATCCCTGAAAAAGAAAGAATATTTGTAGGTAAAGAAACTGTTAATCCTATTGCATTAGATTCTATTACTTGGCATTTTGCTATAGTTTTAGGAATTGCTGTATTTGCTTTTTATATTAGTGATTTATTAAAAAATATATTTCCGAATGCATATCATATACCAGGATTTTGCATTGCTTTAATTTTAGGTGGAATATTCCAACAAATTTTTAATATATTGCAATTTGGTGAATATATTGATCAACATTTTATTAATAGAATAGGTTCTTTAATTACTGATTATTTAATAGCTTTCGGAATAGCATCTATTACTTTAAATGTAATTGAAAAATTTATATTTCCATTAATACTTTTATTTGGATTTGGCACTATGGTAACAATTTGTTTAATGTGGTTTATAGGAAGAAAAATATATAAAAACTTTTGGTTTGAAAGATCATTAATGATGTATGGATGGAATACAGGATCTATTGCTACATCTATTGTTCTGTTAAGAGTTGTTGATCCTAATATGAGAGCAAGAATTGTTGAAGATTTTGGCATAGCATATATAGGCATTTCTTTTATAGAATTAATTATCGTAGCATTTTTGCCAACTTTAGTAGCTAATAATATAATTTTATTGCCAGCATTAATTTTAATGATATTATTTGTTATATGTATACTATTATCTAAATTTTTTGTAGGATGGTTTCCATATTCTGCTCAATCCATTAGAAATAATGAACTTAAAATTATTAATAAAAAATAAATTATGTATAAAACATTAAATAATAAATTAAGATTGCCAAAATATTTAAAAAAAAATATATATACCATACAAAAAAAATATAAAACATTAAATATTTTGCGAAAATTAAGTTTAAATACTGTGTGCGAAGATGCTCATTGTATAAATATTGGTGAATGTTTTTCTAAAAATACTGCAACATTAATGATTTTAGGAGACAAATGCACTAGAACATGTAATTTTTGCTCTATTCAAACAAAAAAAGCAAATATTATTTATAAGTATGAATATATTCAAGTTTTAAATGCTATTAAAAATATGAATTTAAATTATATAGTTATTACAAGTGTAAATCGTGATGATTTATTAGATTATGGAGCTAATCAATTTATTAAATGTATTAATGCAATTAAAAAATTTTTTCCTAATGTTATTATAGAAATCTTGATCCCAGATTTTAATGGTGATTTATATTTTATAGATTATATATTACAAGCTAATCCTCATGTATTAAGTCATAATATAGAAACAGTTTTTAGTTTATTTCAGAAATTACGTCCACAATCTAATTTAGAACATACGTGTATATTATTAAAAAAAGCATCTAAAAAAAAAAATATACTTATTAAAAGTAGTCTTATGGTTGGCTTAGGAGAATCAAATGATGAAGTAAAAGAAAGTATATATTATTTAAAAAAAAATGGAGTTAATATTGTTATTATTGGACAATATTTACGTCCAAGTTTAAAAAATTGGCCAATACAAAATTATATCATGTTAAATCAATATCATAATTGGATTAAATTTGGACAAAAAATAGGATTACAAGGTATATTTGCACATTTTTTTATGAGAAGCTCATATAAATCTAAAGAAATTTATGAATATGTAAAAAAATATATAAGATAATTTTGAAAAATACTATTATTTTATAAAATCATTTTCTATAATGATCAAAAATCTTTGTTTTATAAACTTGATTTTTTTTTTAATACTATAAAAATCATATGTATAGAGATTTTTAATCATATGATGTGGTATAGTTACATAAATGTTGTTTTCATTAAACATTATATTAAATTTGATATTAATTTTTAACGTAAAATAAAATGTGTGATATTTTTTATATCCAATTAATATATGTTCTTGTATATATTTATCTCGTTTTAACATTATTTTATCAAAATGATTTAATCTAAAACGTATATTATCTCTTGTAATTCTTAATTTCATTATATGACCATAATATTATTGTTAAAGTCATCTATTTTAATATAATTTATTTAGAATAGATTGTAATATATATTTTTTTTAGTATAATACCATATATTAATTATACATAGGAATGAATTTATGAAAATACATGAATTTCAAGCGAAACAAATATTGAAACAGCATAAAATAAACATTTTACATCATCATATTTGTTTTAATTTAGAAGAAATGTTAAAAGCTGCTAAACAAATAAAATATCCATGTATATTAAAAGCTCAAATTTATGCAGGTGGACGTGGTAAAGTAGGAGGAATTAAAATAGCTCATAATAAACAAGATGTAATCAACTATTATCAACAAATATTGAATAAAAAATTAGTTACACATCAAACTAATTCTGATGGTCAATTAGTTAACATGATTATGATAGAAGAGTTATGTGATGTGATTAGAGAGTTTTATATTGGATTAACTATAGATAGAGAACAACAAAAAATTTGTCTTATTATGTCAGATGAAGGTGGAGTAGACATAGAAAAAACTGCTATTGAAAAACCACATAAACTATTAAAACAATGGATTAATCCAAATATTGGATTAATGCCATTTCAAATAAGATTTTTTCTTTCAAAATTAAAATTACATAAAAATATTTCAAAATCAATGCATGAATTATGTTATAATTTATATAATATGTTTATAGTATTAGATTTAAGTTTAGCTGAAATTAATCCTTTAATTGTAACAAAAAATAATGAACTTATTGCTTTGGATGCTAAATTTAATATTGATGATAATGCTTTATTTAGACAATCAAATATTTTAAATATGTATGATCCAAAACAATATGATAATAAAGAAGTATTAGCTCATAAATATGATATAAGCTATGTTGCTTTAAATGGCAATATCGGATGTATGGTAAATGGTGCTGGATTAGCTATGGCTACAATGGATATTATAAAATATGTTGGTGGTAATCCAGCTAATTTTTTAGATGTTGGAGGGAGCACTACTATTTTAAAAGTTACTCAGGCTTTAAAATTAATTATGCAAGATAAGAATGTAAAAGTTATATTTATTAATGTTTTTGGTGGCATAGCTAAATGTGACACTATTGCAAATGGAGTTATTTCGGCTAGTAAAGATTTAAATATAAATATTCCACTTATTGTAAGACTAGAGGGAACAAATAGCAAAATAGCAAAACAAATGTTAAATAATTCTAAATTAAATATTATTACTGCAGATAATATGCTTGATGGAGCATTAAAAGCAGTTAAAGCATCGAGGATATAATGAGTATTTTAATTGATTCTTCAACTAGAGTATTAGTACAAGGGATTACTGGATTATCTGGATCTTTTCATACATTACAAATGTTGCAATATAAAACTAATATTGTAGGTGGCATTACACCAGGTAAAGAAAAACAATTATTTAATAATCAAATTCCTATTTTTAATTCAGTACGTGATGCTATTGATGAAACTAATGCTAATGTTTCTATTATATATGTACCAGCTGCACTAGCAGCAGATGCAATTATAGAAAGCATTGAAGCTAAATTAGAATTAATAGTGTGCATTACTGAAGGGATTCCAACTATAGATATGATAAAAGTTATAAAATTACTAAAATCTAGTAATACAAGATTAATTGGTCCTAATTGCCCTGGAATTATTACACCTAATGAATGTAAAATTGGTATTATGCCAGGATATATACATAAAAAAGGCAATGTAGGTGTTGTTTCTAGATCCGGGACATTAACTTACGAAGCAGTTCATCAATTAACTAATTTAAATATAGGTCAATCTACATGTGTTGGTATAGGTGGTGATGCTATTCTTGGAACAAACTTTATAGATATATTAGAAAAATTTAATAATGATGATGATACTAAAGCAGTGGTAATAATAGGAGAAATTGGAGGAAATGCCGAAGAAAATGCTGCTTTATGGATAAAAGACAACATGAAAAAACCAGTAATAGGTTTTATAGCTGGAGAGACTGCGCCTTCTAATAAGAGAATGGGCCATGCAGGTGCTATTATTGCAAAGGGCGAAGGGACTGCATTATGCAAAAAATTAGCCTTTAAAGATGCAGGTATTAAATTAGTGGATACTCCATCTGATATTGGATTAATTACAAAAAAAGTTTTATTAACATATGGTACATAATATAAATTAAAAAAGAAAAAAGATGAATGATAAATCAATATAAAGATGTGAAAGTACGAATAGGTCCATCTCCCACAGGAGATCCTCATGTAGGAACTGGATATGTAGCTCTTATCAATTATGCTTTTGCCAAGAAATATAATGGCAAATTTGTATTTCGCATAGAGGATACCAATCAAAAGAATATAGTGCATAATAGTATATATAACATTATAAAATCGTTAATATGGTTAGGGTTGACATGGGATGATGGCGTAAATATCAATTCAAAGTTATATCAACAAAGTAATAGAATACATATTTATCAAAAATATGCACATTATTTAATTAAATTAAATAAAGCTTACTGGTGTAGTTGCTCATATAATAGATTAGCTAAATTAAAATTAAAACAACAAAAATCAAATCAACCAAGTAAATATGATGGATATTGTAGATATAGATCTCATATTGATGTTTATAATGAAATTTCTAATGGTGCATTAGGAGTGATTCGTTTAAAAGTACCAAATATAGGTAAAACTATATTTTATGATATATTAAGAGGTCCTATAAGTATTTATAATAATAAATTAGATGATCAAATTCTATTAAAAAATGATGGATTCCCAACATATCATTTAGCTAATGTAATAGATGATCACTTAATGAATATTACACATGTTATTAGAGGAGAAGAATGGATTAGCTCTACACCTAAACATGTATTGTTATATAAATTTTTGAATTTTAAAATACCATATTTTTGTCATTTGCCTTTATTGCGAAATCATGATAGAAGTAAAGTATCAAAAAGTATTAATCCAACATCTATTTTTTATTATAAACATTTAGGCATATTACCAGAAGTAATGGTAAATTTTTTAGGCTTAATGGCTTTTTCATTTATTGATAATAAACAAATTTTTAATCTCAAATATTTTGTTAATAATTTTTCATTAAAAAAAATTGCTTTAGGAGGTCCAATATTTGATATTAAAAAGTTATTGTGGTTAAATAAGCAATATATTCATAACATATATACTAATAAACAAATTACAAAATATTTGCTTAATAATATTTTATCACAATCATATTTAAATCAAATTATACCATTAGTTAAATATCGAATGCATACTATAGAAGATTTTATTAATTATACTAATTATTTTTTTGTTGATAATTTAAATATTAACTATAAATTATGTTTAATTAATAATAATTTAAATGATACTATTAATATATTAAATCAAATATTAGAAACAATGCAAACATGGTCAGAATTTAATATGTATAATATAAAATATTGTTTTAATAGTTGTTGTCAAATATATAAACTATCAAAAAAAACATTATTTATGACTATGCGGCTAATTTTAACTGGGACAACAACAACTCCTCCTTTATTTCCTGTGATTTTAATTTTAGGGAAATATAGATGTTGTTATAGAATTGAAGTAGCATTAAAATATATTAATAATTTATAAGGAATTATATTCTATGAATAACGAGAGAACATTATCTATTATTAAACCTGATGGTATAAAAAAAAAAATTATTGGTAACATAATAAGTTGTTTTGAAATAAATAATTTTTCTATTGTTGCAGCTAAAATGAAACATTTAAGCACTTCAGAAGCAAAATTATTTTATTCTATGCATAAGGAAAAAAAATTTTTTCTGGAATTAATCAATTTTATATCTTCCATGCCTATTTTAATTTTAGTATTGCAAAGTAAAAATGTAATTCAAAAGCATAGAGAATTAATAGGATCAACAAATTATATTGATGCTTCATATGGTACTATACGAAGAACTTATGCTTCATCTTTAATAAAAAATATTATTCATGGATCAGATTCAGTTCACAATGCTAAAAAAGAAATCAATTTTTTTTTTACAGATAATGAAATATTTTAAAATCATCATATAAATTTTATTATTTATGTATAGAAAACAATAAATTAAATATATATAAAGGATTGCAATGAAAGGCATACCTATCATATTAAGTGGCCCAAGTGGCGTAGGCAAATCAACTTTATCTAGATTAATTACAAATATGTATAATAATATTATACAAAGCATTAGTTATACAACTAGAAGACATCGTAAAAAAGAAATTGATAAGAGAGATTATTATTTTATTTCAGACAATAACTTTAATCATATGATAATAGGGAAAAGATTTTTAGAATGGTCTATTATGTATCAATATAAATATGGATCAGATATAATTTGGGTTAATAAAATGTTAAATAAAGGATATCATATTATATTTGATATTAGTATAGATGGTGGAATACAAATTAAAAAAAAAATGAAAATACTTTATTAATTTTAATTTTGCCTCCATCTTTTAATGAATTAAAAAAAAGATTATTATACAGGAATACTGAATCTCATGTAAAAATTAACGAAAGAATTTTAGCAGCACAAAAAGAAATATTAATAGGATATAACAAATATTATTATGTTATTAAAAATAATAATATAAATAATACTATTTTATTAATTCAACATATAATACGTAAATATATAATTATTTAAGATTATATGATATATAAGGATTTATTGGATATTATGTTTTTATCTAAAATAAATTATAAGTATACTTTATATATAATATTAATGTTTTGCATATTAAATATGAAATACATATATGTTTTAGACAATAAATCTTATTTAGATTTAAATAAAAAAAAATTTATTTTTAATTTATATATAAAAAAAGTAAATTATAATAAAAATTTTAATTTAAAATTATATTATAAACATAAAAAATTAATTATTATACAAAATAAAACAATATATATGTTTAAACATTGCAATAATAGTCTATTAAAATTATATAAATTATTTAAGAATATAACAAATATTCCAATTTTATTTAAAAAACAAATTCTTATAACTATAAGAAATCAATTTTTAATAAATATTGATATTAATACGTGTAGTATTAAATGGATTATTAAATTAGATTCCAACATTTTAAATCATATATATAATGATAATAATATTTTATATGTAATATCTAAATTATCTACAATTTATGCAATTCATATACATCATGGAAAAATATTGTGGTTCAAAAAAAAATATAATCATTCTAAAATGATATTAATGCCAACCTATGGTCCAATTATAAGTAAAATTTATTTAAATAATAAAATTATGAAAATATTATCATGCCCAAACGCAAATGGTAATATTAATTTTATAAATGCACAATCAGGTCAAATAATTAAAACATTAAATATTAGTTATATAAACATAATATTTGCAGATATATTTAATCATCAACAATATAAAAATTATAATATAATTAGTTCTTCTTATAATAAAGGGTTATTGCTGATATCTAAAAACATAATAAAAATATGGAAAATTTATCTTAAACGTATTAATAATATATTAATTAATGATAATTTTATTTTTATATCTACAACAAACGCATTAATCAATATTAATATTAAAAATGGCAAATTTATATGGAAAAAAAACATTAATAATATAATACGCATAGTATGTATAAATCATAAACATCATATATTTTGTATAACAAAACAATTAAAGCTTATCATAATAAATAAAAATTCCGGAATATTAGAACAAAAAGTTGATATCAATTTATATCAAAATAATACCATATTTTATATATATAGAAACTCTATGCATATGATGCGTTATGATAATAATTTAAACAAATACTATATATTAAATACAAAAATGTTTTTATAATATTTATATTTTATATAAATTTAATAATGCTTCTATATCATTAGTGTCAATTTTATTAAATAATATTTTATATTTTTGTACAGTTTGATTTTTAGGTAATTTATATAAAATATTATCAAAATCCCATATATCATGAATATTTAATAATAATTTTGTTTTATCTGCTAATTTAGGAATTATTGGTTTTAGTAATGCAATTGCAACTTTTCCGCACCATAATGCTGTTGTAATTTGTTTTATTGTTTTATCAAAATTATTTTTAATATTTTTCCAAGGTTCATTTTTTTGTAGATAACCATTAGTTATATCAGCTATTTTTAATACATAATATATTACTTTATTATATTCATATGACATGTAGTAAGTTTTGACTTTATTAGTAATTTTTATTACATATTTTATAATATCATGAGATGTATTTTCCATATCACCATATTTAGCATTGTTATAAAGATGCAACATATTAATAGTTCTACTTATGATATTAATAATCTTATCTATTAAATCTTTATTTATTTTTGTTTGCAAATCATAAAAATTTAAATCAATATCTTCTATATTAAAATTTAATTTAGATCCAAAATAATATCTCAATGCTTCAGATGGCAAATGTTTTAAAAAATCATCTGCTAATATAAAAGTATTTCTAGATTTTGACATTTTTTTATGATTAATCGTCAGCATTCCATGAACTACAACAGAAGTTGGCAATGAATAATTACAGGCAATTAAAATTGAAGGCCAAAATAACATATGAAAATAAATAACATCTTTTCCTATAAAATGAATTATTTGTGTGTTCTTATCTTTCCCTTTCCAATAATGACTAATATCACGATTTTTGTTTTTTGCAGCTAATTCAGTTAAACTAATATAGCCTATAGTGGCATCAAACCATACATAAATATAACTATTAATTGCATCAGGTATATTAAAACCAAAATAAGGTGCATCACGACTTATGTCCCAATCTTTTAAATCATATTTAAACCAAGTTATTAAAAATTTTTTAATATCCTTATTCAGTAATCCAGCATTACTCATGTCAAATATCCATTTTTTTAATTCATCAACATTATCATTTAATTTAAGAAAATAATGTTTACTATGTTTTAAAATAGGTTTTATATTACTAAGCAAACTTTTTGGATGAATTAATTCTATAGAATTATATGTAGAACCGCATTTTTCACAGTTATCACCATATTGATCATTAGTATAACATTTTGGACATGTTCCTAAAATTAATCTATCAGATAAAAATCTTTGTACTTTTGGATCAAACCATTGTATTATATCTTTTTGTATAATATGTTTCTTTTGTCTTAATAAATTAAATATGTTAATAACATTTTTTTTATTTTTTTTCGTATGCGTGCTACCATAACCACCATCATATTTAATATTAAAAGCCAACAAGCTCTTCTCATGTAATTGTCTATATTTATCAATAAACACTTCTGGTGTTATTTTGTTTTTATTAGATTCAATTTCAATAGCTGTACCATGTGCATCAGTTCCACAAACACATAATACATCATGTTTATACATTTTTAAAGCATTTACAAAAATACTTACTTGTATATGTTCGACTAAATGTCCTAAATGTATAGGTCCATTAGCATATGGAAGAGCTGCTGTGACTAAATATTTACACATAATATATGTTATTATATATTAATGTTAAAAAAAAACAACATGTTAAATACATTATAATATATAAAAAATTATTCTATATGATCAGAAGCTAATACGATTCCCTCTTGAGAAACAATTTTACCTTCACTTAATAATTCTGCATTTTTTTTGCCTACATACCAAGCAGCAAATAACCAAAATGCAATAATACCTAAAGAAAATATTGTTCCAAAGACTAATAATGTTGTTACATCTCTTTTAAATACATTTGTAACTTGAGAACCTGCCATTTTTGCAGTTCTAGCGCCAAACATTTCTATCCATCCCTTAGCTTTATATCTAGCAGCCTTACTAGTAGGAATATACATCATATCTTTAGTAGGATTATTTAATGAATATGTTAACCCTTTGCATACTATCATAACAAAAAAAGTAGCCCATAATAAATTTTCAGCATTATTAGAAAATAAGGTTGAATATAAATAAAGAAATATAATAGATATTCCCAAGATAACTGGAAAAATAAATAAACATATTTTTAACCCAAATCTTTTCATAATGTAACTTGTTCCTAATAAAGCTAATAAAAAACTTAATCCATTAGCACTTACTCCGAAAATACCCATAAATTTAGCAAATCCAGATTCACCAATAAAATTAACAGATAAAGAAGCTTGTCTTTTCATTTGATAATCTATAATAGTTCCAACTACTTCATATACTGTAGAAACAACAAATACACCTAATAAATATGGATTTTTCAAAATAATAGATATGCCATTATAAAACCCAGCAACAAATCCTTCTTTTTTCTTCTTAACTGTTTTAACTCTCTTTATGCTTATATTAGAATCCATCATTTGTTCAGAAGGAATAACTTTCATAAATATATAAATTAATCCTATAACAATACATATAATAGCAGTACTTACAAAAAATAATATTGATACGCCACCTACTTCTTTTGAAAAAATACTTAATAATGACCCACTTATACTTCCAATTTGGGCACCTACCAAAATAAACGGAAATCCTGTTTTAGCTGATTCTGAATCTGTAATACTAATAACAAAAGACCAAAACATAGGTATAGTAATTGAACCAAAACTTTCAATACTAAAATATGTTAACCATCCTATTATAGCCATTAAATTTTTGCCTAAAGCTTCATCTCCATTCATTTCTCTAAATGCTAATAAAGTAGATATCATGCCAAATAATATGACATAAAAAGAACATATTACATAAAATAGCTTATGCTTTTCAAACATGTCTACTAATTTAGAATAAATTATTACACAAAATATAATAATTAAAGGTGATAAAGTTTTTGCTAATGGTTGAAATAATGCCCCCTGTTCAGCTGGCCAACCTAAAGTCATTGGAAAAGCAATCTTCATAAAAACAGTGTCTTTTAAAAGTCTTAGAAGCCAATAAGCTCCTATAGTACAAAACAAAGTAATAGATAAAATACCAAATTTTTTAATTTCTGCATCTTTAATATCTGGCCAGAAAAAACGGACAATATTATTAAAAAACATAATTCACCATATAAAATTAAAATTGAAACAAAGACATATCTCATAAGAAAATCATCATTGCAATAGAAAAATTTCTTTTTTAAAAAAAAAATAAACATGATAATATTTTTATTCAATATATATGACCATATATATTAAATAAAAATATAATATACAAGATATAATTTTCTTGAATTATATAAGGAGCTAGATATGAAGAAATATACAATTGGCACATGCATTGCATTTATATTAAATATGCTAATATTAAATATATTATGGGGATTAATATATCAATATGAGCAATTATTACAAAATATTATATTAATAATAATTTTATCTATAATGTCAATATATTATGCAACTATTAAAATGGGAAAATATATAGATTCTTTGTGTTTAAACTATTATAATAAATCAATATATAAAACATTACGTAATGGCAAACATCTTTTATTAAATAAAACAAAATATATAGAACAATTTTCTAAAAACAATATATATAATACAAATATGCAATTAAATTTTGATAAATTAAATTGTTTAATTAAAGATATTGATTTAGATATAAATTTTAATACTATAAAACAAAATAATAAAATTGTAGAATTAAATAATTTAATTTATATAATATCATTATATGGTAAAAATAAACAAAATAATTATTATACAAAAAAAAATATATATTCTCTAATTGCATGTATTATATTAATAATATCAATTAAGAGTATATGTTTAGAAGCGTTCCAAATACCATCTAGTTCTATGATGCCTACACTATTAATAGGCGATCATTTATTTGCATTTAAATTAAGATATGGATTATTAAATCCATTTTCTAAAATATCATCTTATTTATTTAGATGGTCTACTCCAAAAGCAGGAGATGTTATTGTATTTCAAGCCCCTTATTATATTAATTCACAACATGCAGGCCAAAATTGGATTAAAAGAGTAATAGCATGTCCAGGAGATAAAATTTACATTAAAGATACTGTTATATACGTTAATAACAAAGCATACTCACATATTATGATAGATCAATATATGAATTATACAAATTACTGTTTACAACAAAACAAAAATTTTTGGAATGCATATATAGGATTTACAAATATAGAAGTTATAAACAATATAAAACATCATATATTACATAGCCCGCCACATAATCGTTTTTTATATGAGAAATCATGGCCAATTAATAACAACAATGATATGCCAGGCATATCTTGCAATAATAAAATATGTACTGTAAATGATGGTTTTTTATTTGTTATTGGTGACAATAGAGGGAATTCATTAGATAGTAGGTTTTGGGGTGCATTACCTATTAACATGGTAAAGGGCAAAGCAATATGTTTATGGGCAAGTGTTAACAATGCTAATAATTTGATTGAATTTAGTAATTTTAAAATACCTGAAATCAGATGGAGACGTTGTTTTTCACTAATTAGATAGATTTTTTATATTAATTATATATATTATAATTGAACTATCAATTTCCCATAACGTTTTTTACCAATTTTTAAAATATATTCACCTATAGTAAATGCATATTTTATATTACGTATAGTAATTCCATTTATTTTTACCGACTGTTGTCTAATTAACCTTTTTGACATACTATTAGAGTAAGAAAAAAATTTATTCATTATATATATAATCGTAATATCAGTATGTTTATTTAATTTCAATAAAAATTTTGGTGCGTTAATAGGTATTTGATTCTTTGATAAGGGCCCAAATAAAATATTAAATTTTTTTTTAGCTTGCATGGCAGATTTCATATCATGATATTGTGTTATAATGTCAATAGCTAAAATTTCCTTTGCTTTTTTTAAATTTCCAAGTTTTAATTCATTTATTTCACTTTGAGATTTTGAAGATAATAATTCATAATATCTCCACATTAAATTATCAGAAATACTCATAATTTTACCAAATTGTGTATCTGCATCATGCTTTAATGATATATAATTATTTAAAGAACTAGACATTTTATCACCAACAATTTTATTTTTAATTATTTTAGCATTAATCCCTTCTAATAATGGCATCATTATAATGCATTGTGGTTTTATATTATAACATTTCATCAATTGTCTACCAATAAATAAATTAAATAACTGATCATTTCCACCTATTTCAATATCAGGTTTTAATATAACAGAATCATACCCTTGCATTAATGGATATAAGACTTCATGCAAACCAATAGATTTATTGTGTTGTAAACGAATTTTAAAATCATCTCGTTCTAATATTTGCATTATTGAACACTTAGATGCTAAGATAATAAATTTAGATAAATTCATTGGTTTTAACCAAGTAGAATTAAATCTAATAAATGTTTGTATAGGATTTAATATAGATAATATTTGCTTTATATATTGTTTGCAATTTATAAGAATATTATTATCAGATATAAAAGATCTTGTATTAGTTTTATTTGTTGGATCTCCTATTTTAGCTGTAAAGTCACCTATAACTATAACAACATTATGTCCAAAATTTTGAAATTGTTTTGCTTTGATTAATAATACAGAATGCCCTAAATGCAAATCAGCAGTAGTCGGATCAAATCCAATTTTAATTAATAACGGTTTTTTATTTTTATAACTAAAAAAAATTTTTTCTTTAAATTCTTTTTTAACATTAATTTGCATTACACCACGCATTAATATAGTTATTATTTTATTAATATTCATACAAGTATCATATTTAATATATAAATTAAGAAATTATATTTGTTTTTTTTACACCATAATTAGGAGTGCAAAAATAATCTACATTCTGATCATAAGCATTAGTTGGGATAAAATCTACAATCTGACAATCAAAAGCTAATCCTAATTTTATTAATTTTTTATTTTTTAATTTAATATCTTTCATAGATCTATCGTAATATCCTTTGCCTCTTCCTAATCTATTGCCATAAATATCAAATGCTAATCCTGGAATAATTAAAATATCTACATCAGAAAAATTAATGTTTAATGTGTGTTCAGGAGGATTTGGAATATTTAAATATCCCTTATCTAAATTTTGACAATTTTTATGATCAGGTATTTTCCCTAATGAATAAATATTTTTTTTCATTATTGGTAAATATCTATTAATATTAGACTTCATCATATAAAAATCTAACTGTCTTGTGCCTATTTCATTGTTTAAATTAGCAAACAAAGCAACATGAATATTATGTGAAAATTTATTATGTAACCAATATAATAAATGTTGTGTGTTTTTTTTCTCAAAAAGCAATAATTTTTTATTATCTAATTTATTAATAACATTTATCATGTTATAACGCATATTTTGTTTTAATTTACATATTATATTCATTGATGTTTAATTCTGCATGACTTAATAATCTTATAATTTTATAAATTAACATATTATATAAAAAAAACATATGATTTATAATCATTAATACAAAAATAATAATATAAACTAATTAAATGAGGTTTACGTCTTAAATATGATTAAAGATACCATTTCCAATATTTTTATTAACACATTAAAAAATATAATAAAGAAATATCATATATTTCAATATATTAATATTAATAAATTTTTATTTACAATTGAAATATCAAAATATGAACTATTCGGAGATTTTAATTGCAATATAGCTATGATATTAAGTAAAATTACAAATAAAAATGTAACATATATAGCTATACTATTACTTAATAACATTAACGATCCTTTCAAAATTATAAAAAAAATTCAATTTAAACAACCTGGATTTATTAATATTAAAATTTCTAATATATATTTATCATCATTTATTATTAAAGCCCTAATATTAAAGCACAAATATGGAAGTTATAAATTAAACAAACATAATATATTAATAGAGTTTATTTCTGCAAATCCAACAGGCCCATTGCATATAGGACATGCTAGAGGTGCTTTTCTAGGTGATGTTTTAGCTAATATTTATTCATTTATTGGATGTAATGTAATTAAAGAATTTTATATAAATGATTGTGGCAATCAAATTAATGATTTAGGATCTAGTATATATTATCATTATCTATCTTCATATAATATGAAAATAAACAGTATGCATAACACATATTCAGGAGATCATATTATAAATATTGTTAAGAAATTAAAAAATCAATATAATAACATGTTATTACATGTTTCTAAAAGAATATGGTTGCCTATATGTATTAATATAGGTATCAAAGAAAATTTAAATAATATAAAAAAAGATCTAAAAAAAATAAATATTCATATAAACAATTGGTTTTCTGAAAAAACACTACATGTAAAACATCATATAATTAAATTAATTAATTTATATCATAAATACAAATTACTATATTTTGCTAAACAAACTAGAAATATAATTAAAAAATCAAGAAGAAACACAAGCAAATCAGCAAAATATTCTTATAAACAATTTGGTGGATTATTTTTACAAACATCTAAATTCGGTGATTCAGAAGATAGAATTATTATTAAAAAAAATGGTGGTTCTGATTATTTAATTTCAGATTTAGCATATCATCAACATAAAATACAAAGAAACTTTGACAATATTGTTAATATTTTTGGAGCAGATCATGTTGGACATATGAATAAAATTCAATCAGGATTACAGGCTTTATATATAAATCATAAAAAAATACATTTTATTATTGTACAAATTGTCAATTTAATGCGAGACAAAAAAAAAATTAAAATATCTAAAAGAGATAATAATATGTATTTATTATCTGAATTAATAAAAAAAATTGGAGTTGACGCAGCTAGACTTATATTTTTAATGAAACCAGCTAATGCACAATTTGAATTTAATTTAACATTAATTGAACAAAATAATAATAAAAATCCTATATTTTATTTGCAATACGGATATGCTAGAATGGCAACTTTACTAAATAAAGCATCTGAATTAAATATTACCTATCACATTAAAGAATTAACTCAAAATATGTTAAATTTATTAACTTTAAATATAGAGAAAAAAATAATTCTTAAAATTTCTGTTTTTACACATTGCATACAAGATGCTGAACATAAATATGAACCCCATAAAATCATTTATTATTGTCAAGAAATTATATCTGATTTTAATTATTACTACACAACATACAAAAAATTTAATAAAATTATTTCTAATAATCATCAATTAACTAAAGCAAGATTATTTTTAATTAAAGCTATTAAACAAACACTTGATAATGCTTTTAAAATTTTAGGCATAAACACACATACACATATGTAAATGTAATAAAAATAAATGTTTGTGTTAATGTCTTTTATGATAAATTTATATTTAATATACAATAATATTATATACATATATCTTTTAACTGATCTGATATATTAAAATTTGCACCTGTTTTACTCTTAATATAGTCTATATCCATATTATGGAAACGTTCAATTAATAGTAATCCATGTTGTTTATTAACTTTAAATACAGCCAAATCAGTTATAATCATATCTACACAATGTTTACCAGTTAATGGTAAATTACATTTGGATAAAATTTTTAATGAACCATTTTTATTTATATGTTCCATAGCTACAATAACTTTAGAATTAGAAGATACTAAATCCATAGCACCACCCATTCCCTTAACCATTTTTCCAGGTATCATCCAATTAGCAATGTCTCCATATTCTGAAACTTCCATAGCACCTAAAACAGTTACATTAATATGTCCACCACGAATCATAGCAAATGAATCAACTGAAGAAAAAAAAGAACCACCTTTTACTATAGTCACTGTTTCTTTTCCTGCATTAATCAAATCTGCATCTTCATTTCCTATATAAGGATATAAACCTACACCCAAAATACCATTTTCACTCTGAATCATTACTTCAATATTTGTTGGGATATAATTAGCAACTAAAGTAGGAATGCCTATTCCAAGATTTACAATATCTTTATTTTTTAATTCTAAT
The DNA here is from genome assembly GCA_964385015.1 of uncultured Myxococcales bacterium. GTDB lineage: Bacteria > Myxococcota > UBA727 > UBA727 > JABDBI01 > CAYLLS01. Next base: position 240,078 of record CAYLLS010000001.1, on the reverse strand, counting down.
GCTACTCTCTTAGCAATTTCTTTTCTATTCAATGGCATATTTGATACCTTTGTATTTATAAAATGTTAATAACAGTCCTTTTTTCTATAACTTTTTTATACTTTTTACCTAATATAATTCGATTCACATAAATTCCTGGAACATGTATATGATTAGGATTTAATTCACCTTTATGTACTATTTTTTCAGTTTCTACAATAGTTAATTTAGCTGCTGCACACATAGCAGCAGAAAAATTATTAGTTGTCTTATGAAAAATCAAATTTCCAAATGTATCAGCTACATGTGCTTTAATAATAGCTATATCTGCAATTAAAGATTCCTCTAATATATATTTTTTATTTTGAATTATACGCATTTCTTTTTTTTTACTTTTTTTAATAATTGCTCCATTTTTATCAAATAATATTGGTATTCCTCCATTCATAACTTGAGTATCAACTCCAGTTGATGTAAAAAATGCAGGGATACCTGCACCTCCAGCACGTATTTTTTCAGCTAATGTTCCTTGTGGAATTAATTCTACCTCTAAATGTCCAGTTAAAAATTGATGTTCAAATTCATTATTCTCACCAACATAACTAGCATATATTTTTTTGATTTGCTTGTTTTTTAATAATATGCCTAATCCATAATCAGCAGTACCACAATTATTAGATATTAATTTTATATTTTTAATGCCTTTCTGTTTTATTGCTAAAATTAAATTTTCAGGGTTCCCACATAATCCAAACCCACCTGACATAATTGACATATTATCTGTTATATCAAAAATAGCTTCCAATGCAGAGTTAAATATTTTAGTCATAATTATACATAATCTCTCAAAATAAATTTTTTAATAAAATAATTTGCAAAATAATATATATATTAATATAATACATAATATATCTTATATAAAATTATATTATATACTATAATCATAAATAAACAATATTTTTAGGTGAAATAATGGACAATAAAAAAAAATCATTTCTTTTTGATAAAAGAATTATTGATAAAAATATAAAATCTAAAAAAATTACTAAAAAAGATATAGAATTATATATCAAATCATTGCCTGATTTAAAAACTAATTGTGAAATTCTTTATAAACTACAATAATGCAAAGGCATAATCATGACTAATGATATAAAACAACAAAACAATAATCATATTAATGAAATCAATAAAAACAATATAAAAAAAACAGCAACAGATAATACTAATAACAATACTATAAATAAAGACAATACATCAAAAAATCAAAATATTAATTTTTCTATGTTTATTAGCTCCATAGCACATCAAGCATTTATGGCTTTAGGATTATTAAAAGATAAAAAGAATAATAATACAAAAGTGAATTTAAAAATTGCTAAAGAAAGCATTGATTTATTACAATTATTAAAAGAAAAAACAAAAGGCAACTTAGATAATAATGAAATCAAAATGATAGACAACATACTTTATCAATTAAAAATATCATTTATTAATATTAATAAACAATGATATTAATGAATCATCAATATAATAATTGCAAATATAAATATTCTAATACACATGTTTACATTTTTTGCATACAATATAATGGTGCTAATTATTATGGTTTGGAATATCAATATCAATTACCAACTATTATATTAGAAGTTAAAAAAGCATTATATAAAATTGTAAATAAAAATATTATATTATACATTGGAGGCAGAACTGATTCAGGAGTACATGCTAATCAACAAATAATTTCATGCACATTTACCACTAAATTAAGTATAAACAAGTTAAAAATTATTTTAAATAATGTATTGCCAAAGGATATATGTATATCTAAAATCTTTATTGCATATAATAAATTTCATGCTAGATATCATAGTATTGGGAAAAAATATATATATAGAATTAGCAATAATATTATATGTAAAAACATTTTTTATAACATTTTATATTATAATACAAAACTTGATTTAATAAGAATGAAACAAGCATCACAATATTTATTAGGAGAACATAATTTTAATGGATTCAGATCACATAAATGTATATCACAACATGCCTATCGTTATTTATGGTATATTCACATTTATAAAATTAATAATATTATAAAATTTGATATAAGAGGAAATGCATTTTGTCATAATATGATTAAAATAATGGTGAGTACATTACTAAAAATAGGTTCAAATTACATTAATCCTAAATTTATTAAAACTATGTTATATAATAGAAAACGTTATTTGACAGGTTATACCTTATCATCTCATGGATTAACTTTAGAACAAATTTATTATCCATATACATTGAATAAATCATTATTATCCTCAAAATTAAAATTCCCTAAAATTCCTATCACATTATTAACATGGCATAATTCTAATGTAAATTAATTATATAAGGAGCTACCTTTATGTTAAATATAGGAATATTAGAAATAATAATTATATTTATCACAATTTTAATATTTATTAGACCAGAACAATGGCCTGAAATATTAAATAATATAAATCAACATTACAAAAAATTATATAAGTTAAAAATTAATTTTCAAAACCTTATAAATGATATAGAAAAAACTATCAATACATCTAAAACTACTAAATCATATGCATCTAAAATAACTAATAAATATTTATCAAAAATTATTAAAAATAAATTTAAATAAAATAAAAATATTATGATATATTTTTAATCAAAATAAAAATCAAAAAAGTAATATGGATAAAAACAAATATTCAATATTAATACATTTAAAAGAACTAAGACAATCATTAATAAAAATCATATTTAGCATCATAATATGTTCTATCATGTCTTTATATTTTGCTGATGATATTTTAATATTATTAAGAAAACCTATTAATAATATTTTAGGCAATTCTGCTAAATTTATAGTATTAATACCACAAGAATATTTTTTCACACAAATAAAAATATCCATAGTCACCGGTATCATCATATCTATTCCTTGGGTGTTATTTCAAATCTGGTTATTTATTTCACCAGGATTATATAAACAAGAACAATATTATTCAATTATTTTTATTGTATTTGGTACAATACTATTTATATCAGGTATTTTATTTAGTTATTTAATTATTTTTCCTATTATGTTTAATTTTTTTATTCATACATTGCCTTCTACTATTCATCCAACTTATTCCATTAATATGTTATTTAATTTTGAAATTAAAATGTTATTAATTTTTGGATGCATTTTTGAAGTCCCAATATTAATTATGATATTAATACAATTAAAAATCATTAATATATTAACATTACAAAAAAATAGGAAATTCATGATTGTATTATCATTTATCATTGGAGCTATTTTAACTCCACCTGATCCAATGACACAAATTTTATTAGCGATTCCTTTAATTATATTATATGAAATCAGTATTATAATATCTAAAATATTATTATTTAAATCAATTTACCATATAAACACAAAGAAGTAATAGATATAATTTTAATGGATACAATTGTGCCAATTATTTTTTTTTCACCATAAAAAATAATTACATAATCATCATAAGATCTTCCTTTTAATTTTACACTTTTTTCATGCATATTCAATATATTATGTTTAATTTCTTCTTCTACTAATACTAACAATACTTTGTTAATTAAAGTTTTATTATATTGTAAAGAAATTTGTTTTTGTAATGTTAATATTTCATTATTTCTATTTTTTTTAATTATTAAATTAACATCATCTGTCATTTTATTAAATGCAACAGTATGAGGTCTTGGTGAATATTTAAAAACAAAAATATTTCTATATTGTACATTATTTAATAAATCTTTTGTTTTTTGAAAATCATGCTCATTTTCTGTGGGGAATCCAACAATAATATCTCCATATATACTAATATCTGAAATTTTGTTCTTAGCTATGTTTATAAAATCATAATATGATTCAATTGTATAGCCTCTATTCATTAAAGAGAGGATTTTATTACTTCCTGATTGAGCAGGTATATGTAAATATCTAGAAATTCTATTACAAGATAGCATTACATCAAAAATACTTACATCAAAATTCACAGGATGAGATGTTAAAAAACGCAAACGACATAAAGTTGGGATTTGTTCATGTATTTGAAATAATAAATCAGCTAAAGTAGTAATTTTATTATAACTTTTATAAACATAATGATTAATTGTTTGACCAAGTAAAACAATCTCTTTTATTCCCTTATCTACTAAATATTCAATTTCTTTAATAATAGATTTTGGATTTCTATGAACTTCTAATCCTCTCACATATGGCACTATACAAAAAGAACAAAATTTATTACAACCTCTAGTAATGCGAACAAATGCTCTATATTTATAATTTGTATATCTATTTAAAGAATCAAAATGATTTAAATTAGTATAACGTTTTGCATATATAAGTTTATTAGTTTTAAATTTATAATTATTATCAATAAATATTTGAACTATATTGTTTTTTACAACATTATTAATATTATTTAAAACATTTAATATATTAAAAAGTTGATTAGGACCTATTATAAAATCTACAGATTTATTGTTTTTTAACATTTTTGCTTTTATACTTTCTGCCATGCAACCTAATATACCAATTTTAATATCAGCTCCTGCTTTTTGTTGTTTATTTAAATAACCTATTCTACTTAAAACTTTTTGTTCACATAATTCTCTTACAGAACAAGTATTATATAAAATTATATTAGCTTTATTTGGTATATTAACAAAATGATAATTAGATTTTTTTAATAAATTTATAATTATATTAGTATCCAGAATATTCATTTGACAACCAAAAGTTTCAATATAAATATTGTTATATTTTCTATGTATATACATAAATATCATCCAATTCAATATTTGTTTAAAACAATATGTAAAACTAGAATAATTATTCTAACTACATTATTAATATCATTTAATTTTATTTGATTTGTTTATATATATTTATATTTCAATTATATTATAATTACTAATGCGAGTGGAGGGAATCGAACCCACACAGGAAATCCCACTGGAACCTAAATCCAGCGCGTATACCAAATTTCGCCACACTCGCTGACATGATTAAAATCAAATACTTATATTAATACCTAACTAATGTTGTGTCAATATTTCTTGACCACTCATCAATACCACCAATTAAATTATAAACATTAGTAAATCCATTCATTCTAAATGATTCAGCTATACGTTGACTTCTCATTCCATGATGACATAAAAAAACAATCATCTTATGTTTATTTAATTTATTTTTTTGTTCTGATGAAAAATCTCTAAAAAAATATGTATTTTTAATATGTACAATATCCCATTCTTCTTTTGTTCTAACGTCAAAAACCATTAGTTTATCTTTATTGTCTATTTTCCTTTTTAATTCTAATGCATTTATTTGTTTTATTTTTGGAGGTTTATTAGGATTAATTATTTTAAATCCCTCTTTAAAACCAATTTGTTTATAATCAATAATTATATTATTTACTCTTGTTGCAGATACAGGATCTAAAATTAATGAAATATCATTATTTTTGCTTATTACATCGTTTTGTTTTAATATACTAATAGATAATTTATGTTCAAATTTAGCATTTATAGTTAATCTAAAATAAGATATTTTATTATTATTCTGTAAAAAATTTATAAATTTATTTTTAGCATCATTAGTAATCTTAATATTAAATATAAAATTTTTTGATATTTTTTTTATATTAAATAACTCTAACAATTCACCATTATCATACATTTGTGATACAACATCACTACCACCAATAAATTTTTGATCTACATATAATTGTGGTATAGTTGGCCAATTAGAATATTCTTTTATTCCATTACGTACTTGTTCATCTTCTAATACATTGATAGATACATAATCAGATACAAAAAAATCTAAAATTTCTATTATTTTCGCAGAAAAACCACATTGTGGTTCTTGTGGAGTTCCTTTTATAAATAATGCTATCTTTTCTCTATTAATATAATTTATAATTTTTTCTTTAATTTTAATATTTAATAACATGACATTTTCCTCCATAAATTATATATAAAATATATTGACATAAAAAAAAACATATATAAACTAATCAGTACTGTTTAGGTTCTAATATTATTTGCAACTACATTGAGAGAATATGCTAAAAATTAAAAAATTAACTGATTATTCAACAATCATATTAGCATATATTGCTAAAAATAAAAACACAATTATTTCAGCTAAAATACTTGCTCAAAAAACAAAAATTCCAGTACCAACTGTAAGTAAATTATTAAAAATATTAACTAAAAAACAAATTATTATTTCAAAAAGAGGCATAAATGGAGGATATGCAATATTGAAAAACCCTCATCATATTTCTATTGCAGAAATGATATTAGCCATTGAAGGTCCCATAGCAATTACTAATTGCATATATAATAATTCTTCAAATAAATTAACATGTAATATTAAACACTCATGTCCTATGCATAAAATATGGAAACATATTAATAATACAATACTAATAACATTAGAAAAAATTAGTTTAGCACATATTAGTAAATTAATAACATAAAATATAAAAATAGGTTTAAAAACATGCAATCCAATCATAAAACTATTCATACATTAAAAAACAAAAAATATCAATATGGTTTTACAACAGATATAAAAGATGATCAAATTAATCCTGGATTAAATGAATGCATTATTAAAGACATTTCGTTTAAAAAAAAAGAGCCTAAATGGCTACTTAGTTTTAGATTAAAAGCATTTAAATATTGGCAAAATTTAAATAAAAATAATCAAATTCCACAATGGTCAAACATCACATATCCGCACATTAATTTTAATGATATAATATACTATTCATCTCCGAAACAAGTAAACAAAAATAAAACTTTAAATGATATAGATCCTAATATATTAGATACATATAATAAATTAGGAATACCATTACAAGAACAAAAAATATTATCTAATATTATAGCTGTAGATGCTATTTTTGATAGCGTATCAGTAGCCACTACATTTAAAAATACATTAAATGAACATGGTATTATATTTTGTTCATTCTCTGAAGCAGTGCAAAAACATCCTAATTTAATACAACAATATTTAGGAAGTGTAGTTCCTTATAGTGATAATTATTTTGCAGCTTTAAATTCCGCTGTATTCAGTGATGGATCATTTTGTTTTATACCTAAAAATACACATTGTCCTATGGAATTATCTACATATTTTCGTATTAATGCAGCTAGAATTGGTCAATTTGAAAGAACTTTAATTATTGCAGAAAACAAATCATACGTCAGTTACTTAGAAGGTTGCACTGCCCCAATTAGAGATGAAAATCAGTTGCACGCTGCTGTAGTTGAATTAATAGCTCTAGATAATGCTACAATTAAATATTCAACTGTTCAAAATTGGTATCCTGGAGATATTAACGGTAAGGGAGGTATATTTAATTTTGTTACTAAACGTGGATTATGCAAAGGCAATCAATCAAAAATCTCTTGGATACAAATAGAAACAGGTTCTGCAATTACATGGAAATATCCTAGTTGCATATTATACGGGAATCACTCTAAAGGTGAATTTTATTCAGTTTCATTCGTCAATAATATGCAACAAGCTGATACTGGAAGTAAAATGATTCATATAGGGGAGAACACTACAAGTAATATTATATCAAAAAGCATTTCTGCTGGAAAAGCACAAAACACTTATAGAGGCTTAATTAGAATACAAAAAAAAGCTAATTATTCTAAAAATTATTCACAATGTGATTCAATGTTATTTGGTGATGCATCATCATCTTATACTATACCTACATTTCAAATGAAAAATGATAATTCACATATAGAACATGAAGCAGTTGCATCTAAAATTAAATATAATCAAATGCATTATTGTTATCAACGTGGATTTTCTAAAGAAAATGCCATATCATTAATTGTAAATGGTTTTTGTAAAAGCGTATTTAAAAAATTACCCATGGAATTCGCTGTAGAAGCTCAAAAATTAATGAATATTAACATGGAAAATGCTATAGGTTAATAACAATTATATATTAGGATAAACTCAATGACCATTTTACACATTAATAACTTACATTCATCAATTAAAAATGATAAAATATTAAACGGTGTCAATTTAGAGATAAAAAAAGGTTCTATTCACGCAATTATGGGCCCTAATGGATCAGGCAAAAGCACATTAGCTAATATTTTATCAGGCAATAATTTATATCATATAGATAATGGAACCATAACCTTTAAAAATCATAATCTTACTCATTTATCACCAGAAAAAATTTCTTTATTAGGATTATTTTTAGCATTTCAACATCCTATTTCTATACCTGGAGTAAATAATGCTTATTTTTTAAAAGAAGCTTTAAATGCAAAAAGAAAATTTCTAGGTCAAAAAAACATAGATGCAATTGATTTTATGAATCTTATTCAAACAAAAATGAAATATTTAAACATGAATGAAAAATTTTTAAATTACAATTTAAACGATGGATTTTCTGGTGGAGAAAAAAAACTTAATGAAGTTTTACAAATACTAATACTAAAACCAGATTTAATTATTCTTGATGAAATAGATTCTGGATTAGATATAGATTCATTGGCTATGGTATCAAAAGCTATAAATTCTATTAAAACTATGCATAATAGCATATTAATTATTACACATTATCAACGATTATTAAATTATATCATACCTGATTTTATACATATTTTATATAAAGGAAAAATTGTAAAATCAGGTAATAAAGAATTATCCCATACATTAGAAAAAAAAGGATATAGCTGGCTTGATATATAATTGAATAATATAATAGGAATATTAAACTAATGCTCAATGATCATGTTAAATTAACATATAACAGACAAAATATTAATGTTCAAAATGTGAACATTGATGATTTTAAACTCCAAGCATATAACATAATAAATAAATACATTAATAACGATATATATAAATTATCATATTATGAAAATTTCATTCTAAATAATTTTAATTTTTATGAAAAATATAATATAAAAACTACATATGCATATAATATGATAAATAAATTAAAACATAATAATGATAATTATAATCTTATAATCTTTTATAATGGAACCATTGTTCATATCAAAAAACCTGAAACATGGTTTTTATCTTTTCAACATGCAGAAGCAATATATCCAAATATCATTAAAAACAATTTAACTTGCATTAATAAAAATATATACGAATTATTAAATATTGCATTTTTTAAAGATAGTATATTTATATATATACCAAAAAATATTAATATATATAGATTACATATTGCTAATATCATTGATAATAAAACATCTTATTTAGGATCTTGCTATAAAATTTTTATTATTACAAATGAAAATAATTGTTTACATTTAAAAGAAACACATATATCTAACAATAATAAAACATATGTATCCAATTCAATGTGCAATATATTGATCAAAGAAAACTCACAAGTACATCATCAATATTTCATGCAAGGTAATAATAATAATATAAATATTACTAATACTAATGTCACACAAAATCATAATAGTGCATATAAATTACACTATATGACGTATTCAGGTAAATATTTGTTTAATACATTTAATATTAATTTAAAAGAAAAAAATGCATCATGTAACATGTATTGTACAAATATGATAGGATACAATCAAAAAACAGATATGCATATTAAAATTATACATAATGCAACACATGGCATAAGTTTACAAAAAATCAAAAATATTTATGGACAAAAATCTAGTGGAAACTTTCATGGGAATATTATTATTAATAATAAATCAAATAAAAGTAAAGCTGATCAATTAAATAATAACCTTTTTATTGCAAACGATATTAATGTTTCTACTAGTCCTACATTAGAAATCAATGCTAGTGATATTGAATGTTCACATGGCACTACAATTAGTAAAATCAATAAAAATCAATTATTTTTTCTACAATCTAGATGTATTAATAAACATAATGCTATAAAAATATTATTAAAAGCATTTATTTTAGAAAATTTTCAAGTAACTAATAATATATTAAAATTTTTTCAACATTTTAAAATAAACGATTGGATTGATAATAATTTAAGAGATATATAATGAATAAAACATTTTTATTAGGAAATAATATAATTAATGATTTCCCACAATTGCATGCTAAATGTTATAATGAACAACTTTCATATTTAGATAATGCTGCTACAACACAAAAACCGAAACATGTAATCAATAAAATTACAGATGTATACACTAAATACTGTGCGAATATACATAGAAGCATTCATTATTTAAGTGAAATAGCAACACAAGAATATGAAGACACAAGACACATAGTAGCTAATTTTATAAACGCTGAAGATTCTTCAGAAATTATTTTTACAAAAGGAACTACTGAAGCTATTAATTTAGTAGCATTTTCATATGGATTAAAATACATTACACATAAAGACGAAATTATTATATCAGAGATGGAACATCATTCTAATATAGTCCCATGGCAAATATTATGCCAACAAACAGGTGCAATTTTAAAAATTGCACCAATAGACGATAATGGAGACATTATTTTACAGAAATATTTTAATTTATTGAATAAGAAAACTAAATTAGTAGCATTAAATCACATTTCTAATACATTAGGAACTATTAATCCGATCAAAGAAATGATATTAGCTGCGAAAACAATGGGTGCAAAAACGTTAATAGATGGTGCACAGGCACCATTGCATATCAATATTGATGTAAAAAATCTAAATTGTGATTTTTATACATTCTCTAGTCATAAAATGTTAGGTCCTACTGGAGTAGGAGTATTATATGGTAATAAAAATTTATTATCTATTATGTCGCCTTATCAAAGTGGTGGAAATATGATAGAAAAAGTAGAATTATATAAAAGCACTTATGTCAATTATCCATTTAAATTTGAATCTGGCACACCAAATATCGCAGGTGTTATAGGATTTAAAGAGGCTATTTTATATTTAGATACAATTGGATTAAACAATATTATAAATTATGAACAACATATGCTTAAAATAGCAACATCTGCATTAAAAACAATTAAAAATTTAACCATTATAGGAACATCAAAAAATAAAATATCAATTTTATCTTTTATTTTAAATAACATTCATCCACATGATATAAGTTCTATTTTAGACAGAAAAGGCATTGCTATTAGAGCAGGACACTTATGTACTCAACCAATAATGAAACACTTCAATATATCATCTGTATGTAGAATTTCATTAACATTTTATAATACTATACAAGAAATATATAATTGCGTTAATGCTTTACAACAAGTTAAAGAGGTAATGTGTGTTAAATAATATCAATGAATTATATAAAAATATAATATTAGATCATAATAACAATCCTAATAATTTTGGAATACTTAAAAATGCTCATTATGTTTCATGTGGATATAATCCAATATGTGGTGATAAAATTATCATATTTGTAAATATGAATAATAATACTATTATAGATGTTAAATTTAAAAGTGATGGATGTGCTATTTCAAAAGCATCTGCATCAATGATGACAAATCATATATATAAAAATACAATAATACAAATAAAAAAAATCTATACAGCATTTCATGCATTTTTAACTCAACCTAATATATCTAAAAATGATATGCAATTATTAGGGAAATTAACAGTTTTTAATGGAGTAAAAAAATTTCCTATTAGAATAAAATGTGCTACTTTAGCTTGGCATACACTCAATAAAGCATTAAAAAAACCTATGTCGGAGAATAACATATGTGGTCAATAGTAAAACAAAAATGTTTAGCCACTACTATACCAGATGGAAATAATATTTATTTATTATCAGGTCAAAGAATATATATTACTAAAATTTTAGGTGGCATGTTTTCAGCAGAAACTGAAAATGGTCAATATATCAGAATTCATGGGAAATACGCAACTAATATTGGACAAGATATTCCTAATGAATGCAAAAAAATTAATAAAGAACAATTAACTCATTATAGTTTAGAAGAAATAGCATGGAAACAACTAAAAACATGTTATGATCCTGAAATTCCAGTTAATATTGTAGAATTAGGATTAATATACAAAGTACATATATCTATTGCATCATATAATACTATTACAGTTACAATGACTTTAACATCTCCTGGTTGTGCAATGAGTGAAACATTAAAAGAAGATGTAGAACAAAAATTAATGTTAATAGATAAAATAAAAAAAGTTTATATAAATATTGTATTCAAACCGACATGGAATACTAACATGATGTCAAGAGCAGCTAAATTACATTTAGGATTAATGTAAAAACGTTATGCTAATATATAAATAATAGTTGATTTATAATATTATATATGCAATACTTTTGAAGTAACAATTATCAGAGACAATATAAGTGTCAAAAATTATTCAAAAAATAGAAAAAGAAAAATTAAAATTACATAAAAATGTCTTTAAAAGTGGTGATACTTTAAAAATTCATTCACTTATTAAAGAAGGGAAAAAACAAAGAATACAAATATTTGAAGGGATATGCATAGCTAAACATAATAATCATGGTTCATCAACTATAACTGTAAGAAAAATTAGTTTCAATTATGGAGTTGAAAGAATTTTCCCTTTAGCTAGTCCTGCTATCAAAAAAATAGAGGTAATTTCTTTAGGTAAAATAAGACGTGCTAAATTATATTATCTAAGACAATTAAGTGGTAAAAAAGCTAGAATTAAACAAATGATGATTTCTAATAACAAATAATTTATTTCTTTAATTTATAACCTGTTTTGAAGATCAGATAATTAATAACAACACATGCAATTAAAAATATAGAAATAATAATCAAACTAAAATATGGGTTAATATCTCCATTTTCGTAAAAACTCCATCTGAATCCACTCATTAAATATACAACTGGATTAAATAAAGATATTTGTCTCCATATTCCTGGCAACATATTAATTGAATAAAAACTTCCACCTAAAAAAGTTAATGGATTCACTATTAATAAAGTAATCATTTGTAACTTATCAAATCCATCTGCCCAAATGCCAATAATAAAACCTAATAAACTAAAAGTAAGACCAATGATAAATAAAAAAAATATCATATAAACAGGATGTTTAACATGAAAATCAACAAAAAAATTAGCAGTTAGCAATACTAATAATCCAATAATAACTGACTTAGTTGTAGATGCACTAATATATCCAATAGTTATTTCTATTCCTGAAAGTGGAGAAGTTAATATTTCATATATTGTCCCAGAATACCGTGGAAAATATATTCCAAATGATGCATTTGCAATACTTTGCCCTAAAACATTTAACATAATTAATCCAGGAATTATAAACGCACCATAATTTATTCCATTGACATTACCTACGCGTTCACCTATTGCTGAACCAAAAATAATAAAATATAAAATTGTTAATAAAATAGGAGCAAAAATAGTTTGATAAAATGTTCTTCTAGCTCTTTCTAATTCAAATTTATAAATAGATAAAATGCCAATATAATTCATTTTTTTTTTACCAATTGAACAAAAATTTCTTCTAATGAACTTTTATACATATCAATATCTCGAAAATATATTTTATGTAATTTAATTATATCAAATAAAAATGATATTTCATTATCTATTTTCCCAATATCATAAGTAAAAATTAAACTATAACCATTATTAATTAATTTTAAATTAAATTGTAATAATATATCAGGAATCTTTGTTAATCTCTCATATAAATGTATTATTAATCTCTTTTTGCCTAATTTATGCATTAATTTTTGTTTATTTTCTACTAAAAATAAATTACCATAATTAATAATCCCTATTGTATCAGCTATAGCTTCTGCTTCTTCTATATAATGTGTTGTTAAAACAATGCTGATTCCTTGTTTTTTTAAATTTCTTAAATAATTCCACATAGATTGCCTTAATTCCACATCTACTCCAGATGTAGGTTCATCTAAAAATAAAATACTAGGTTCATGTGATAAAGCTTTAGCAATCATTACTCTTCTTTTCATGCCTCCAGATAAAAAACGAATTTGAAAATGCCTTTTTTCCCATAAGGATAACTTATTTAATATATTTTCAATATGAAATGTAGATGATTTTTTACCAAATAATCCTCTACTAAATTCAACAGTTTGAAAAACTGATTCAAAAACTCCTGTAGTTAATTCTTGAGGGACGAGACCAATATAAAATCTTGCAAAACGATAATCTTTTATATTATCATAACCAAATACTTTTATAGAGCCTATATTAAAATTAGAAATTCCACAAATAGTATTAATTAAAGTAGTTTTCCCAGCTCCATTAGGACCTAAAAGAGCAAAAATTTCACCTCGCATAATCTCTAAATTTATATTATTTAATGCCTTGAAATTATTATTATAAAATTTAGTTAAATTAATAATTTTAATCGCAATCTTTTGATTATACAACATATAATAAATCTCAATTTTATAATAAAAATATTCTTAATTATTTTTTATTATCTTTATAATTTATAATATAATCAATATAAAAATAAAATTATTATATTATTTTAATATATTTATAAAAAAATATATATATTGGATATAATTTATGTATGGAACACTTAAGATAATTACTACACCTATTGGTAATATATATGATATTTCAATAAGAGCTATTCAAGAATTTAAAAAATGTAATATTATTTTAGTAGAAAATATTAAACATTCTAAAAAATTATTACATATTTTAAATATTAATTATAACAAAAAAATATTTATATCATATACACAAAACATTAACAATAATAAATTATATAAAATTATGATGTTATTAAAAAATAATAATATTATATTATCTTGTAATGCTGGATCCCCAAATATAAGTGATCCAGGAGGAAACATTATAAACACAGCAATTAAATATAATTATAATATACAATTAATTCCTGGACCTAGTGCATTGACATCAGCCATAATGGGATCAGGATTTAATATGTCTAATTTTATATTTTTAGGTTTTTTACCTAGAAAAGGACTCAAGCGTAAACAAATTATTATAAATTCTCTGAATTTATCAATGTCTATAATTATTTTTGAATCACCTAAAAGAATCATCAATACTTTACTTGATTTAAAAACATGGTGTGGATATAAAAAAATTATTATTGCTAGAGAATTAACTAAACAACATGAAACATTTCATAGAGGATATTTAGGACAAAATTTAATTCCTCAAGTCATTGCAAAAGGAGAAATAGTAATTATTGTTGAAAACACTAAATATAATACTAATAAACAATGCAATTATCATATATATACAAAAATTATAAAATTAATAAAACATACTAATAAAAAACCTAAAATCATTGCTAAATATTTAAATTTAAAATATTCTATAAATATTAAAGAAGCTTATACACTTATATATAATATTAAAAATAATATTGATGCAATATAAAATTATATATTTCCACCTATAATAGAACTTATTGTATAATTTTTAAATATTTTTTTAATAGTACTATTAACATTATCTTTATTTAATAAATGTATTTTTTCTAATAAATTTTTGTATAATATAAAAGTTTGATTAGCATATAAATTATCTACTAACATATTAGCTAAAATTTTATTATTATTCAATAAATTAGTAATTAAAGCATTAAAACTCAATTTAGCAGAATCTAATTCATCTTGAGATATACCATAATGAACCCACTGACTTAATTCATTTTTTATAAGTTTTAACACTTTTGATGCAGTATGGTTTGAAGCCATAGCATGAATAGTAATAATAGAACACTGTTCAAATTTGCTAGAAGATAATTGACTACCAATATTATATGACAATCCTTCAGTTTCCCTAATTTTATATATTAAACGTGAATTTATACTTTCACCGAAAATATAATGAGCGATTTTTAGAGCAGCATAATCATCATCATATTCTCTAATTTTAATTTTAGTAGCTAACACTACAAAAGACATTTGTTTATCATCAAATTTAATCAATTGATCTTGATTATCAAATTTAATAAATTTATCTTTAATACGTTTATAAACACATGGCGAATTTAAAATAATAATATTATTAAAAAATGCAATAATCTTACGTTCATCAAATGAACCAACAACACTAACTTTAATATTATGAAAATTAAAATTTAATTTATAAAACTTATATATATTATCTACAGTAAGTGTTTTTAACAGATTAACTCTTTCTAACAAACTAGGAATATAGTGAATGCTATTTTTAGAACATGGATTAATAGATTTAGATAAAGCATTAAAACACATGGTTTCTACATGTGATAAATTTTTCATTAATTTAGATATAGCTTGATTACGTAATAATAAAAAATCATTATAAGAAAACAATGTATTACTAATAATATCAAATAGCAATTTTAATACTAAAATTACATTTTTTTTATCAGATATAATATTTGCTGATACAACTCCAATGCTGGATTCAAAATCAATACTTGATTCTAATTGATCAAGATATTCTTTTATCTGTTGATAAGATTTATTTTTAGTGCCACGAAGAAAAAACTTAGGTAATAATAAATTTTCTTCTACATGATTTAAAATAGATTCTTCATTCCCACAATAAAAATTAATTTTCATATATACTAAATTTTCTCTAGTACTCTTATGTAATAAGGATAAAGCGACTTTATTAGATAATGTAATAATTTGATTATATTTATGCAAATTATTAGCATTAAATATAATATTATTATCATTTATATGATTATGATATATTATATTATTACATTGATTAATTACAGCTGTATCTTTATTAATATTAATAATATTATTTTTGTTTTTTGGAATAAAAACACCTACAGTTCTATTAGATGGAATAAGATATTTTTTTATATTATGTAATACATCATTACTAGTAATATGACGCACAATATCTTTATACCAAAAAAATAATTTATAGTTGCCTTGAGCTATATATTCACTTAAACATGAAGTTAATTTTTTAGTATTCGATAATATAAATTTTATATTTTTTAATAAATTATACTTTATTTTTTGTATATTATCTTTAATAATATTGTCATCATATTTCTCTATGCAAGAAATTAATTTTTCTTTCATATGCAAAATTTGATTTATATTTTTAGTTTGTGCAAAAAACAATAACATAGATGGATCATATAAAGCATGTGCCATGCCAAATACATAATCAGCAATATTAGTTATAACAAGTTCTTTATATAATTGTCCACTTGGTTCATATATCATAGCTTCTAAAAATATTTTAAGTCTAATAAAATCTATATTGCTACCATTAGGTATATGATAACCAATACATATAATAGAAATAGTTCCTGCTCTAAATATATTAATATCTTTATTCCCTTCTTGTGCAGGTTCTCTAGTATATATAATATTTAATTTGCGATCAGGTTTCTTTATATGACTAAAATAAGAATTAATTAATTTTAAAGCATTTATGTCTTTAAAATGTCCAGAAATTACTAAAGCTGCATTATCTGGTTGATAATATTTTTTATAAAAACTATATAATAACTGAACAGATGCATTTTTAATATCATATTTATTTCCAATAGTAGATTTGCCATAATTATGCCATTGAAATGCTGTAGACATTACATGATCATGCAAAACTGTTTCAGGACAATTTTCACACATTTCTAATTCATTTATCACTACTTTTATTTCAGAATTTAAATCTTCTTGTGTAATAATACAGTTCATCATGCGATCTGCTTCTAATGAAATAGCAAATTCTAAATTATTATCATTATATGGTAAAGTTTCATAATAGTTAGTTCTATCAAACCAAGTGCTAGCATTAAACAAAGCTCCTTTCGAGTGCAAAAGAAATTTAATATCTTTTATATGTATAGTTTTTTTAAATAACATATGTTCTAACAAATGAGCCATTCCTGTTTCTCCTAACCCTTCATGTCTAGAACCAACTAAATAAGTCATATGCACAGTAATGTCTTGACGAGAATAATCTTCTATCAATAACACTTGCAACCCATTATTTAAACGATACTCTTTAATGCCATTAAAACAACCTATAAAATATTTATTATTCATATTAATTACCATATTACATAACATATCATTTTTACATTAAACCAATGTTTTTATTAAATTATATATTAATATATTAAAATTATCACGTATTTTATATTTGATATTTTTTATATCATTATGAGATATAATATCATTATTACATCCAGCAGCTTTATTAGTAATACAAGATATGCCTAATACAAAAACTTTTTGCTGACGAGCTACAATTGTTTCATATACTGTGCTCATCCCAATTGCATCAATTCCACAATTTCGAATAAAATTAATTTCAGCTGGAGTTTCATAACTTGGCCCTAATACAGCACCATACACTCCATTTTTTAAAAATATATTATACTGATTAGATATACATTTTAATTGCTCTATTAATATCCCATTATAAGCATAACTCATATCAACAAAACAAGTCCCAAAATCATTTGTTTTCAATCCAACTAATGGATTATTATTTGTTAAATTGACATGATCTGTAATAACCATTAAATCACCAATATTTAAATTATGATTCACTGCACCAGCTGCATTAGTTAATAATAGTGTTTTAACACCCAGAGCAATTAAAATTCTTATAGGAAAGACTACTTGTTTAACAGAATATCCCTCATAACAATGTAATCTTCCTTGTAAGATAAAAATAGATACACTATTTATAGTAAAATAAACCAATATACCATCATGACCATCTACAGAGGATATTACAAAATTAGGTATAACACTATATTTAATTTTTTTTAATGAATAAAATTTATGTAAATAATCAACTAAAAATCCTAGTCCAGATCCTAATACAATACCAATAGATGTATTATATTGATTTTGCTTTAATTTTAATATATCTTTAATATAATTAACTGTCACATGTATTTCTTTTCTATTCAAAATTATTAATCCTGATAATATGTATTATAAAATAATTCCAGCAATAGTTGCTGTTTGACAACATACTAAAGATCCAGCAATCATAGCTTTAAATCCTAGCTTAGCGAAATCAGATCTTCTATTAGGAGCTATTGCAGACAATCCACCTATTTGAATACCAATTGAACTTAAATTAGCAAAACCACATAATGCATATGTAGAAATAATAATACTTTTAAAATGATGAATAGAATGCATTTTTAAATAATCTGCTAATTTACCATATGCAAGAATTTCATTGGCAACAATTTTAATTCCTAATAAAGATCCCACAATAGGTGCATCAATTCATGGCACACCCATTAAAAAAGCAAGAGGAGAAAATATATATCCTAAAAATACTTCTAAAGAAAAATCCTGAAATCCACATAGTGTAGCTATATAAGATATAATATAATTTAAAAAAGCGATTAATGCAGTAAAAGCTATTAACATTGCTCCTACATTTAATGCTAAATATAACCCATCACTTGTTCCCTTAGCAGCAGCATCTAAAATATTAGATGATGTTTTTTGTAATACTACATCCTTAGATGATGAAATCTTTTTATAACATGTTTCTGGCACTATTATTTTAGATATAGTAATTGATCCAGGAGCTGCCATAACTGAAGCAGCTAATAAATGCCCTCCAATATCTGGGAAATAATTATTTAAAATACCAACATATGCAGCCATTACACCACCAGCAGCAGTTGCAAATCCTCCTGTCATTACAGTCATTATTTCAGAATTAGTCATATTTTTTAAAAAAGGACGAATAACCAAAGGGGCTTCTGTTTGCCCTACAAAAATATTTGCAGCAGCAGAAAAACTTTCAGCACCTGACGTTTTTAATGTTTTTTTCATAATAAACGCAATTCCCATAACAATATATTCTAATATTCTTACATGATACAATACAGCAGTTAAAGCAGCAAAAAATATAATAGTTGGCAATACACTAAATGCAAAAAATGCACTAATATTTATAGATAAGGATTCATGTATTGGAATTATATTATAAATTAAATTTCCAAATAATAATTTAGAACCATTATTTGCAAAGCTTAATAACTTAATAATAATAGCATTTGCAATGTTAAAAAATTTATTGCCTATACTAGATTTTAAAACTATAAATGCAAAACCGAATTGCATGAATAAACCAAAACATACTAACTTAATCGATATATATTTTCTATTATCAGATAAAAATATAGATATTAATAATATGAATATATATCCTAAGAAACCAATAAAACGAGAATATTGGTGTTCAAATGAATTGATATTATCAATATTTAAAACATTATTCTGTAATATAATATTATTAGATAATGTGTCTACAGCAAATATATATGACATATTATTACTGCTATTTATTATTAATACAATTAATATTGTAATGAAAATTCGTTTTTTATACATTCTTTTATATATCCTAAATATACGATAACAAACATATAATTAAGCAACTATACGCATGCCAAATAAATTTGGTGCAGAAACACTTTCTTTAGAAAAATAAAAGCTTTTTTTTAATAAACATAAAGCCTCATCAGCATTTTTATCGCCTAAAAATATTGTACATAAAATCTGTTTCCTAATTATTTTATCTCCAATTTTGACATGCATTTTCAATCCTACTCTAGGATCTATTCTATCATTTAATTTCTGTCTACCACCACCCAATAATAAAACAACAATACCTATTTGTTTAGTATTAATTCCAATTAAATAACCAGATTGTGTAGATAAATATTGAATTTTTTTATTAGCTTGTGGCAATAATTTTTTATTAAATATAACTTTATAATTTCCATTTTGCGCAGAAATAATTTCAGCAAATTTTTCTAATGCATTTCCATTTAATAATGATTTTTTAATTAATGCTTTTCCTTCACATAAAGACTGTACTATATTGCCTAAAAACAACATTTCTCCACCTAATTCACAAATATGTTTTTTTAAATCATTAGGTCCATTTCCATGTAATATATCTATAGATTCTTCTATTTCTAAAGCATTACCTATCATGTTTCCTAATGGCTGCGACATATCACTTAAACGAACAATAATTTTTTTACCAATAATATGATTCATTTTAACAATAGATAAAGCAAATTTTTTAGCATCTTTATAATTTTCAATAAAAGCTCCAGATCCATACTTGACATCTAATACAAGACCATTAATACCTTCTGATAATTTTTTAGACATTATAGAAGACATAATTAATGAAAAACATTCAACTGTCCCAGTTACACCTCTTAAAGCATAAAATTTTTTATCAGCAGGGGTTATTTCTTGTGTCGATGAAATAAAACAACAACTATGTTGTTTAATTAACTTATATATGTTATTTATTGATATATTAGTATTCAAATTAGGTATAGATGACAATTTATCTAGAGTACCTCCAGTATGTCCTAAAGAACCACCAGACATCATTGGAACACCAATACCATAAGATGCAACTGCAGGAACTAATGCTATGCTAGTTTTATCTCCAACACCTCCAGTAGAGTGTTTATCTATGACACATCTATTTAAATGAGAAAAATTTAAAATTTTTCCAGAATGCAACATAGAATATGTTAATGCAAGAATTTCATCATGATTCATACCTTGAAAAAAAATTGCCATTGCTAAAGCTGAAGCTTGATAATCTGGAATTTTATTTTCAGTATATTTTTTAATAAAATATTTGATATCTTTAGTGTTTAAACTATAACCATCACGTTTTTTCTTAATTAAACCATAAATTTGCATATAAATACTCTAAAATTTTATAACATTAATACTTACTATCATTATTTTCTAACATAATCAATGAAGATTTAGATGTTCCAATGCGATTGGCACCTGCTTTAATCATTGTTATTAAATCATTTTTAGTTTTAATTCCTCCAGAAGCTTTTACTCCCATATCATATCCAACTATCATTCTCATCAAAGACACATCTTCAATAGTAGCTCCAGACACATTAAATCCTGTAGATGTTTTAATAAAAGATGCACCACTAGCTTTAGATATTGCACAAGCAATAATTTTTTCTTTATAATTTAATTGTGACATCTCTAATATGACTTTAACTTGATATGGTTGAGCAATCTTTACTACTCTACATATATCAGTCATAACTGTAGTATAATTTTTTGATTTCAATGCACCAATATTTATAACCATATCTATTTCTTTAGCACCATCATTAATAGCATTTTTAGCTTCCACTACTTTAGACAATGTACTTGATGCTCCCAAAGGAAATCCTACTACTGCAATAGGGATAATTTGAGTACCATATAACTCCTTAGATACTAATAAAATATTACTTGAATTAACACATACACCAAGAAAATTCCATTGTTTTGCCTCATTACATAGTTGTTTTAATTCTTGTAATGTTGCATCTATTTTTAACAATGTATGATCTATAAATTTAGCTATATTATCTTTAAAAAACATAAATTCATTATCTATAAGACTATTTTTTATCATATATTAATTCCATTATTAACATAATTTTTAACATATGAAAATCCATTAATTATAATAAGTTTTATAATACGTATAACATCTAATAATAATAAGTCTAATGCATTAGCATCTATATTATTAAAATTAGATAAAACATATTTTTTTTGATGATTATTATATTGAGTGCTTATTCCTATTTTAATTCTAATAAAATTTGAGCCAATATAACTTATAATATTTTTAATGCCATTATGACCATTATGATGTCCAATATTATCTATTTTTATTGTACCAAGTGGTGTATTTACATCATCATGAATAATAATAATATTTTTAGATTTTAAAAAAAAAGATGCTTTATATACTGATATCCCAGATAAATTCATATATACCTGTGGCTTTAATATATGTAATGTGTGATTGTTTATATAATTTTTATAATAAATACTAAAAAATTTATTATAACATATAGTAGATTTACATGAAGACTTAATAAATTTATCAATACACATAAATCCAATATTATGCTTAGTATTAGAATATTTTTTACCAGGATTCCCTAATCCAACAATAATATACATGATGAATCATCTTATAACATTAACTATGATCAATTATATCATACAAATTACATTACTTAATAATTATATGAAGCTAATATATATATTATATATTTTTAAACAATAAATCAATAATTTTATTAAATAATATAATAATTATTTAATACCATATTCAAGCATATGTAATAATCAAATTCTCTTGATATAAATCATCTAAATCATACATGATACATAATTAATTATTTTAATAAATTCTTTTTCATTCATAATTGTTAATTTACAATTATTCTTTATTAAATTATATGATTTTTTTTCTTTATTAGTGGTATATTTGCTTATACCCTTAATTAAATAATTTGTACTTACACTAACATTATTGCTTACATAACCACCTAATTTATATATATGTTTTTGAGCAATAGCTCGTTTTAAAAACATCATTTTACCAGTAAAAACAATGTTTTTCTTATAAAACCTATGCTCTTTATTTAATTTATGTATTTTATTACTATTATATAATGTTATATGCTTTAAAATATTGTATATTTCCATATTACGCTTATTTAATGTTTTGACTAATAATGTAGCTTTTTTCTCTCCTATTCCAATAATTTGTTTTATATCATCAACAACAGCCTTTTGCAAATTATCAAATGAATAGAAAAACTTTGTTATTAATACAGCAGTTTGATATCCAATATGTGGTATCCCTAAAGCTGTTAAAAAATTAGCAAAATCTATATTATTATTGTTATTAATTTCTAATAATAATTTATGCGCCATATGATTATTAATATTCTTGATAGATATTAAATCAGATATATTTAATTTATAAATGTCATGAATATTATGAATTATATTATGAAATACTAAATGTTTAATTAATTGTATTCCAAATCCATATAACTTTATCATTTTACAATAATAATGAATAGATTTAATAATTGTTAAAGAACATTTTTGACCATTAGTACAATATATAAAGTTTTTAATTCTTACAACTTTAGACTTACATCCAGGACAAAATTTAATAACCTTAATTATATTTCCACTACTATACAATATTTTTTCTATATAAGGAATAATACCTCCTTTTCTAATTATACTTATGATAGAATTAACTTTTAATTTAAGTTTAACAAAAACATTAATATTATATAATGAAACTTTATTAATCAATGCACCTTGAATAAAAACAGGTTTAATAATAGCAATAGGTGTAATTCTATTTTCTCTTCCTATTGACCAAACAATTCTAATTAATTTAGACATAACAGATTTACTATTATATTTATATGCAATAGCAAACTTAGGATAACTATAAGTTACTCCAAGATACTTTTGTACTGCTATATTATTATATTTTATTACTATACCATCAGTTTCAAAATCATATTGATTTTTTATATTAAAATATTTATAAAATATGATATTCATATTAATACTTGTTTTTTTGACTATAAAAGATGGGATATTAAACTTTAAACTTTTTAAAAAATTCAATTTATCTTCTTCAGTGAAACAATTTATACCAATAATATCATATGCATAAAATGACAATAAAAACATATTATTTAAATTTTTATCTATACTCCTTTGTATAATTCCTGCAACTATACTTCTAGAACCAATCAATTTATTATTAAAATATTTTTTAAAAATCGATTTTTTTATATATAACTCTCCACGAATTTCAACATTCATACACATAGATAATTTTAATGGAATATTGGATGTAGTTAAAATATTATTAATAATATTATCACCCTTTAAACCATTGCCTCTCATGCCAGCAGATATTAATATACCATTATTATATTTCAAACTACAAGCAATCCCATCAATTTTAGGCATAATTATAATACTAGATTTGCTTTGATTATACCATATATTATAATCATTAATATTATAACATTTCTGTAAAGATAACATCGATGGATTATGTAATACAACATTTTGATTATCTTTTATATCTTCATATGTCATATTAAAACCATAAATAAATTTAGAATTAATATGTTTAAATTTTAATATCTCTACTAATTGATCAAATTTATCATCTGTAATTATAGTTTTACGATTATTGAAATATATATAATTATTATAAAGAATTAATAATTCTAAAGTAAAAATACTTATATCATCTATACTATGTAAAATATAAAAATTTAATTTACATATCTTTTTTACTTTAAATTTTAATACTTTAATTAGTCTTTTATCATAAAACAAATCAATATGAAACATGCAGTTATTATCCTTATATATAATATATTTAATTATTTTATTATCATAATATATTAAGACAAATCAAAAACATATGAAATGAATATAAATAAAATTAACGATAATCTATAATGACATAACAATAAATACATGACATATAATTTATAATGAATTATTAAATTCATATAAAAATATAACAAGTACAATAATGAAGGAATTTTATGCATAAATTACTAAATAATAAAATTATACTAATTGCAATAAGTATAATTGGACTTTTCTTTTGGTATTCTAAACCACCACAAGGATTAACAAATCAAGGTTGGCATCTATTAATTATTTTTAATATAACTATTATAACAATCATTTTAAAACCATTACCTATGGGAAGCATAACATTAACTTGTATAACAATTTTAAGTTTAACAAATACTATATCTATTAATGTTTGTTTAAGCAATTATTCTAAACCTATTGTATGGATGGTAGTGTTCGCATTTTTTATTGCAAAAGGATTTAATGTAACTAAATTAGGCAATAAATTAGCTTATTTTTTTATAAATATATTTAGTAAAAACATCTTAGGATTAGCATATGGATTAGCAATTTCAGATTTATTATTAGCACCAGCTGTACCTAGCAATACAGCACGTGGAGCAGGAATCATATTTCCTATCATTAAAGCTTTAACAGAAAAATTGCCATATAAAAATAAAAAAGAAAACAAAATTATAAGTGCATTTTTAATAAAAATAGCATTTCATTCTAATTTAATAAGTAGTACTATGTTTATAACAGCAATTGCCAGTAATCCATTAATAATTACTTTTGCTAGTAATATGAATATAAAAATATCATGGTTACAATGGATGTTAGCCAATTTAATACCTGGCTTAATAGCTATGTTACTAATGCCTATAATCATTTATTATATATCTCCAATTCATATAAAAAACATATCAAATATTCCAACTATAACTAAAAACAACATACAAAATATGAAAACTATTAATCTACAACAATTAATTATGCTATTTACATTTATTTTAGTATTATTATTATGGATGTTTGGTAATATACTAGGTATATCACCTACATTATCTGCTCTTACAGGTATTGTAATTTTACTTATAACTAAAGTATTAAAATGGAACGATCTCATAGAAGAAAAAACTGCATGGAACACATTAATATGGTTTAGTATATTATTAATGCTAGCAGATCAAATGCAAGAACATAATATAATTAATTGGTTAGGCAATATTATTACATATTATTTGCAATTTAATAATAAAATTTTATTATATATTACAATAACTATAATATATTTTTATATACATTATTTTTTTGCTAGTGCCACAGCAATGGTGAGCTCTATATATCCAATGTTTTTAATTTTATTAATTAATGCTGACATAAATCATTTTTCTGCTATTATGTCATTAGCAGCATTTAATTCTCTATCAGCATGTTTAACTCATTATGGAACAGGAACTGCTCCAGTATATTTTGGCTCCAATTATATTACAATGAAAGAATGGTGGTTAACAGGCATAATTTTAAGTATATTTTATATTACAATATGGTTATCTATTGGAAATTATTGGTGGTTTATACTTGGATATTTAGAAAAATTTTAATAATAAATGCAAATTATAATAAATTTATATTCTTCATATTATTGATCATCTATATCCTTGTTCATGATGCGTAGTAACATCTAATCCTCCATCTTCTTCTATTCCACTAACTCTTAATCCAAAAACAAAATTTACAATATATAATAATACAAAAGACATTAATCCAGCATAAACAAATACTACACTAATAGAAAACAATTGAATTAAAACTAAATTTATATTACCATATATTAATCCATCTGATCCATTAGAATTTATCGAAAATGAAGCAAATACACCAGTTAAAATTGCTCCTACAATGCCTCCTATGCCATGAATACCAAAAACATCTATACTATCATCAATATGTTTCCTAATAAAATGTTCTACAAACATATAACATAACCCAGAACCAACACATCCTATAATCATTGAAGACATCATATCTACAAAACCAGCAGCTGGTGTAATAGCAACTAATCCAGCAACAACTCCATTACCAATACCAGTAGCTTTAATATTTCTATTAACTATAACACTTAAAAGTAACCACATACATCCACCAGATGCAGCTGATATATGTGTATTAATAAAAGCAATCACAGCTATACTATTAACTGATAAAGCACTTCCAGCATTAAAGCCAAACCATCCAAACCATAACAATGCTACTCCTATCATAGTTAATGGTATATTATGTGGTTCAATATTTGATTTTTTAAAATCTAACCTATTTCCCAATACAAAAGCACACACTATAGCAGAAACACCTGAAGATATATGTACAACAGAACCACCAGCAAAATCTAATGCACCCAAATTAGCTAACCATCCATTATCACTCCAAACCCAATGAGCTATAGGACAATAAACGCATACTAACCACAAAGAAGAAAAAGTTATGAAAGATATAAATTTTTTTCTTTCAGCAAAAGAACCTGAAATTAATGCTGGAGTAATACAAGCAAACATCATTTGAAATATAGCAAATAATTGATGTGGTATAGTTGATGCATATAATGGACTAGGCTTAGAAGTCACATGTTTAAAACAAGCAAAATATAGATCACCAATAAAACTATTTCCATTAGGACTAAATGCTAAAGAATATCCAAATAAAAACCAAATAATAGATATTACAAGCAATAATACAAAACTATGTAAAATGGTAGATAAAACATTCTTTTTTCTAATTAATCCACCATAAAAAAAAGATAATCCAGGAATCATTAACATAACGAATGCACTAGATAACATTACCCACATAGTATCAATTTGATTAATTTCCACTATTTCACCTCACAAAAATTATATAGATTTAGCCGTTTTAATTAATTGTGCTGCTACTAAATATGGATCACAATTAGCTCCTGGTCTTCTATCCTCAATATAACCATATTTTTGTTTAAATACTGAATCAGGAATTCTAACAGATACTGTTCTATCTCTTTTACCAGATTTAAATGTAGAGATATCACAAGTTTCATGTAATCCAGTTAAACGCTTATCTAATCCTTCACCGTAATTAGCAATATGTTCCTCATGTCTTTTAGATAAAGCTAAAATTAATTTTTGAATATAACTCCATCCATTCTTGATATTTCTTGTATATTTTGTAGAAAAATTTGTATGATTACCAGCACCATTCCAATCTCCAATTACTGGTTTATTATCTAAACTGACTACTACATTATATTTTTCTGCAATTCTAAATAATAACCATCTAGCAAACCATAAATGATCTGAAACATTTAATGGATCTGCACTTTCATCAGATTTACCACGATAACCTATTTGAAATTCCCATTGACCTAACATAACTTCTGCATTAGCACCAAATAACATAATACCAGCATTTAAGCATGTTTGAATATGTTCTTCTGAAATTTCTCTGCCACATGTTTTATCTATTCCTATACCACAATAAAATGGACCTTGAGGAGATGGATATCCATTGGCAGGCCATCCATATGGTCTAGAATTTTTAAATAATGTATATTCTTGCTCAAAACCAATCCACGGATCTAAAATAGAACCATATTTATCCATTTGTTGTCTTAACTGAAATCGAGAATTAGTATCATGTGGTGAATTATCTACATTATAAACTTCATTTAAAACTAAATAATTATTTTTGCCTTTAATAGGATCAGCAATAAAACTCACTGGTTTTAAAATTAAATCAGAATTAACACCATCAGCTTGATTTGTAGATGATCCATCAAATCCCCAATTAGGAAAAGAACTTAAATTAATTTTCTTATTATCATTAAAAAATAAAATTCTTGTTTTACATCTAATATTAGTTGGTCTAGTTCCATCTAACCAAATATATTCAACTTGAGACATCATAATAATATACTCCTAATAAATTGATTATTTATATTTTTTTAAAAAATCAATAATTGTGTTATGTTTATGTCTAATTGCGTCTTGTAATGGTGTAGAATTCCATCTATCTATAACATTGGTTTCAACATTATTTTTTAATAAATATTCTACTATATGCAAATGACCTTCAGATGCAGCTAAATGTAATGCAGTTCTACCATCATAATCACTTTGTGATAAATTTACGCCTTTAGCTACAAGTATTTTTACATTTTTTAAATCCCCATTTGCTGCTGCATAATATAAATTCATCAAATCAATTTTATTATTCATTTTATTTTTAATAGAAAAAGCACCCAAATTAGGCACTAATTGATCCATAATATGATAATTAAAAGATTTTATTAATTTCTCTACAAATTTTATCCCACGAACACTATTCCCTAATCTATCTAATTTTGGAGACCAAATACATATACCAACAATATTAGGAATAACAACTAATAAAACACCAGAAACTCCACTTTTAGCAGGGACACCATATCTAAAAGCAAATTCTCCAGAATAATCATACATTCCACAAGAATACATTAATGATAAACAACTTCTTATTGTATCTGATTGAAATACTTGATCATCAGTGATAGGACATCTTCCACCATTAGCAAAAGTAGCAGCAATTCTTGCAAAATATTTAGTATTAATACTAATAGAGCACATTTGAAAATATAAATCTAATATTCCTTGTAAATTAACACCACTAGGGAAAGCTTTATTTTCATTCATAAAATAAGCTAATGCAAAATTTCTATCTGCTGTTTCTTTTTCAGATAAATAAGTAGGATTATCAAATCCAATTTTACCATTACCTGATAATCTTTTCCATATATTTAATATATAATCAAATCTATCTGCATTATTTAAATTAGGACATATTAAAGAAGAAGTCATAATAGATCCAGAATTAATCATAGGATTATGAGGTAACCCATGATAATTCAATACAAAAGCATTAAATCCTCTGCCACTTGGTTCTCTTCCAACATATTTATGTACAACATCTAGACCATGTTCTTCTATAGCTAAACCATAAGTAATTGGTTTAGAACAAGATTGAACGCAAAATTCTTCATTAGCATCACCAATTGAAAATTCTTGTCCATCAATACTACATATAGAGATACCATACTTTTCAGCATCAATTCTAGCTAATTGTGGGATATAATCAGCCACTTTTCCACTATCATTATGTTTAGTATTATTAAAAATATCAGTTATTTGATCTACAAAAGCACTAAAATTATTAATAGCTAATTCATTAGATAAAAGTCTTAAGATAAATTTATTATTTTTATTAATTAATTTAACAAAATCATTAAAAGATAATTTATTTGTACTAATATTATGCATTATACTAACAATTTTATGAATAGACGTATTTATCCCAACATTCTTAATACTATTTAATATCGCTTTAGTATCAATACATCCTTTATTATCAATTTTAAACTGATGAAACAATTTGTCTTCTACATCATTATATGTATTTTTTTTCATATATTAAATCCATAAAACAAAACAACATGTTATCAACATGTAAGCGATAACAAAATGAATGTCAACAAAAAAATAAAAAAAAAAATGACATAATCAATTATTAACAATATTTTTATAAAATACAACTATGCAATATAAACGATATAATAATTTATACAAAATAGAAAAAAAATATACATAATATATATTTACTTATCAATAATGCATTTATAAAATGGAGGTGGCGGGATTTGAACCCGCGTCCAAAAAATAAAAAAAAATAAACTCTACATGTTTAGCCATCTATAATATAAAAATTAATGTATTTATTATAGAGGCAAATAAATACATTGCATTTAGTCTATATTTCATTTTTGTATTAACTAATACTACAAAAACTATCTTGTTTACAGTAATTAGATGATTTCTAAAATCAAGAAATTTTAGATCTAATTTGATACAAAAACTTATTAAGCCATTGCACCTAAAGCATAACTATTGTTGTTAGTTCGCTTCATAAACATATTTTCTGCTTTTATTGTTTATAATTTTTATACAAGGATATTATAAAACCTATTGACATGCATTTAATAATTTTTAATTTTTGTCGAAACCAAAAACACCCCCACAAAAACTTAATTATCACATATTTTTAATTAAAATGATATATTTGTCAATATAAGACAATTAAATTATACTATTATTATTCATATTATTGATTTTACATAATATATCTTTTTTATAATAATTTTTTAACACACCATTCTTATAATATTTTCCTAATATTATGATTATATTTGGAGCCATAAATAAAGATGATATACTTCCTAAAAGAATTCCAATACATAAATACAAAGAAAAAGATCTAATATATCCAGGAACTAAATAGCTTAATGTAGCACAAACTATACAAGTTGTAATAGTCATATATATAGTTCTCATATAAATTTGAGATACAGCACGATTAAACAATATAATAACATCATTATATGATAAAATAGTATTTTTATTCATATAATATAATTCTTTAATTCTATCATATAAAACAATAGTATTATTAATAGAATATCCAATAATAGTTAGCATAGCCGCAATCGATGATAAATCTATATTAAAATCAAGTGCAACA
This sequence comes from uncultured Myxococcales bacterium, assembly GCA_964385015.1. Taxonomy (GTDB): domain Bacteria; phylum Myxococcota; class UBA727; order UBA727; family JABDBI01; genus CAYLLS01. Next base: position 208,236 of record CAYLLS010000001.1, on the reverse strand, counting down.
AATACAATAAATATAGCACCTATGATATCATAAAATAAAGAACAGACTGCTCCTACAGAAAACAAAAGACCAAATCTAATAGCAATATAAATAAATACTGCCATTATAGCATACAATACAGCTATTATACTATCTATAATTAACTTATTTGATAATTGACTATATACAATATTAAATTTCTTTATTTCTATAATATTTAAATATATATGAAAAATCCTTAATAATTTTGTTATCATATTACCAAAATATATATTATATTCAATATAATTATCAGAAACATATTTATCAATATGAATATCATTTAAACATTTAATATTCTTTTTTAAAATAAGAACTAGTGCTTTTTCTTGTAAAAAAATAAATTTAAATAGATTTTCATTTTTATATTGTAATGGAATAGGCATATAAAATTTAATATTATTTTTAATATATTTATCTTTATATATATTTAATGATTTTTTTACATAAAAATAATTAAAATAATCAATTATATTACTAGATAATTTATTAATCTGATGATTAGTAAGTACATTAGTATTACTTACTCGAATTACAAAATTTTTTTCATTATGCAATAAATATTCTTGAACTTGATAATCTTTAAATTGGAAACGTTTTAATAAAGATTTTATATTTTTAGATGATACATTATGTGCAAATTTTATCTGTATTTCAGAACCACCAGATAAATCAATACTCATATTAACGCCATAATAAGAAATAAAACATACATAAATTAATAACATACATAACATTAATTTTATCACATATAATGGTTGAATAAAATTATTTTTTTTTTTACCATATAATAAATTCAATAACATTATAAATTAAAAAACTTTTTACTCAAAAAATTATTATTATTAATCATATCAAATAATAATTTATTTATAAACATAGCTGATATCAATGATGAACTACTACCAATTAATATCATGATTGCAAAATTTTTTATAATACTAACACCAAAATAAAATAAAATAACACCAATAATAAAAGTAGTAATATTAGCATCTAATATAGAATTAAAAGCCATATAATGTCCCCTTTGAACAGCAATATGAAAAGTTGTATATTTTATCAATTCTTCTTTAATTCTTTCATTTATTATAATATGTGAATCAATAGACATTCCAAGAATTAATAATAATCCAGCAGCACTAGATAATGTGATTGTAGAATTAAAATATGACAAAATACATATGATCATACACATATTAAAACATAATCCTATAATGGATATAATTCCTACTTGCCTATAAATATACAACATAAATACAGATATACATATAAAAGATATAATAATAGCTTTTTTAGTTGCTATTATAGATTCATCACCTAATGATGGTCCAATAATTTTTTCTTCTTCAAATGTTAATTTAGCTGGTAAAGCACCTGATTTTAATAATAAAACTAATTCTTTAATTTCCTCTTTAATGTTTTTATATTTTAACGTTGATGCATCCAAAGATATTAATGCTTCTCCATTTTTAATAGATTGTTTAATCAGAGAAATACTACTAACATTATTATCCAACACAATAGCTAATCTTTTCCCAATATATTTTTTTGTCAATTTATAAAACAATTTAGAACCTGAAGAATTAAATTTTATAATCACACCCGATAATTGAGAATTATTATTTAAAAACATATTTGCATTCAACAATTTATTTCCAGATAATTTATCTTTTTTTAATAATACATAAGTTCTAATTTTATTCACATACAAACCACTTGCACCATACTTAATTAATAAATTAGATGGACATTTATCCTTTAAATAATATTTTACAATAGATAATTGATTAGAATTAAATTCTAAGTAAATATCATTTTTAATTAAACCTGTAGGACTTTTATATGGTTTGTTTTTAATAACTACATCATTAGGCAAATTATGCAAATTTAAAATAAAATTATCTTTATCATTACAAATATAAAAATTTAATTGAGCTGTTCTACCAAGTATTTGCTTAGCTCTATTTGAATTATAATAACCTGGAATTTGAATTTGAATTTTATCTATACCATAACGCGCAATATATAATTCTATTAAACCTATATTTTGAATTCTATTTCTAATAATTTCTATCATCCTATCCATAATATTATTTTTGATTTTTTTACAATATATTTTATTAAAAGCAAGTATTAAAGTATTTTTATCAAAATAAGACATTTCTAAATTATTAAAATTAATTAAAATTTTATTTTTAAACTCATTAATATCATCTTGAAATTTAAATTTAATTTGTAACATAATATTTGACTTATTATATGAACCCAATATAACCATATTAGTTACAATATTTTTTTTTAATAAATGTTCTTTTATACAATATTTAAAAATCATCATTCTATCATAAAAAACTTGATCAAATTGTACTCTTAAAAGAATATCAGCACCACCTGCAAAATCTAACCCAGGCGTAATATGAGACTTACTCATCCAAAATGATACATAATTATGAAATAATTTATCATTTTGTTTAATTCGCTTCACATCATATTTTGATAATGATAAATAGACTAATGAAGAATAAACATAATACATGCAAATTACTAACATAATTAATAAAATGACTAAACGAAATTTAAAAACAACTCTCATATAAATAACATTACATTAACATAAACATATATTTACATATTAAAAAACGATATGTTTATTTAATATTTAATTTTTGAATATTATTAATAGCTTGAACAGAATTTTTTAAAATTTTTATACGTATTTTATCACTTACTTCTAAACTAATTATATCATTTTCTACAGTATAAATTTTACCTATAATACCACTTGTCAATATAACATTATCTCCTTTTTTTAATGCAGCAATTAATTCATTATGATTTTTTTGTTGTTTTTGTTGAGGACGTATTACAATAAAATATAATATAGCAAACATAATAGCAAACATTAAAATAATAAAGACAAGACTACTATTAGTATCACTAGCATTTTGCATAGCAAACACATTTAAATTATATAACATAAAACACTCCATATATAACTTTACATAAGTTATAAATTAAAAATATATTATCATTAAAAAAATAATCTATAATACATAAATGAAATATTATCAATAAAGATTTAACATCATAGAATAAAATATGCCGTTTTCAATTGCTTTTCTAGCTAATTTAACAAGTGACATATAATAATGAATATTATGAAATGATGCTAATCGAGAAAATATAATCTCATTAGCCTTAAATAAATGATGTAAATAACTACGTGAAAAATTTAAACACACATAACATGTACATACATCATCTAATGTTTTATTATCATATTTATAAACACTATGTTTCATGTAAATGGTTCCTTTAGAAGTATATAGAGTCCCATTTCTAGCATTGCGTGTAGGCAAAACACAATCAAACATATCAATTCCATAAAATATACCTTTTAGTAAATCTTCTGGAGAACCAACACCCATTAAATAACGAGGTTTATTATGTGGAATAATGTTAGCAACAATATTACATAACTTCCACATATATTTTTTTTTTTCTCCAATAGATAACCCTCCAATAGCAAAACCAAAAAGATCACGACTACAAATATCTTCTGCATGAATAATTCTTAAATCATCATATATTCCACCATGAATAATACCAAATAATTTTGCATTATTATTCTCATGACTTGCAATACTTCTATCTAACCATCTAGTAGTTCTTTCTGCTGCCAATTTTACTTCTACCTTATTACTATCAGAAGAAATACAATAATCTAATGGCATTAATATATCAGATCCTATATTATTTTGCATATTAATTATTGTTTCTGGAGTAACATTAAAATCATGACCATTGATAAAACTTTTAAATCTTACACCATTTTCAGAAATTTTTATTAAAGAATGCATATTATTTGTTTTATTTAATATAGACAAAGAATATACCTGAAATCCTCCAGAATCAGTTAAAATAGGTTTTGTCCATTTCATAAAATTATGAATTTTATTATTTTTATTAAAATATTGCATTCCAGGCCTTAACATCAAATGATATGTATTACTTAATATAATGTCTACATTTAAAGTTTCTAAATCATCTGTAATTAATGATTTTACAGCAGCACATGTACCAACTGGCATAAATGTTGGTGTTTCTATAATTCCTCTTGGCGTAAACATACGGCCTCTGCGACTAGCCCCATCAGTAGCTAATATTTTATAAAAAAAATTCATATTTTTCATCTTTGAATATAGCGTTTATAGCATATATATAATATATAATATAAAAAATATACATCATATATAAATTTATATATTTTCATATACACATTATGCATACATCTTCATAATAGTATACTCAAGAATATATTGATATATAATATTTTATAACAGCTATAATATAGGTAAAATTTTTTATGTATTATTCTAAAATGTTAATTCCAATAATAAAAGAAAACCCATCTCAAAGTTATAGCATATCTCATACTTTAATGCTAAAAGCTGGTATCATAAGACAAGCATCATCCGGCATGTATATATATTTACCATTAGGATTAAAAATAATTAACAATATTAATAATATTATTCGCACTGAATTAAATAAAATATACGCACAAGAAATTCACATGCCAATATTACAATCAAAACATTTATGGGACACATCTAATCGTTGGAATATATATGGAAAAGAAATGTTTAAACTAAAAGATAGAAATAATAATGATTTTTGTCTTGGACCTACTCATGAAGAAATAATTACTAATTTAATATCATCTCATATATATAGCTATAAACAATTACCATTAATTTTATATCAAATAAATACTAAATTTAGAGATGAAATAAGACCTAGATCAGGATTAATAAGAAGCAGAGAATTTCTGATGAAAGATGCTTATTCATTTTGCGAAGATCAAAAAAATACAGAAATCATATATAGAAGAATGCAACATATATATAAAAAAATATTTAAAACATGTGGATTAAACACCTTAAATATAGAAGCACATGCAGGTAATATAGGTGGAAACAAAAATCATGAGATTCACGCATTAACAAAATATGGAGAAGATAAAATTATTATATGTAATTCATGTGGATATATTATTAATTATGAATTAAATAACTTAAATAATAACAAAATTAATAATCTATCTACATGTAATAAATGCAATTCTCATGTTAATATTAAACGCAGTATAGAAGTAGGACATATATTTTCTCTAAACAACAAATATTCTAAAGCTATGAATGCTAACATAATAAACAAACAAGGGAAACAAATATACATTAACATGGGTTGTTATGGAATAGGAGTCAGCAGAACAATAGCTGCTATAATTGAACAAAATCATGATAATCAAGGCATAATTTGGCCAATTACTGTAACGCCATTTCATGTCATTATATTACTATTATCACATAACTATTACCATCAATGTCAACACTTATACCAAACATTATTAAAATATCATATAGATGTACTATTTGATGATAGATTAATTAATGCCTCTATAAAAATTAAAAATGCTAATTTAATAGGTTATCCTATTCAAGTAATAATAGGACATAAAATTAAACACTATATTGAAATAAATATCAGACATAAATATTACACTAAAATTATTCGCACATCAATTTATCAAGCTCCATTAATTATTAAACAAATATACAAAAATCAATATAAAATATATATATAGCATAACATATGATTAATAATATAATTAACTCATATTACCTTTTATTCTATATCACAAATCATTAAAGTATTGACAAAATTTGCGAAAAAGAATAAGTAGTATTAGTTTTATTGTCTACTAATTTATTTCATATTTTTTATTATTACTATAATTAAATTAAAAATTAAATATGAAATTATGTATTTAAAAATGGAGGATTAAACATTATGGTAACTGAGTTTCGACAAAGTTTTGCTATCCGCAAAAGTTTTTCTAGCATTAAAAGTAAATTATCAATGCCAAATCTTATTGATATACAAAAACAAAGTTACAAAAATTTTTTACAAACAGATATTAATCCTCATAAAAGAAAAAATATAGGACTACAGGCAGCATTTAAATCAGTATTCCCTATAAAAGACTACAACAATAAAATTTCATTAGAATTTGTTTCATATAAGTTAACTGAACCAAAATATGATCTAGAAGAATGTCTAACCAGAGGATTAACATTTGCAGCCCCTATAAAAATAACTATTCGTTCTATATATATAAATAATAGCAGAACAAATGTAAAAGACAATACTAAAGAACAAGAACTTCATTTTGGAGATATCCCTTTAATGACTAATTATGGAACTTTTATGATAAATGGCACTGAAAGAGTAGTAGTTAGTCAATTACATAGAAGTCCAGGAGTATTTTTTGATAACGATAGAGGGAAAACACATTCTTCTGGGAAAGTTTTATATAATGCTAGAATTATTCCATACAGAGGATCATGGATAGATTTTGAATTTGATCATAAAGATTTAATATATTGTAGAATAGATAGAAAAAAGAAATTTCTTGCTACAATGTTAATAAAAGCATTAAATTTATCAATAGATGAATTATTAAAATATTTTTATCAAATAGAAACATTAATATTAAATAAAGATGGTTCATTTGATAAATCTATAAATTTTAATTTATTACTAGGGCAAAGAGCAACCTATGATATTTTATATCCAGATAATAAAAATATTATAATTAAAAAAAATCGCAAAATTACTAATTCAATCATTCAAATAATGAAAAAAAACAACATTAAAACCATTAAGTTACATGAAAAAGAAGTTCTAGAATTAATTTCTGCAGAAAATATTATTAATAAAGAAAACAATAAAATTATTGTACAATGCAATGAAAAATTATCAAAAAATCATTTAAATTATTTTAAACAACATAATATAAATAATATTAAAATCTTATATATAGATAATTTAAATGTAGGGCCATATTTCAGAAATACATGGCTAGCTGACAAAACAACTTCTTCTCAAGAAGCAGCTATTGAAATTTATAAAAAATTAAAACCTGGAGATCCTCCTACTATAGATATAGCAGAGCAACTATTAAATAATCTATTTTTTAATATGTCAAAATATGATTTATCAGAAGTTGGTAGATTAAAATTAAACCATAAATTTTCTACTCACGAACCATTAACAAAATGCACATTAACTAAAAATGATATATTACAAGTCATTAAATATTTAATAGAATTAAAAAATGGCAACGGAATGATTGATGATATAGATCATTTAGGAAACAGAAGAGTAAGATCAGTTGGTGAACTAGTAGAAAACCAATATAGAATTGGTTTAGTTAGAATGGAAAAAATTATAAAAGAAAGAATTAGCATGCAAGAAAATGATGATACTATTATATTACATGAAATCATTAATAGTAAACCCATAGCAGCAGTCATTAAAGAATTTTTTGGATCATCACAATTATCACAATTTATGGATCAAACTAATCCATTATCAGAAATAACTCATAAACGCAGACTATCAGCGTTAGGGCCTGGAGGACTAACAAGAGAAAGAGCTGGATTTGAAGTAAGAGATGTACATCCAACTCATTACGGAAGAATTTGTCCGATTGAAACTCCAGAAGGACAAAATATTGGTTTAATAGCTTCTTTATCTATTTTTGCAAGAGTTAATAAATATGGTTTTATAGAAACACCATATAGACATGTTATCAACGGAGTAATCACAAATCATATTAAATATTATAATGCATTAGAAGAAGAAAAAGAAACAATAGCCCAAGCAACTGAATCAATCAACTATAAAACAAATAAATTTAAAAAAAAATTAATACAAGTAAGACAATCACACGGAACTACACTTACATTAGCTGAAAATGTTACATTAATGGAAGTATCAACTAATCAATTAGTCTCTATAGCTGCTGGATTAATTCCATTTTTAGAACACAATGATGCCAATAGAGCATTAATGGGTTCAAATATGCAAAGACAGGCTGTACCATTACTAAAAACAGATGCTCCAATAGTAGGAACTGGTATAGAAGCATTTGTAGGAAAAGATTCAGGAGTATGTCAAATTGCCAAAAATTCAGGAATCGTATGTTATGTTGATTCTTCTAAAATTATTATACAATTAGATTATACAAAGAATTATACATCTGATCATAATATAATAGATGTATATAAATTAACTAAATTTCAAAGATCTAATCAAGACACATGTTTTAATCAAACTGCTAATGTAACTATGCATGATTATATAAAACAAGACAGTATTATCGCTGATGGTCCAGCAATTCATCATGGAGAATTAGCTCTAGGACAAAATGTTACTGTAGCATTTATGGCATGGCATGGATATAATTTTGAAGATTCTATTATTGTTAGTGAACGTCTAGTAAAGAATGACATTTTTACATCAATTCATATTGAAGAATTTGAATGCATAGCGCGTGATACAAAATTAGGCGCTGAAGAAATAACTAATGATATTCCTAATACTGCAGAAGATGTGCTTCAAAAATTAGATGATTCTGGTATAATAAAAATTGGAGCAAATGTTGTACCAGGAAATATATTAGTAGGTAAAGTCACACCAAAAGGAGAAACACAATTATCTCCTGAAGAAAAATTATTGCGTGCTATTTTTGGAGAAAAAGCTGGAGACATTAAAAACACTAGTTTACATGTCCCTTCTGGCACTGGTGGAACTGTGATAAATGTTAAAATTTTCACAAGAAAGGGAACCACTCAAGATAAAAGATCTATTAATGATAAAAAAAATAAAATATCACAATATTTAAAAAACAAAAATGATAAAATACGTATTATTAAAGATATAGCTAAACAATATATAAAAAAAATACTAAAAAATAACACATTAACTGAAAATCTCATCAACAATAATATCATAATTGCACATAATGGTGAAAAAATAAATGAACGTATAATGGACACTATAGATTTCGATAATTACAATAACATTTCTATAAACGATATAAATATTAAAAAACAAATGCAAACATTTATTAAAAACACTCAAGCAAATATAAATAATATTAATAATACATATGTAAAACAAATTAAACAATTAAATAATGGAGATGATTTACCACCAGGAATTATTAAAATTATTAAAGTATGTGTAGCTACAAAAAGAAAACTACAAGCTGGTGATAAAATGGCTGGCAGACATGGTAATAAAGGCGTAATATCTAAAATATTTCCAGAGGAAGATATGCCATATTTACCAAATGGAACTCCAGTTGATATTATTCTTAATCCACTAGGAGTTCCAAGCAGAATGAATGTTGGACAAATTTTAGAATCACATTTAGGATGGGCAGCTAAAGGATTAAGTGAACAATTAAATCTGGCTATAAAAAACAATTCGAATATTAATCATATTAAAACACAATTAAAAAATATTTTTAATAATCCAAAAGAACATAATATTATTGATAATTTAAATGAAACCAAAACAAAAAATCTAATATTTAATTTACAATCCGGGATACCAATGAAAACTCCAGTATTTGATGGAGCTTCTGAAAGAGAAATTCAACAACTATTAAGTCAAGGTGGACAAGATATATCGGCACAAACCATTTTATTTGATGGACATACTGGTGAAGCTTTTGACAAAGAAGTAACAGTAGGAATTATGTACATGTTAAAATTACACCATTTAGTAGATAATAAAATTCATGCTAGATCAATTGGTCCATATTCATTAGTCACACAACAACCTCTAGGTGGGAAAGCACAATTTGGTGGACAAAGATTAGGTGAAATGGAAGTATGGGCTTTAGAAGCATATGGAGCTGCGTATGCACTTCAAGAATTTTTAACTATTAAATCTGATGATATAATTGGCAGAAATAGAATGTACGAAGCTATTATTAAAGGAGAACATATACTAGAATCAGGAGTTCCAGAATCTTTTAATGTTTTAATCAAAGAACTACAAAGTCTCGGACTAGATATACAATTATTAGATAAAAAGAAAAAACCAACTAATTAATTATACAAAAAATGTGTTAGGAAAAAATAAATGAAAGATATTTTTAACTTTTTTGAAAAACCAAAAAATCCGCTTAATTTTGATAGTGTAAAAATTAAACTAGCAAGTCCTGAAAAAATTCGTGACTGGTCTTATGGAGAAGTCAAAAAACCTGAAACTATTAATTATAGAACATTTAAACCAGAAAGAGATGGTTTATTCTGTGCAAAAATATTTGGTCCAATCAAAGATTATGAATGTTTATGTGGCAAATATAAACGCATGAAACATAGGGGCATTATTTGTGAAAAATGTGGAGTAGAAGTAATTAAATCAAAAGTAAGAAGAGAACGATTAGGACATATCTTATTGGCTACACCGGTTGCTCATATTTGGTTTCTTAAAAGCCTACCAAGTCGCATAGGTGCTTTACTAGATATGACACAAAAAGATTTAGAAAAAGTTTTATATTGTGAAAGTTATATAATTTTAGAAACTCATAACACTCCTTATACACAAGGCAAATTATTAAGTGAAGAACAATATCAAATTGCATTAAATAAATATGGTGATGATACTATCATTGCCAATATGGGTGCAGAAGCTATTAAAGAACTGTTAAGGCAATTAGAAGCAGGTTCCAATGGATCTGGCAATGGCATAGAAGAACTAGCATTACAACTAAGACAAGAATTAAAAATAACTACATCTGAAATAAAAAAAAAAAAATTAATTAAAAGAATAAAAGTTATTGAATCATTCAAAGGATCAGACAATAAACCAGAATGGATGATGCTAGAAGTTATCCCTGTTATTGCTCCTGATTTAAGACCTTTAGTCCCATTAGAAGGAGGACGTTTTGCTACTTCTGATCTTAATGATTTATATAGAAGAGTAATTAATAGAAATAACAGATTAAAAAGACTACAAGAATTACATGCACCTGAAATTATTATACGCAATGAAAAACGAATGTTACAAGAATCAGTTGATGCATTATTTGATAATGGTAGACGAGGCAAATTAATTACTGGATCTAATAAAAGACCATTAAAAAGCCTAAGTGATATGTTAAAAGGCAAATATGGAAGATTTAGACAAAACTTATTAGGTAAACGTGTAGATTATTCTGGAAGATCTGTAATTGTAGTAGGGCCGGAATTAAAATTACATCAATGCGGATTACCTAAATCAATGGCATTAGAACTGTTCAAACCATTTATTTATAGTAAATTAGAAAATCAAGGTTATGTGACAACAATTAAAGCAGCAAAACGCATGGTAGAACAAGAAAAATCAGAAGTATGGGATATTCTAGATAATGTAATAAAAGAACATCCTATATTACTAAACAGAGCACCAACACTTCATAGATTGGGATTACAAGCTTTTGAACCAATATTAGTTGAAGGAAAAGCTATACAATTACATCCCCTTGTATGCACAGCATTTAATGCTGATTTTGATGGCGATCAAATGGCAGTACATATACCATTATCAATAGAAGCGCAAATAGAAGCTAGAGTATTAATGATGAGTACAAATAACATTTTATCTCCAGCATCAGGCCAGCCAATAATAGTTCCTACGCAAGATATTGTACTAGGGTGCTATTATATGACTAGATCATATCCTTTATCAAAAGGTGAAGGAATGATATTTGCTAATGTAAAAGAAGTTAGAGTTGCATATGATGCAAAACAAATTCATTTACACGCATCTATAAAATGCAGAATTAATAATAAAATAGTAGACACAACAGTAGGACGAGTATTATTATACGAAATTATGCCAAACATTATTTCATTTCATTTAATTAATCAAGTTATGAATAAACAAAAATTGGCATCTTTAATAAACCACTGTTATAGATTAGCTGGACAAAAAGAAACTGTCATATTAGCTGATAAAATTAGAACTTTAGGATATACAGAAGCTACTAATTCAGGAATATCTATTGCAATGCATAATATGATTATTCCACCTAAAAAGGAAAAAATATTAAATAATTGTCATTCAGAAATTGAAGAAATTACAAATCAATACATTGAAGGATTAATTACTAATGGAGAACGTTATAATAAAGTAATAGATATTTGGTCAAAAGCAGCTGAAGACATTGCAAACGAAATGATGAATGTAATTTCTCATGAAACCATTATATATAACAACAAAACACTCACTACTTCATCTCTAAATTCATTATATATTATGGCTGATTCAGGCGCTCGCGGTTCTAGTCAACAATTAAAACAATTAGCAGGAATGAGAGGATTAATGGCTAAACCTTCTGGAGAAATAATTGAAACACCGATTACTGCTAATTTTAGAGAAGGATTAACTTCTTTACAATATTTTATATCTACACACGGTGCCAGAAAAGGACTAGCAGATACAGCATTAAAAACTGCAAATTCAGGATATTTAACTAGACGTTTAGTGGATGTAGCACAAGATTCCATTATTACAGAACTAGATTGCAATACTTTGGATGGAATTGAAATTTCACCTCTTGTAGAAGGCAATGAAATTATTGAAGGGATAGGAGATAGAATTTTAGGACGAATCACATTAGAAAAAGTATATGATTTAATTACAGGACACCTTATTATAGATGCTAATCAAGAGATCAATGAAGATATAACCAATAAAATTGAAAGTGCAGGAGTATCTAAAGTAAAGATACGTTCTGTATTAACATGTCAAACACAAAGAGGTATTTGTGCCAAATGTTATGGACGTGATTTAGGACGTGGCCATATGGTCAACATAGGTGAAGCAATAGGAGTTATAGCAGCACAATCCATAGGTGAACCTGGCACTCAATTAACAATGAGAACTTTTCATGTTGGAGGGATAGCATCAAGTGCAGCTCAAAAATCTAGTCATATAGCTAAAGGCAAAGGTACGGTAATATATGATAAATTAGAAGTCATTAAAAGAAAAGATAATATTTTTATAGCTATAAACAGACAAGGAAATATTAAAATCATGGATAACAACGGTAGAGAACGTGAAGTATATCCAGTTTCATATGGAGCCATAATTAAAGTTAAAGAAGGTGATTTTATACAACCAGGTACGATGTTAATAGAATGGGATCCATTTTCATCATATATTTTAAGTGAAAAAGAAGGCTGCGTATATTTTGAAGATATTATAGAAGGGATTACTATGAATAATCAAGTAGATGAAATTACTGGATTATCACATAAAGTAATAATAGAATCTAAAGATACATCAATAAGACCAAATATCATAATCAAAGACAAAAATAATAAAAAAACAAATTATATATTACCTATAGGTGCTATTATTATTGTCAATGAAGGAGATATGATATCACCTGGGGATAATTTAGCTAAAGTAAATAGAGAAGCATCTAGAACTAAAGATATCACTGGAGGATTACCAAGAGTCATTGAATTGTTTGAAGCTAGAAAACCCAAAGATATTGCTATTATTTCTGAAATTGATGGTAGCATTATATTTGGTAAAGATACAAAAGGCAAAAGAAAAGTCATTGTTTATGCAGATAAAAACAATAAAAGAGAATACTTAATTCCAAAAGGGAAACATATTAATGTAAGAGAAGAAGATTTTGTAAGAGCAGGTGATGCTCTTATGGAAGGTTCAGTGAATCCACATGATATTTTAAGAATATTAGGAGAAAAAGCATTAGCAAAATATATGGTAGAAGAAATTCAAGAAGTATATAGACTACAAGGAGTAAAAATTAACGATAAACATGTAGAAGTCATTGTAAGACAAATGTTAAAAAAAGTAAAAATTATTAAATCTGGAGATACAACTTTTTTAGAAAATGAACAAATAGAAAAACAAATTTTTTATGAAGAAAATACAAGAATATTAAAACAAAATTTATCTACTGCAACATCAGAACCATTATTATTAGGCATTACTAAAGCTTCATTATCTACTGAATCATTTATATCTGGTGCATCTTTTCAAGAAACAACTAAAGTATTAACAGAAGCAGCAATATCTAGCAAAATAGATTATTTAAGAGGATTAAAAGAAAATGTCATCATGGGACGACTAATCCCAGCAGGAACTGGTTTATCAAAATATAGATCATTGCATATAGAGTTTGATAATAATAATACAATAAATACAAGGAAAAAAATAGATAATGTTCCATTAGAATTACTAGAAATACACTAATTATTACAGTTATACAGCAAACTTATACATTATTTAATCAACAAGGAAATATATGAACAATAATTTTCATTATAAAAGCAATTTAAATGATATTTTTTTCAATTTATTTGATTTTTTTAAAATACAAGACAACATTTTAACTAATAAAAAATACTCACACATAGACAAAAACATAATTAAAGAAATGTTAAATAACATTAATATTTTAGCAAAAGAAAAAATTGCCAATAGTTTCGTAGATGGAGACAGAACTGAATTAAAATTAAATAACGGAACTGTAATGTTACCAACATCTATAAAAAAATCAATGGATGCATATTATGAAGGGAATTGGAATTTATTAAATATACCACAAAATTTAGGTGGTATAGAAGCACCAAATTCTTTAAATTGGGCAGCATTCGAAATGATAGTTGGTGCAAATCCTTCAGTTGCACTATATTTATTTGGAAGCATAGTAGTTAATCTAATAAATGAATGTGGAACTGAAAAACAAAAAAATATTTTTATCAAAAAAATGATACAAGATAAATGGGGTGCTACTATGGTTTTAACAGAATCAGAATCTGGTAGTGATGTAGGAGCAGGTAAAACTCAAGCTATACATATCAAGGATGATATATATCATATAAAAGGCACAAAAAGATTTATTACCAATGGAGATTATAATAATACAAAAAATATTATACATATGGTGTTAGCACGCCCTAAAAATGCTATTCAAGGAATAAAGGGGCTTTCATTATTTATAGTGCCTAAAATATGGATTAATGAAGATTTAACTTATGGGAAAAGAAATGGAGTGTTTTGTACAAATATTGAGAAAAAAATGGGAATACATGCTTCTGCTACCTGTGAATTAACATTTGGAGCAAAAACACCTGCTAAAGGTTTTCTATTAGGAAATATTCATAATGGAATAAAACAAATGTTTAAATTAATTGAGCAAGCTAGAATGGCAGTAGGCATAAAATCAATGTCTACTTTATCTACAGCATACTTAAATGCATTAGCATTTACTAAAGAAAGAATTCAAGGAATAGATTTAACATCAATATTTAACAAAACAGTTAATAAAGTCAATATTATTAAGCATCCGGACATACGTAGAATGCTTATGATGCAAAAATCATATGCAGAAGGGATGCGTGTATTATGTATGTATTGTAATCATATCCATGATTTACAAATTATAGAAACTGATATTACAAAATCAACACAATATAAAAAAATATTAAACCTATTGCTTCCTTTAATTAAAGGATATAATTCAGAAGAATCATATCATATATTAAATATGTCATTACAATGTTTTGGTGGTTCTGGATATCTATCAGATTATCCAATAGAACAATACATTAGAGATCAAAAAATTGATTCTTTATATGAAGGGACAACTCACATACAATCATTAGACTTATTATTTAGAAAAATTATTAAAGATAATAAACATGCATTTAATATAATAATAAATAATATTCAGCATACATATAATAATAAAATATTCAAAGATCATTTATCAATTGAATATAAAATACTACAAAACGCTCATAACTGCATATTAGAAATTTTTAACATTATTACTAATCAAATAGGTGAATCTTTATATTATGCAGGTCTACATGCAAATAATATATTAAAATCTCTAAGTGAATTAATAATAGGATGGCTCTTGATAAAACAAGGAGAAACATCATGTGCATTATTAAAAAATAATAAATGTAAACACACACCATTTTATCAAGGGAAAATCTTTTCTGCGCAATTTTATTGTAGAAATGTACTGCCAAACATCAATTGCATTAAAAACATCATTCTTAATAATAACTTAGATATAATGAATCTTTCAGATAATTCATTTTAATTAAATATAATTATAAACTATAACAATAATGAGGTAAATATAATGATTATAGGAGTGCCATATGAAATATTATCAAGAGAAAAAAGAGTGGCTCTTGTCCCAGATGTAGTTAAAAAACTAATAAAAAACAATATAAAAGTTATCATAGAACATAATGCTGGAATAAGAGCAAATTACTCTGATGAACAATTTATTAAATCTGGAGCAACAATTGTTGCAACAAAAGATGAATTATTTAAACAATCTAATATTATCTGTGCAATTAATTTATTAAATTTGAATAAAATAACAATAACAAATAAATTATTATATATATCTTTTGTAAATTTTTTAAAAGACAAACAAATTATTAAACAAATTAATAATAAAAATATACAAATTTTAGCAATGAATATGGTGCCAAGAATTTCTAGAGCACAATCAATGGATGCACTAAGTTCCCAAGCAAATTTAGCTGGTTACAAATCTGTAATATTATCAAGTCATAAATTAAATACAATTTTCCCTATGTTAATGACTGCTGCTGGAACTATATCGCCAATTAAATTACTAGTTTTAGGTGCTGGAGTAGCTGGATTACAAGCTATAGCTACAGCTAAAAGACTAGGAGCAATTGTTTATGGTTATGATGTAAGAGCCGCTGTAAAAGAACAAATAGAATCATTAGGTGGTAAATTTGTTAATATTAATATACAAGAATCAGGTGAAGGGAAAGGAGGTTATGCTAAAACATTAAACAAAGAATCACAAACATTACAACAAGAAAAATTAGGTGAATTTGCTTCAAAAATGAATGTAATTATATCTACTGCACAAATACCAGGATTAAAAGCTCCAAGATTATTAAACATTTCAGCAATTAAAAACATGAATCCTGGATCTATTGTAATTGATCTAGCCACAGAATCAGGTGGAAATATAGAAGGCAGCAAAGCAAATGAAGAGGTTATAATGAATGGCGTTAAAATAATTGGTCCTACAGACTTGCCATCAACATTATCTAAAAATGCAAGTGATATGTATGCACATAACATATTTGCATTATTAAATATTTTAATTAATAAAGATAATAAATCTTTTAATGTTGATGATGAAATAATAACAACATCATGCATTATTAATAATAATGTTATTAATAAAAATATTTTAAAATTTATATAAAATTAAGGTGAAAAAATGCAATTAGATACTCTATCTGAATTATCTATATTAATACATATTTTAGTATTATCTATCTTTATTGGATTTGAAATTATTTCTAAAGTACCTACAATGTTACATACACCGTTAATGTCTGGTTCTAATGCAATATCTGGTATTATCATAATTGGTGCAATCATAATTCTTCCTTTACAGGAATCTACATTAGCACATATTTTATCTTATGCAGCTATATTATTTGCTACAATTAACTTAGTTGGTGGATTTGTTGTTACCGATAGAATGCTTGCTATGTTTAAACAAAAAAATAAGGAATAAGAAAATGAGTGAAATTAATTTTGCCATACAAATGGCCTTGCTTATATCAGCTATAGGCTTTATAGTAGGTTTGAAACTACTAGCATCTCCAAAAACTGCACGTATAGGCAATATGATTGCTTCTGCTGGAATGATATTAGCTATTATTATGACAACTATTATTAGTAATCCAAGAGAAGTTTTTATAGAACTTATAATTACAATCTGTTTAGGTAGCATTATTGGCATTATTGCAGCAAATAAAATACAAATGACAGCAATGCCACAAATGGTAGCTATTTTTAATGGTCTAGGAGGAGCTGCATCTGTATTAGTAGCATTAGCAGAACTTACAAGATATATAATATATCAAAATATTAATCCTCAATTAGATTTAATAATAACATCATGGTTCTCGATTATTATAGGAGGCATCACTTTTTCTGGTTCTTTTTTTGCTTTTGGGAAATTACAAGGATTTGTCTCATCAAGACCATTATTATATCCAGGACAAAGAATATTAACCATAATATTATTTATTTCAAGCATCATTGCTGTCATCTATTTAACAAATGATTCATCAAATATGACAATATTTTGGTTATGCACTATCATTGCACTAATATTAGGTTGGTTATTAGTTATACCTATAGGTGGTGCTGATATGCCAGTAGTTATTTCATTATTAAATTCTTATTCAGGATTAGCTGCAATGGCAGCTGGTTTTGTTGTAAACAGTAAAATTCTAATTATTTCTGGTGCTTTAGTTGGTGCCTCTGGAGTAATATTAACTCGCATTATGTGTAATGCTATGAATCGTTCTTTAACAAATGTAGTGTTTGGAGCATTTGGAGAAACAATAATTAATACAGGTCAAGAAAATTTAAAACCAATGAAAGAATTTATGCCTATGGATGCAGCAATGTTATTTAAAAATTCATCACACATAACATTTATACCAGGATATGGACTAGCAGTATCCCAAGCTCAACATGCAATTAAAGAATTATCAGAATTGCTAAAAAATAATGACATTAATATTTCTTTTGGCATACATCCAGTAGCTGGTAGAATGCCAGGACATATGAATGTATTATTAGCAGAAGCTGATATACCATATGAAGACTTAAAAGATATAAATGAAATAAATAGTAATTTCAAAATTATAGATGTAGCTGTTATTATTGGAGCAAATGATGTGGTCAATCCTTCAGCCTTAACAGATAAAACTAGTCCTTTATTCGGAATGCCGATTTTATATGCACATGAAGCTAAAGCCATCATTGTATTAAAACGAGGGAAAGGCAGAGGATTTGCCGGAATAGAAAACCCATTATTTACAATGGATAAAACAGGAGTCATATTTGGAGATGCTAAAAAATCTCTTACTAATATTATTACTGAATATAAAACATTATAAAACACTTAAACAATTTTATAACCTTTTCTTTGGGCACGAACGTATAAAATCAACCAATTCCTTAATCGTTTTAAATCTCCAGGAGCAAAATTAATAAAGGCAGCACCAACTATATAAGATCCTATATGGTTTTTTACCCAAATAATTTTAGATTCTATTTTAATTAATTCTAAATCTTTATTAAATGGAATATAAAGCAATATCTTTAGATCATCTCCTATCCTTAAAACTTCTAATGTTTCAAAACTAATTCCACCAATAGCTAAATTACGAGATGTTGTAGTAAATGATTTAGTGCCCAAAGTAATTTCAATCCTAATTTCAATTGGAACTCTTAAATGTCTCGTCTTATTTTTATCTAAATTAAGTTTTAATTCATGTGCTTGTTTATCTTTGATCATTTGAATAATTTCCATAAAACATATTTTTTTCTACATATTTCTTCTATAAGAACCACCAACTTCATATAATGAATTAGATATGTCACCTATAGTGCACCTTTTAGTAGTATACATTAATTCATCAAATATATTTTCATTATTTTGCACTGCAATTTTTAAATTATTAATAGCTTCTTGTTTTTCTTTTAAAAAATATTTATTTAAAAAAGATATTTGTTGAACCTGCAAATCTTTTTCTTCTTTCGTTGATCTTACTAATGTAGATTCATTATTATTAATATTTATACTTCGTTTAATATTAATAAATGTATTAACACCTATAATAGGTATGATCCCATTGTCTTTTTGATGTTCATAAAATAAACTTTCTTCTTGAATTTTATTTCTTTGATACATAGTTTCCATAGCTCCTAAAACACCACCACGATCATCAATGCATTTAAATTCTTTCAATACTTGTCGTTCCACCAAATCAGTCATATATTCTATAAAAAAACTGCCCTGTAAAAAATTTTCATTCTTTATATATCCAAATTCTTTATTTATAATTAACTGAATAGCTAAAGCTCTTTTAACTGATTCTTCAGTAGGAGTAGTAAGTGCTTCATCATATGCATTAGTATGCAAAGAGTTGCAATTATCTGCAATTGCATACAAAGCCTGTAATGTAGTTCTAATATCATTGAAGTCAATTTCCTGAGCATGCAATGATCGTCCAGAAGTTTGAATATGATATTTTAATTTTTGACTCCTTAAATTACCTTTATATATATTGCAAATTGCAATAGACCAAATTCTTCTAGCTACTCTACCGATAACACTATATTCTACATCTAAACCATTTGAAAAGAAAAAACTTAAATTAGACATAAAATCATCAACATGCATACCTCTAGATATATAATATTCTACAATAGTAAACGCATTAGCTAAAGTAAATGCTAATTGAGTAATCGGATTAGCACCAGCTTCAGCTATATGATAACCGCTTAAACTAACACTATAAAAATTATTTATATTCTCTTTTATAAAATACTCTTGCATATCACCCATCATTTTAATAGCAAAACTAGAAGAAAATATACACGTATTTTGAGCTTGATCTTCTTTTAAAATATCAGCTTGAACAGTGCCTCTAATAGATTTTAAAACCGTTTTCTTTATATTATTATAAATAGACTTACTAATAATAAGATCAGCAGAAATACCTAAAAATCCAAGTCCTAATTTATTATGCCCATTAGGCAAATTTAATAATCTATACTTTACACATGGAATATTTCTCCTTTTAAACCAATCTTTAATTTTATTTTTATTTTCTTGCCATAATCCATTTCGTTTCAAATATAACTCACATTGAGAATCAATTGCTGTATTAAAAAAATAAGCTAATATAATAGGTGCTGGACCATTAATAGTCATAGATACAGATGTAAATTTATCACATAAATTAAAACCAGAATATAATCTTTTCATATCATCTAAAGAACAAATCGATACCCCTGAATTTCCTATTTTACCATATATATCTGGAGTAACAGCTGGATCAGCGCCATAAAGTGTAGGAGAATCAAAAGCAGTTGATAATCGTATAAAAGACTGCTTAGAAGTCAACAAATGAAATCTTTTATTCGTTCTTTCTGCTATGCCTTCTCCAGCGAACATTCTTGTAGGATCCTCATTTTGTCTTTTAAATGAAAACACACCAGATGTAAAAGGGAAATAACCAGGAAAATTTTCTAATAACAAAAATTTAATTTTATCACCCCAACAAGAAAAACTAGGTAATGCTATTTTAGGTATTCTATTTTTACTTAAAGAAATATTAAAATTATTTATACACAATTTTTTATTTCTTACATAATATATCGACATGTCATTACGTAAATTATTAATAATATTATCAAAAGTTTTCAAAGCTTTAATTAATTTTAAATCTAATTTAGATATAGTGTTTTCATATTTATACTGCAACAATTTTAATATACTATTTTTCGAGCTGTCTTCACACTTATAATCCTCTAAAATCATAAAGTAATTATAAGCTTTATTAGCAACTAATTGTTGTTTATAAACATGTTTATGATATATATTTATAGTCTTACTAACTTTATTTAAATATCCAATTTTCAATTTAGGAGCTAAAGATTTACTAATCCCATCATGTATATGTTTATTGCATAACCAATTATTAAATTTATATTTAAAATGAGAGATAATAGATTTAAATAAAAGATTAACACCATGATTATTAAATTCACTAGCTATAGTGCCAAAAACTGGCATTTTTTTGTAATCAATATGATTTAAATTATTATTACGCTGATATATTTTTTTAACATGGAACAATGCATCTAAACTACCAAATTTATCAAATTTATTTATTACAACAAAATTAGCATCATCTAACATATTAATTTTTTCTAATTGAGATGGAGCACCAAATTCAGAAGTCATTACATATATAGAGAAATCACATAATTTGACAACAGTATTATCATCTTGACCTATACCAACTGTCTCTAAAATAATTAAATCAAAATCTACTATATTTAAACATTTAATAACATCTGCAATAATCATACTAATAGGTAAGGCAGATGTTCTAGTAGCAATAGATCTAATAAAAAAATTTTTATTATTTGCATTATTCATTCTAATACGATCTCCTAATAATGCACCTCCAGTCCTTTTTCTTGTTGGATCAACACTTAAAATAGCTATTTTCTTATTAGAAAAATAATTGCCAAATCTTAATAATAGCTCATCTATTAATGAACTTTTGCCTGAACCTCCAGAACCAGTAATTCCTAATACTATTTGATTATTAAAATTAATTATTTTATTATCATAATTTAATTTATTCTTTAATGAATTCATATAACGCTTATATTTAAATTTTTTATCATATAAATCAAGTTCTAGTAAAGTAATATGTTGAGCAATATTTAACATGTTTGCAAAAGAAAAACTTCTGCATATAGAGCGAATAGGTGTCAATATAGTATTAAAATCACATATGCGCAACATCTGAACAACAATGCCTTCTAATCCAATTGTTTGACCATCCATTGGAGCAAATATTTTACATATACCATTTCTATGAAGTAATCTTATTTCAGACAAAGTAATAACACCACCTCCTCCTCCAAACACCTGAATATGTGAAGCATTATATTTTTTTAACAATGATAAAATATACAAAAAATATTCTATATGACCACCTTGATAACTTGAAATAGCAATTCCTTGCACATCTTCTGCTATAGCTGCATGAACTATATCTTTAACTGATCTATTATGTCCTAAATGGATTACTTCAGCACCAAAATTTTGCAATAATCTACGAATTATATTTATTGAAGCGTCATGTCCATCAAATAATGATGTAGCTGTAATAAATTTAATTTTATTTTTTAATATTAACATATCATCAAACAATAAATTCATATACTAATCCAACTAATAATTTACAATAATATAAATAACTATAACATATTTAAAGCACATCTAAATATTTAGATCGTTTTTTTTCTATACTATGAACTATTTTACTTACAGTAACAATATCACCAGAATATACACGATCAACAATTCTAGAATCTACCAACAAATGCAATGCCTCATCTATTGCAACAGAGGAATTAGCAGAAATATAATTAGGGAATAAAGCATCCCATACTCGATATTTACTTAATGGTTTCATATGAGATTCCATAAAACGATTAAAATCCGATCCTGGTCTTAAATCAATTTTTTGATCATATCTATAACACAATTGTGTTCGATATTGCAAATAATATAATTCGCATAAACTATATGCTATTTCTTGTCTCCAATGATTAGGTTTAATATTAACCAATAAACTGATATCTTGTTTATATTCAAACAAAAGAAGTTTCCAATCAATTGTCATTATGTATATCCTATTCATATATATCGTTAAAAGCATTATTTTTGATAAAATAACAAAATAATTAACATATATATTTACAAAACATTTTTAAAAATTTAATAATTATATATTAATATTTATTATACATGAATTTTAAAAAAAATAATAGGTTTTTTTATATTAATTCGGAATAACTTATAATGCAACAATCTTTTAAAATAGAAGAAAAAAAATCTTTTTATAATATGGAAAAAAAAATATTACAACTATGGAATAAACTTCAAATTGAACAAAATTTTTATAACATTAATAATAATAACATTAATAAGTCTAACACATATACCATATATGATGGACCACCATTTGCAACAGGATTACCACATTATGGACATTTCGCAACTTATATTATAAAAGATGTTGTTTTACGTTATTGGTTTATGAATAATAAATACATCAACCAACAATTCGGATGGGACACACATGGATTGCCAATTGAAATGGCAACAGAAAAAAAACTTAATTTATCTGGTCCAAATCATATTAAACAATATGGAATTCATAAATTTAATGAAGCATGTAGAAATAACGTATTATATTATACTAAAGAATGGAAAAAATATTTACAAATGATAGGTAAATGGACTGATTTTAATAATACATATCAAACAATGAATAAATCATTCATGGAATCTGTTTGGTGGGCATTTGGAGAATTATGGAAAAAAAAACTTATTTATAAAAGTTTAAAAGTAATGCCTTATAGTTATAGATTATCTACACCATTATCTAATTTTGAGGCAAATTTAAATTATAAAAACATACAAGATCCAGCTATTATAGTAAAATTTTCCATAAAACACAATAATCAAAACACTAAATTATTAATTTGGACAACTACACCATGGACATTACCTGCCAACTTAGCCATTGCCGTACATCCTGAATTTACGTATATTAAAGCACTATATAATAATGAAATATACATCATTTCTAAACAAAAAGCACAAACTATACTAAATAATAACATTAAAATTATAGAAGAATTTAAAGGTAAAACATTATTAAATAAACAATATACTCCATTATTTACTTATTTTAATAAACATCACAATGCATTTAAAATTGTTTTATCAAAACATATAAATAATGACACAGGGACAGGACTTGTACATCTAGCCCCAGCATTTGGCATAGATGATTTTAATATATGTAAACAAAATAATATTAATATTGTTGATCCTATTGATGTAGAAGGCAATTTTACTTCACAAATAAAAGATTTTAAGAATACAAATATACATAAAGCTAATCCAAAAATTATACAGATATTAAAAACACAAAACAAAATTTTTCAACATAAAACAATTCAACATTCATATCCATTTTGTTGGAGAAGCGGATATCCTTTAATTTATAAAGCTGTATCTGTATGGATGTTAAAAGTTAATACATTAAAAAAAAACATAATACTTAACAATAAAAATATTAATTGGATACCTCATTCAATCGGCGAAAAAAGATTTGGGCATTGGCTAGAAAATGCACAAGATTGGAATATCTCTAGAAATAGATTTTGGGGAACTCCAATACCAATTTGGATATGTAAACAATGTCATCATCAAACATGCATTTCATCAATTCAAGAACTTCAAAAACATACACAAAAAAAAATCATAGATTTGCATTCTCATTATATAAATTTCATAAAAATTAGATGTATCAAATGTCATGATATAATGGAAAGAACATCAGAAATTTTCGATTGTTGGTTCGATTCAGGATCTATGTTCTTCGCTAAATTACATTATCCATTTGAAAATCAAAAATTATTTAAACATAGTTTCCCAGCACAGTTTATTAATGAAGGCTTAGATCAAACAAGAGGTTGGTTTTATACAATGTTAGTATTATCTACAGGATTATTTAATAAACATCCATTTGAAAATGCTATAGTTAATGGTCTAGTACTAGATAAACATCACGTAAAAATGAGTAAATCTAATAATAATTTCCCAGATCCAAAAGTAATTATAAAAAAATATGGAGCAGATGCTTTACGTGCTTATTTAATTAATTCTCCATTAACACAAGGAGATACATTAATATTTTCAGAAACTGGAATTAAACAAATAATGCGTGATATTATTATTCCATTATATAACACTTGGATATTTTTTATACAATATGCTAATATAGATTCATGGTATCCTACTAACTCATATGTTAACAATAATTCATTCAAAGATACATCAATTTTAGATATATGGATAATATCAAGATTAGAATCATTAATTAAACATATAAATCAAAATTTTAAAAATTACCATTTACATAAAACTATACCAAAAATTATAGAATTTATAGATGATTTAACTAATTGGTATATTAGAAATTCAAGACGTAGATTTTGGAAAAACATACACAACAAACATAATATACAAGATAAATATTTAGCATATAATACACTATATGAAGTATTAACTAAATTATGCTATATTTTAGCACCATTTCTCCCATTTATTACTGAAACAATATATCAAAATTTAATAATCAATCCTCAAGCATCAGATATAAAAAGCATACACTTATGCAAATATCCAAAATATAATAAAGACAAAATAAATAATAAATTAGAAAAAGATATAAATATAATACGTCAAATCATACATATAGGAAGATCATTACGAGAAAAATATAAAATAAAATTAAAACAACCTCTATTATATATGACAATACAAATTAATAATAATCATTATGATAACACACATACAATATTAAAATATAAAAAGTTAATTATAAATGAATTAAATATAAAAAATATTATCATAAAAAAAAATAATCATTCATTATGTACATATATATTAAAACCTAATTTTAAATTATTAGGTAAAAAAATGGGAAAATATATTACAATAACTAAAAAAATTATTTCAAAATTTAATGATAAAAAAATAAATTTACTACAAAATAATTATATAATAAATTTATTTGGACAAGATATTAGTCTTAAAGATATTATTATTACTTATAAAGCTAAAAAAAATATGATATTAGATGCTTCAACAAATTTCATAATTATATTAAATACACATATAACTAAAGATTTAATATACGAAGGTATTCAAAGAGAATTTATTAGTCATATTCAAAAATTACGTAAAAATCAAAAATTACATATTATTAATACAATTAATATCTATATATATACAAATTCTAAAACTATTGTTAATGTATTAAAACAATTTAAAACATATATTTCTAATGAAGTTTTAGCTAAGAATATATATATATTAAATTTAACTGAAAATATAAAAGGAAAAATATTTAATATAAATAATCAATACTTTAAAGTACTAATAAAACCTAATTAAATATTTTTCATTATAATGACAATTATACCATAAACATCACTAAAAATGCACCAGCTAATCCTGTTAATGCATATAATTCAGGTACTCCAGTTGCCAATAAAGCCTGACCCTGATCCATTTGACCATTATTTATAGATTTAATACATGCTGCTGCTGTTCTAGCCTGACCTATAGCAGAAAAAAAACAAGGCAATCCACATATTAATCCTGCTAATGCAACTTCTAACGGCTTATCGGTCATGTTTTGTATCATTAAAAAACTGATCGCAAAAGAATACAACCCTTGAGAACCTGGCATAACAGCTGGTATAAAAGCTGTTCCTCTATTATCTTTTTCACAGGCAGCATATGCTCCTAATGAAATTGATAACGCATATCCAGAACTTAAAATGCCTACACCTATAACAGCAAATGATACAAATAACATCATTTGATGTTCTATAGATAAATCAATTGCACTAACATTATTATAATATGCAAATGCAGGGATAGAAGACATAATAAGTAAAACAAGTATATTTAATTTTTTCATAAAAAATAACTCCAACAAAATGGTGAATAAAGATAATGTCCCCCTTTTATACATTTGCTTCCAAATTCCAAAAATATTAATCTATTAGTATGTATATATAAAGACAATAAAGCTAACAAGAATACAAAAACATGACCAAACACAACAAATATTACAGTTATATATAATGGAAACATAATTGCAATTTTATTTATCACTAAGGCCAATATTGCTCCAGATAATGATATGCCAAAAAGACGCATATGACTTAAAATATCCTGTATTAATCCAGTTATACCTGAATAAATAGTCCAAATTATATTTGGAATTCTAGAATTACCAAATACTTCATCTGGAAATGCAAACCAACATAATATAGTAAATGATAATAATATATAACTTAAAATATAACTTATATAAGAAAAAAAACAATTTAAATTACTAATAACACAACATAATATAGTTAAAACAAATAATAATCCACCAAGAGCAGATGTCTTGATACCATCTTGCCATATAGCTATACAATAACTAAATCCCATAGCACATAATCCAACTACTAAAGAAAAAATAAAACAAGACAACGGATCACTTGCTAAATTAATAATTGGAGACATGCTCATTAAAAAATCTTTTCCAATAATTAAACCAAAAAATTGACCACCTAATAATCCCAATATAGTGGAAGCTATCCCAGTAATACAAAATACTTTGCCCAAATAAACTTGTCGTCTATATTGTAAAATAATGCCTGTTAAAGACAACAAAATACCATATCCACCATCTAATAAACATAAAGAACCAAACATAATAAATAATAACCCTATAACCCATGTTACATCTTTTTCTTGATACTTTATACCAGAAAACATGTATAATATAAATTCAAATCCATTGAAAAAAATATTATTTTTTAATTTAACAGGAACTTTAGAATCTTTTTTAGGTTCTTCAGAAATAATTGCAACATCATTTACACATAACTTAGAATTAAATTCTTTTTCTTTATCTGCAGGAACAAATCCTGATAATTCAAAAAAAGATTCATTTTTTAAAATATGCGCTTTAGCGAATTCAAATTCTTTTTCATTATATAATCTATTTAATTCTTTAATAATATCTTTTTTAACATAACAAAAAGACCTAATTTGCTGATTAATTTCTTCAATCTGTTTAAGAATATGTTTTTGCTCTTTTAATAAATATGCTTCCGAATGTTTAGGCACTAAAACATTTTTAATAGGCAAATGATCTAATGCATCTACTAACATCACAACATAAGTATATTTTGAATCATTATTAATAATGGAAAATATCAATTTATTTTTATTTAAACTATACCACTGTTGATTTTCTATTATACATAACTTAAATGCAATTCCATTCTTTTGTAAAAACAACATTTCTGAAACATCAAAATCACCCCATGGCTTCAGCTTATCTAACTCATCATTAATATTTTTTAATTTCTGTAATAATATTTTCTTCTTATTATGATTATATAATATAGAATCTAAAATATCATGTAAATTACCATTAAAATTATTAATATATTTGTTTATATATAAATAATGACTTAAAATATTTCTACTCTTTTCTAATTTATCAATATACATTTTAGAGATTAATTTATACTGGAAATTTCCTTTATTATATTTTAATTTACAAGTATCAAAATGCATTAAACCAGTATTCCTAATAGTTTTAAGTATAATATCTTCATCTTTAAAACTGCCTAAAAGTACAATTTTCTTCATTTTTACTATGCTCATAATATTACTTCCAAATTTTAATACAATAATATTTAAATATTTTGCTTAGCTTTAGCAATTTTTCCACGACCTACAGCAGCAACTTGTTCATCCCCTAAAAATATTTTTATTCTTTTAATAGCCAACTCAGTTTCTGGAATTAATACTTTTTCAAATAAATTGACTTTTTGTGTAGCTTTTTTTAATTCTTTAGATATTAATTCTAATTGTTTGATCAAAAAACATATTTCAACATTCAAACTACTCATATTTTGTAATTTAGTAATGCCTTTAATTACCCAAACTGGATAAGCATAATAAGACAGATGAATATCATTAAAATTAATTTTATTTATCGATGGTACTTTAACACCAGCTATACTTTTATAGACTATTTTAACAGAACTATATTTGACAAATTGAACAATATCTATAGGTATATAATCAGGTAACAAACAAATTAAAGATTTATATTTTTTTATATATAAATCAAAATTATGTTTTAATTGCAATACTGCTTTTTTAATTTTTATTTGTTCTATTTGCAGTTGTTCTTGTTTTAATTTTAAAACTGGTAAAAATTTATAATATATTTTACCTTCCTTTTTAAGTCTTGTTAATTCAGACTTATTTAATTTATATTTCTTTCCCATCATATACTCATATTATTTAGGCCAATATTTATCTATCATCTTTCTTGATATAGCTAATTTATCATGATGAAAATATGCTGATAAAATATTCCATCCTAAATTTAATTGCTGTTCTAATGACAAATTAACTTTTAAATCCATCATTTTCTTCTCAAAAGATATCCCATATTTCAATAACTGCTTATCAAATTTCGATATACTAAATCCCATAGATTGTTGTTGACGAACTTTTTTACATGAATCATATAACTGAATCATTAAATTCATTAATGGAGCATGATCATCCCTTGTCTTATTATTGACTAATTGTTTTAAACGAGATAATGATCCAAATGGATCTATAACACCATTTTTTAAATAAAATTGACCTTCTGTAATATAACCAGTATTATCTGGAACAGGATGAGTAACATCATCACCTGGCATAGTTGTCACTGTTAATAAAGTAATAGATCCTGAATTTTGAATATCAACAGCTTTTTCATAACGCGAAGCTAATTGAGAATATAAATCACCTGGATATCCTCTATTAGCAGGTATTTTTTCCATAGCTACAGCAATTTCCTTCATAGAATCAGCAAATGATGTCATGTCAGTTAATAACACCAATACTCTTTTCCCTAATATAGCAAAACGCTCAGCAGCACTTAATGCCATATCTGGCACCATAATACATTCTACAACTGGATCTGATGCTGTATGAATAAACATAATAGTTTTTTCTTTATTTTCTTTTAATTCCTGTTGAAAAAATAAATAATCATCATATTTTAAACCCATACCTCCTAAAATAATAATATCAGCTTCTGCTTGTAATGCAATACGAGCCAATAAAACATTATATGGTTCTCCAGCTACACTAAAAATAGGTAATTTTTGACTCTCAACCAATGTATTAAAAGTATCTATCATTGGAATGCCTGTATGAATCATTTTAGATGGTATAATTCTACATACAGGATTAAATGATGGCCCACCAATATCAACTAATTTTCCATCACAAATTTCTGATTTTCCATCAATAGCCTGACCTATTCCATTAAATATCCTACCAGTTAAATTAGTTTTAGAAAAAATTAATTGAACCTGTTTGCCTAAAAATTCTATCTCATCATTCGTCCCTACACCACGTGAACCTGCAAAAACTTGCAATGAAACATTATCATCATTTATTTTTATCACTTGCGCATAAGTCTTACTACCATCTCTTAAAAAAATTTGCGCTAATTCCCCATAAGAAATGCCTTTCGCTTTCAAACGAACAACTGGACCAACAATTTCATCAATCTTACAATATAATTTTTTCATCTTTTAAATCCTTAATAAACTTATATTAAACATAATAGTGATTCATATTTGCATATATATGCAATAATATTTAATAATTATTTAACAATGTACTAATTTCATTAGTTAAAGAAGTATATGCTGTTACTTCTAATTTTGTTAAATTTAATTCTTTAAATAATGTAATAATTTGTTGCAATATATTTAATGCTTCTACCTTATCTTTAAATACAAAAACATGTTTAAGAATTTTTATAACTAACTTTAAACTTTTAGAAGTTCTAATAGCATTTGGCGAAGCATCTACATCATTAAATGCATTTTGTTGTAAATAAACTGCATCAAAAAACTCAGATTTATAAAAATGCACAAATTCTTCTAAAGATAAATCTTCTTCACCAACTACTTTCATTTGATCACCAATTTTCTGTCCTTCAATATAATATCTACTTACCCATTGAATATCATCTACCCATTCTGGATAATATATCTTACTTAATTCATCTTTCATCACATATAAATATTTAGACCAAGAATCCATAGGTGAAATTGCCGGAAATCTTTTAGCATACGAACGAGCATATGTTAATCCTAAAAAACAGCCTACAACTGCTAATGTTGATTGAGTAACTGGCTCTTCAAAATTGCCACCTGCTGGTGAAACAGTTCCAATCATTGTAACAGAACCTATACTATCACCTAATTTAAAATCCTTTAACTCAACAATACCAGCTCTTTCATAAAAAGCAGAAATTAATGAGCCCAAATAAGCTGGAAAAGCTTCTTCTCCAGGTATTTCTTCTAATCTACCACTCATTTCTCTCAATGCTTGAGCCCACCTACTTGTAGAATCTGCAAGAATTAAAATTCGTAATCCCATTTGCCTATAATATTCTGCTATAGTAATAGCAGTATATACAGAAGCCTCACGAGCAGCTACTGGCATAGATGAAGTATTACAAATAATAATAGTTCGTTCCATTAATGAACAACCTGTTTTAGGATCAACAAGCATAGGAAATTCACGCAATGTCTCTACTACTTCACCAGCTCGTTCACCACAAGCTGCTACAATAACAATATCAGCATCACCATAACGAGAAACAGATTGTTGAAAGACAGTTTTGCCAGAACCAAATGGTCCAGGAATACATGCAGTACCACCCTCAGCTATAGGAAATAATGAATCAACTATACGCACAGATGTAGTTAATGGTTTATTAGGCAATAAACGTTTAACATAACTTTGTATAGGTTTTTTAATAGGCCATTGTTGTAACATAGAAATTTTTATCACATTATTTTTAACAACACTTCTAGCTTCAGCCAAAATTGCAACAACATTATACTTATTCCGTAAGACTATACGTTCAATTATAACTTTGCCAATAATATTGAATGGAACCATAATTCTATGAATAAATTTCCCCTCTTTTACAGTCCCTATAGCTTCACCAGCATATAATTTATCACCAACATTTACAATAGGATTAAAATACCATTTTTTTTCACGATTAATAGTATTGACATATATACCTCTATGTAAAAAATTACCAACTTTATCAACTAATTGATTCAATGGGTTTCCTAATCCATCATATACATTAGATAATAATCCAGGTCCTAACTCTATAGATAAAAGAATACCAGTAAAAACAACTAAATCTCCAGCAATAATACCATTAGTAGTTTCAAAAACTTGCATATCACATAAATTTTGTCTAATACGAATTACTTCAGCCTTTAATTTTTCTATTATATTTTTATTGTTTTTTTTTACTTTAACATGAATAAATCCAACTTCATTCATACGAACACTGTCATTAAATTTAGCTGTAACCATATTCCCATTAATTCCTATCACAATCCCTTCAGTTTTCATTTAATTCCTCTGAATGATAACTTAAAATTAAATCTAATATTTTTTTGCCTTCATTATAATTAAATATCATCTCTCTTTCAAATATAATTATCTTAAAATAATAAAAAATTATATAATCAATAGAAAACAAGTTATTATGTAATAATCTATTCATGGCATTTAATTTCATAGTATTAATATATTTTTCTATTAATAAAAAATCATTTTGTAATATTGTTGCTTTTAGTTTACTATACCAAGAAAATCTTTTAGATATACCTGCACCTTCACTATCATAAAAATGCATAATTTTTTGAGAACATGAATCAAAACGTCCATTTAATTGATATACATATGTCTTTTTATTCATACGATGTTCTTTTGCTAAAATAACAGCAATAACTTCATGTAAATTAACTAAAAAACTAATAAAATTTTTAAAAAACTCTGATTTAGCAGTGTGAATCACTTTATATTGAAATTTTCTCATAATCAAATGAAATAATTTATTATTTATCAATAATGTTTTTTTTCTAATCTGATTATTTATATGATCTAATAATAAAAGCAATTGCAAATCAATTTCAACAGAACAATCAATAGAATACTCCAAACGCTTTATAAACATTTCTGATGTTATAGGTAAACATTGATTGCGCTGCAATCTAGGTAAACTAGTTATAAAATAACTTAAAGACATATTGTTCCAATAAAAAAATATAATACTTAAAATATAACACTATAAAATTAATGATTCTTTTGATCAAATAAAAATAACTGCATTGATGGCTCTACTAAACAAGCTATTTCATAAGCAATAGATTTACAAGTAAAATCCCATACAAAATTTTTATTGCCTATTTTTAACTTAAATCCTAATAATCCATCCTGTTTTTCTAATATAGGCAAAGATTTTTCCATTATTTTCTTACTTAAACAAGATTTAAAATATATATTTAATTTCTCTTTCATATCTGAAGATACTATTGCTTTTATAGTACAATTATCTTGTTTTATACTTTCTAAACATATATCTTTAATACAAGTCTCTAAAAATTTTTTTTGCATAAAAACATCTTTAACTTTAGATTCAACAACAGGTAAAATAACATTATTTTTTAATTTATTTTTAAACTCCAATATAAAATCTCTAGCAGCCATTTTTAATTCAGAATTTAATTTTTTTTTTTTTATTTCACATTGTCTATTAGTCTCTCTAATTATCTTATCTGCTTTAATTTGCGCATCACATATAATAGTTTTAGATTGCTTTTGAGCATTATCTATAATTTTATTGCGTTCATTTTCTCCAGCTACAACACCATCATTTTTTAATCTATAAATGAGCTTAGATAACCCAACAGTATGATCTATCATTATAATAACTATGCTCCCATATACAATTTACAAAAAAAATAATCTAAAATTTTTAATTTGAGCATTTATATATTAAATCAACTGTTTTGTAAAGCAAGTTTTAAAAAATTATTATTTTTATATACTAATAAAAAATTCATGATCATATATTTCTATTATATAAACTAATATATAAAACATATATTTTCCTTCATAACATACAATATATTGTAATATAAACTATCATATATATCACTTACTATCATCATCTAAAATAGAAATGCAAGAATACAACACACTTAAAATAATACTTATAATTGGCACCGCAATCATAGCTCCTATCATACCATAAAGATATTTTCCTATAATTAAAGATAAAACTATTAATACAGGATGTATCTTAGCAGAAGTGCCCATAATATTAGGATTTAAAATATTGGCTTCCACAATATGTATAATAACAATCCATATCAAAGCAAAACAAGCAGTATAAACAGAATTAGTTAAAGCAACTAAACAAATTGGAATAGTACTTATAATGCTACCAAAAATTGGTATTAAACTAAATATTCCAGCTAATGTAGCCAATAAAAAGACAAATTTTACATGTAAAATTAAAAGACCTAAAAATGTTAATAATCCATTTAATAAACAAATTAAAACTTGACCTTGAACTACTCCTAATAAACCAACATTTATCTTATTCAAAACATTGTTTAAATTATTATTGCAACTTTTCTTATTTAATATACTAATCAAATTATAAATACTTTTATTATCTATTAATAAAAAACCAGTAATCATGAACATTAAAATAAACTGCAAAAAAAAATCAATAATACTAAGTAAAATACTTTGCAATTGAAATATAATATCTGAAAATTCATAATGACCATATTGCATAAGTTTATTATATAATATATTAAACATATGTGTTAAATTAAATGAAATTAAATTTTCATTAGAATTTATTGATGATGTTGATAAAGAATTTATATAATTAACAGGCATAATATCAATTGGAATATTATGTTTTTTACAAAAATCACCAATCCGTTGCGCGTATAATCTGACCATATCATCATCAATATTACTTACAATTATAGTTAATTCATTAATTAAATTAATAACTTCATGATAAATCACTGGTATAAAAAACAACAATATTAAAATAACAATAGTTGCCATTAAAGAATAAATGATAATAACTGAAAACCAACGAGGAATATTACGTCCATAAATTTTAATCGAACTAATCCTTGTAACTAATGGATTAAATATTAAAGCACATAATACAGATAAAAAAAATGGCAATAAAACTATTTTCAACAAAAAAACAACATAAACAAACAGCAAGACAAAAATAAATAAATAAATTTTGTTATTAATATTGTTTTTACAAAATAACTTTATAGGTTTTACCATAAAACATCCTATTTAATAAATATTCCTTAATAAAAACTATAAAATTATTTTAATATTAGAAAATGTAAAATTGTATAATAAAATTATAATTTATTAGCATTTTGTTTTAAATAATCCTTTACGCCATTAGCATTAGGCTTCATTCCTGGTTTCCCAGTAGTCCAACCTGCTGGACAAACTTCACCATGTTTTTCATGAAATTGCAACGCATCTACAATCCTTAATACTTCATTCATATTACGACCAATAGGCAAATCATTTAATGTTACATGACGAATAATTCCTTTTTTATCAATAATAAACGTACCTCTTAATGCAACAGAATCATTAATTAATACATTATAATCTCGTGATATTTTTTTACTAATATCAGATACTAATGGAAAAGCAATTTCTCCAATACCACCAGACATAACAGATGTATTTCTCCATTGATAATGACTATAACACGAATCAACTGAAATACCTAAAATCTTAGTATTTCTTTTATTAAAATCTATTATTTTATTAGAAAAAGATAATATTTCAGATGGACATACAAATGTAAAATCTAACGGATAAAAAAATAACACAAGATAATGTTTATTTATAAAATCAGATAAAGATATTTTAGCAAAATCCCCATTAGACAATACAGCCTCAGCATTAAAAAATGGAGCTGGCTTCTGAATCATAGACATAAATTTAATTCTCCTCAAGTTTATTATAGAAGGTATTATAACATAAATATATAATAACTACAAACATAATATCATTTTAAATTATATTAAAAAATTTATAAAATTTAAGTTTTGCATTGTTATAAAATATCTCCAAGGGGATTTGAACCCCTGTTGCCGCCGTGAAAGGGCGATGTCCTAACCTCTAGACGATGGAGACATCCAAACAATGGGCTGTCCGAGACTCGAACTCGGGACCAATGGATTAAAAGTCCACTGCTCTACCAACTGAGCTAACAACCCCATCATAATTAATTTTAACATAATCATTATCTTAATTTAAATCATTAATATCTTAAGCTTATATTTTTTGCAAGATTTAAATTAAATAAAAAATTATATATATCCATTTTTGTTGATTTTAATATTTTCAATAAAAATAACACATTATTTTTAAAATTATTTATTAAATATACAACATTAAGCATATTTTGAAAAAAAACTTTAATAAGAAATGATAATCCAGTATGTATAATTCAAAACAAAATTACTGTAATATAATACAATATTAAACGAACAATAAATAATACAATAACTTTTTTTTTAAAAAAAATATACAAAACATATTTATTTATAAAACAATTAATGATAGTCTATAAAATATAGAATATAGTTAGTTAAAATTATGACTATTAACATAAACAGGATCATTATGTCACTATTTAAAGAAATTTCCAAAAATGAACATGAACAAGTTATTTATTGCTATGATAAAATATCTGGATTAAAAGCCATTATTGCTATACACAATACCATGCTTGGCCCATCATTAGGTGGATGCAGAATGCTATCATATGACAATGATGACGAAGCTTTAATAGATGTTTTACGTCTATCTAGAGGCATGACATATAAAGCATCAATTGCTGGATTAAACTTAGGCGGTGGTAAATCTGTAATCATTAATAATCCTAAAACAATAAACACAAGAGCATTATTCAAGACATTTGGAAAATTTGTACAATCATTAGGAGGAAGATATATTACAGCAGAAGATGTAGGAACTACAGTAGATGACATGGAAGCAGTACATACAGAAACTAATTTCGTAACTGGATTAAAATATGAACTTGGTGGTTCTGGAAATCCAGCTCCAGTAACTGCATTTGGAGTATATCATGGAATGAAAGCTTCAATTAAAAAATTAACAGGCAATGATTCTTTAACCAAAAAAAGAATAACCATTCAAGGTCTAGGACATGTAGGATTTAACTTAATTAAATATTTAATGGCTGAAAAAGCAATAATAATAGCTTCTGATATTAACCATGACAATATAAGAAAAACAATTAACTCATATCCATCAATACAAATCATACAACATGATATGATCTATAGAACTGAATCAGATATATTTGCACCATGTGCATTAGGTGGTGTTATCAATGATAATACAATACCATATTTAAAATGCGCTATCATAGCTGGATGTGCTAACAATATATTAGAAGATGAAGACAAACATGCTACTCAATTATACAACAAAAATATATTATATGCTCCAGATTTTGTAATTAGTGCTGGAGGATTAATTAATGTTGCTAATGAATTAGAAGGATACAATAAAAACAAAGCTTTAAAACAAACAGAAAAAATTTTTGATACAGTATATAAAATATTTACAATATCAAGTAAAAATCATGTTAATACATTAACTACAGCTAAAACATTAGCGTTATCAAGAATCAATAAAATTAAATCAAAAAAAATTTTTATTAATAATGCAGTTTAATATTATATAATTTATTAAATTAAACGTATTTACAATCATACAATATCATTCTATACAATATGAATAATAAAAAACTTGTAGCAATTATATCATCTGGGATAGCTATATTAATATGTCTATTAAGTATTATGATATCTTATACATTTAAAAATGATATAATAAAATCAAAACATGCAATTCCACCAATAATGCAAAATACTGACATCTTAAATTATTCAGGCAAATTTATTTCTTTAAATACACCATTTATAAATCATAATGGAATAACTAGAACATTATCACATTATTTTAAACAAAATAAAGCCATTATATTAACTTTAGGTTACTATAAATGTCCTATGTTATGCAATCTATTATTAAATGCATTATCTGAAACTATACAAAATATACATTTAATGATAGGTCAAAACTTTAATATAATAAGCATTAGCATTAATCATAATGAAAATTATCATTTAGCTCAACAAAAAAGAAAAAATTATTTAACTACATTACATGATAAATCATTACAATCTAATGATAATATTTGGCCATTTTTAACAGGAAATAAAAATAATATCAATTTATTAACACAACAAATAGGGTTCCAATTTAAATATGATATAATGTCTAAAGAATACATACACTCTGCAGGAGTATTTCTACTATCATCACAAGGACAAATTATACAAATATTTTATGGGATACAATTCGATGCTGATAAAATCACAAAAGCTATAATTAATGCATCTAATCAAAAAGTTACTTCTAAAGTTGACAAACTTATATTGAGCTGTTTTCATTATTTTTCAGATTCACATCGTTACGGAACATATATTTTCAAAATTACTAAATTTATAGCTTTAACAATATTATTTTTATTATTCATATTAATTGTAATAATGAAATACTTAGAAAGAAAAAATATAAGGAACACTAATGGAAAACAGCAATGATATTTTATCAACAATTTTAGATACTAACAATTTTTTCAGCTTACAATCCAATGCTGCATCAACTCATGCCAATAGTGTTGACCCACTATATGCATTTCTTGTATGGAGCAGTTTAATTATTTTTTTATGTATTACTATTCCTTTAATATGGTTTTGTATCAAATATAGGCAAACCACATGCTATAATAAAGCTAAAGCTCAAATACATTCAAATACAACATTAGAAATAATGTGGACAATTTTGCCAATCATTTATGTTTCTTACTTGTTTATATGGGGATTTTATGGGTATTTAAATCTTAGCATTATTCCACCTAATGCAAAAGAATTAAAAATAATTGGTCAAAAATGGATATGGGGAGTCACATATCCACATCATGCACTTAATGTTTCAGGACAAGGTGCTACTATTTATGTTCCTATTAACAAATCTATAAAATTAACAATGTCATCTCAAGATGTAATACATAGTTTTTCAGTGCCAAATTTTAGAATTAAACAAGATGTAGTCCCAGGACGATACACAACAACATGGTTTAAAGCTAATAAATTAGGTGAATATCCAATATTTTGTACAGAATATTGTGGTGATCAACATAGCAAAATGTTAGCTAAAATAAAAGTAACTTCTATAGAAACATTCAATAAATGGTTACACTCACAAACTAAACAAAACTCTAATCTTTCATCAAAAGAATTAGGTAGAAAACTTTATCTATCAAAAGGATGTATAGCCTGTCACTCTACTGATGGATCAAGTGGAATAGCACCCACTTTTAAAAATATATACAATTCTACACATTTATTAAATAATGGCAAAACTATTAAAGTAAATGATAATAGAATAAAACAAAAATTATTAAATCCACAAATAAACATTACAAAAGGATTTCCACCTATTATGCCTACTTTTAAAGGTCAATTAAATGAAGTGGAAATCATGAATATTATTGAATATTTAAAATCAATAAAATAAAAAATTTAATTATAGGTAATAATAGTGAATAAAAATTTTTTAACAGAAAATACACACATAAGTTCTTGGTTATATACAATAGATCATAAAAGAATTGGCATAATGTATCTTATAGCCATCTTATTATTTTTCACGGTAGGAGGTATATTTGCATTAATTTTAAGATTAGAATTACTAACTCCAGCTAAAAACTTATTAGAAGCTAAACAATATAATCAGCTTTTTACATTACATGGTGCTATAATGATTTTTTTAGTCATTATACCAGGAATTCCAGCTTCATTAGGTAATTTTGCCTTACCACTACTTATAGGAGCTAAAGATGTAGCTTTCCCAAAATTAAATTTGATGAGTTATTATTTTTATATAATAGGAGCTATATTTGCACTTACATCTATATTGTTTGGAGCCATTGATACAGGTTGGACTTTTTATACACCATATTCATTAAGTTCTGAAGGAAGAGTAGTTCTAATGGGAACTGCTGCCTTTATTCTAGGATTTTCATCAATCTTCACAGGATTAAACTTTATTGTCACAATACATAAATTAAGAGCTCCTGGAATGAATTGGTCAAATGTGCCATTATTTGTATGGGGAATTTATTCTACATCAATAATTCAAGTATTAGCCACACCTGTATTAGGCATTACTCTATTATTATTAATAATAGAAAGAGTATTTAATATAGGAATCTTTAATCCTGTTCTTGGTGGAGACCCATTATTATTTCAGCACTTCTTTTGGTTTTATTCACATCCAGCTGTATATGTCATGATATTACCAGCTATGGCAATAATCTCAGAATTAATATCAACATTTAGTCAAAAAACAATATTTGGTTATAAAATAATAGCAATATCATCAGTATCAATAGCTGCTTTAAGTTTTTTAGTATGGGGACATCACATGTATGTTTCTGGACAATCTGAATTAGCAGGTATGATTTTTTCAGCTCTTACATTAATGGTAACTATTCCATCAGCTGTTAAAGTTTTTAATTGGTTGGCAACTATGTATAAAGGATGCATATCATTAAAAACTCCTATGTTATGGGCCATAAATTTTATAATATTATTTACAATTGGTGGATTAACAGGAATATTTTTAACTTTATTATCTATTAACGTTCAATTACATGATACTTATTTTGTTTTAGCACATTTTCATTACACAATGTTTGGCGGAACAATTATGGCATTTATCGGAGGTATATATTATTGGTGGCCTAAAATGACAGGGAAAATGTATTCTGAAATATGGGGACAAATAGGTGCTATAATTGTATTTATAGGATTTAATGCAACTTTTTTTATTAAATTTTTTATGGGGTCACAAGGAATGCCACGTAGATATTATAATTATATAGAACAATTCCAACCTTATCAAAAAATTGCAACTATTGGATCATGGATTTTAACTATTGGTATGATTATTGTATTATTCAATCTTATACATTCTTTAACTAGCAAAAACAAACAAGCCAATGATAATCCATGGAATGCAACAACTTTAGATTTTACACATACATCAACACCACCAACAACACATAACTTTATCAAACAACCAATAATAAAAGACAAGCCATATCATTATTAGTGAGACACATTATGAATAATAAAAAATTTCCCTTAGTAACACACTTTTATACACCAAAACAACAAATTGAAGCTTCTAAATTAGGTATGTGGCTTTTTTTATCTACAGAGATATTGCTGTTTGGAGGATTGTTTGTAGCTTATTCAGTATATAGATACTTACACTTTGGATTATTTATTGCAGCTCATAAATACTTAAATGTTACACTTGGAATGATTAATACAATTGTATTATTATTTTCAAGTTTAACTGTAGTTTTAGCAATAAATGCAATACAAAAAGATAAAATACATATACTAAAATTAAATTTAATATTAACTATAATATGTGCAATCATATTTTTAATTATTAAATATTTTGAATATTCACATAAAATTCATGATGGATTACTTCCTGGATTTAATTTTACAAATACTGTATTACCACATCCTGATCAATCTCATATATTCTTTGGAATATATTTTTTAATGACAGGATTACATGGCATACATGTATTAATAGGTATAATTATTTTCATATGGTTATTAATAAAATCTACAAAAAATGAATTTAATTCTCAATATTATCAAACAATAGAATTAAGTGGATTATATTGGCATTTAGTAGATGTAATTTGGATATTTCTATTCCCATTATTATATTTAATAAATTAATTATTTTTTATATCAGGAGAATACATGTTACATACATATAGAAAATATGTTGTAGGTGAAAAACCTCATATCGTATCATCAATAACATATTGGTTAACCTTTCTTTTATTAATTATTCTAACGATTATTACTGTTTTATTAAGTAAAATTGAAATAAAATCTTACTCAATTTTAATTGCACTAATAATTGCAAGTATAAAAGCTAGTTTAGTATTTGCAATTTTTATGCACTTATGGTTAGATAATAAATTTTATACTATTATTTTAATTTCTTCTATGTTAGTATTATCTCTATTTATAATAATGCCAATTATAGATTTAAATAGTAGAAATTGGCTTGATAAGAAAAAAACTAACTTTCTACCA
Organism: uncultured Myxococcales bacterium; assembly: GCA_964385015.1. Taxonomy (GTDB): domain Bacteria; phylum Myxococcota; class UBA727; order UBA727; family JABDBI01; genus CAYLLS01. The sequence continues at coordinate 165,843 of CAYLLS010000001.1, read as the reverse complement.
AGAAATGAAATTATCAAAAAATATAAACAAAATAATCCAAACAAACCACCATTAAGACCAGGATTAATTAAACCTAAAATATAATAAGATATACTATCTATCATAATTATGAAAAATATTATTATTGCAATGTCAGGTGGTATTGATTCATCAATAGCTGCATTTCTAGTAAAAAAATCAGGATATAATCCTATAGGCATTTCTTTAAATTTAATATCAAATAATAATGAAACACAAAATGCCTGTTGTTCTCATTTTTCAATAAAAGATGCTAGAGAAGTATGCTATTTATTAAATATGCCATTTTATGTTATTAACGCAAACCATATATTTAAGGAAAAAGTAATTAAACCATTTATTGCATCATATATACATGGCACAACTCCTAATCCATGTTTAAATTGCAATTTTTTCTTAAAATTTAAATACTTATATAAAATTGCAAAAATATTAAATGCTGATTTAGCTACCGGACATTATGCAATAGTTACATCTTATAAACATACTACAACATTAAAAAGAGCTATTGATATAACAAAAGATCAAACTTATTACTTATACAATATTCCAAAAAAAACATTAGATATATTGCATTTGCCAATAGGAAACTTAAAAAAACATACTATAAGAAAAATAGCTAAATATATTAGTTTCAAAAATTATAATAAACATGATAGTCAAGGAATATGTTTTACAAACAACATTAATTATAGTAAAATTATCGTAAACAACAATAATCATATTCTACATGGCAATTTTATCAATAATAAAGGAAAACTACTCTCAAAACATAATGGTATTCATCAATATACAATAGGACAACATAAGAAAATAAAATTACTTAACAACAAAAAAATGTATGTTATAAATATTAATTACAATAATAAACAAATAACATTAGGAAATAAAAATCAATTACAATCTTATATTATAAAATTAAGTAATGTACATTATATAATAAATATAAATTTATGGCCAAATAAAATATATATACAAATAAGATCTCATGGGATAAAAACATTATCTCTATGGGAATTATCAAAACATAAGATATTACACATTAAAACTAAAAATCCTTTGGAAGCTATAGCACCAGGACAAGCAACAGTCATATATGATAAAAATATATTATTAGGAGGAGGCACGATAATATAATGATATAATGATATAATACAAACATAATTAAAATATCATTAAATAAATTAAAGCTTAAATAATATAATAAAATATTATAAATAAATATAAAATTATTTTATATAAATAATGAGGTATAATATGATAAATTTTAATTTAACTAAAGAACAACTAACATTAAAAAAATTAGCTCACGATTTTGCTAAAAATGAAATAAGGCCACAATGTAAATTTTTTGACAATACAAGTAATTGGCCTAATGAAATTCTTCAAAAAGCATGGAGTTTAGGACTCATGAATTTCCAAATTCCACAAACTTACAATGGATCAGAACTTAACAATATTAATTCTGCTATTGTTACAGAAGAAATCGGATGGGGATGCAGTGGAATTGCTACAGCTATGACAGCAAATTTACTAGCTCAAACTCCTATCATTTTATTTGGCAACAATAAACAAAAACAAAAATGGCTTACTCCTTTTTCAAAACAACATATAATATGTTCTTATGCTGTAACAGAACCATCGGCTGGTTCTGATGTAGCTCAATTAAAAACAACAGCAATCAAAAAAAATGACCATTATTTATTAAATGGAGAGAAAATATGGATCACAGGTGCAGGTTACGCCAAATGGTTTATAGTCTTAGCGAAAACAAATGCGACTACAACATCACATAAAAGTTTAAGCGCATTTATTGTCCCAAATAATTTAACAGGAATCACTATTGGTAAAAAAGAAGATAATATGGGTCAAAGAGCATCAGATACAAGATCTATATTATTTAACAATGTTAAAATAAAACATGATAATCTTTTAGGCAAAGAAGGCGATGGATTTAAAATAGCCATGCAAACTTTTAATCATACTAGACCTTTAGTGTCTGCGTCTGCCATCGGCTTAGCTAAATCAGCTATGGAATATTCAATAAAATATGCAAAAGAAAGAAAAACATTTGGAAAATTTTTATATCAACATCAATCTATAAGTTTTATGATAGCAGATATGTCATCAAATATTGAAGCTGGTAGATTACTAACATGGAAAGCAGCTGCAATCTTAGACCAAAATAAAAATAATACAATATATGCAGCACATGCTAAAAGATTTTGTGCTGATATTACTATGCAAATTACAACAGATGCCGTGCAAATTTTTGGTGGCAATGGATATAATAAAGAATATCCAGTAGAAAAACTCATGAGAGATGCTAAAATCTTACAAATTTATGAAGGCACAAGTCAAATTCAAAAAATAATCATTTCTAGTCAATTATTTAAAAACCACTACAACAATGAAAATACATAAATGGTTATGGTTTGATAATAATCAACAATTAAATAGCATTTTAGCAAATCAATATATAAAAAAAATAGTTATTCATAAATATAATATAACATTGAAATATTATTTAAAAGCTATAATGCTACCAGAATTAATATTTCCCATAATCGTTGCATTTAATAAAAATGACATTAAAAATATAAATACAATACAAGCAACAAATAATTATTTCGTTTATACATTTTCATTATCATCATTAAATAATAGCATACATGTAAACAACACTGATAACTCATCAAACATAGAAAATATGCATTTATTCTCAGAATATTTAAAAAATATAATTAAAGTTATTAATATATTAAATTTTACTTTTATTATATGTCATACTAAAATAAAAAATTTTCAATTAGAATTTTATATGCAACACAATAATACATCATTAAATATTATTATAAAATTAATAATATTGAGAATTTGGATAGAAGAAACAGCATTAAATAGAGGATTAATGGCTACAAATATTGCATTAAAACAACCAATTAAATGTATTATTAATAATAATTTATTTAAGTATATGCATTAAACTATAATATACATATATTAATCTTTTTTATTTTTGGTATTTTTCAATAAAGTATCTTTATCTTCATCATCTTGTATTGCTAACTTAAAATTTTTAATAGCATTGCCTAAACCAGTAGCAATAGAAGGCAGTTTCTTGCCACCAAACAACAATAATATAATAGCAAAAATAATGCCCAATTCCCATGCACCCATACCAAACATAAATACCTCCTAATTTTAATAAACATAATGAACATATATAACATATATAATAACATAAATAACATAATTCAATTGGGAATATTAAATTTAAAAATTAACAATATTACACATGCTAAAATAATAGCCAATAAAATAACATTATATATCAAACAAAATAACATAAAAATTGCATTAATACATAAATCCATCCATATACATTCATTACAAATCACAAAATTCATAAATTATATATATAAACTTACACAACATCAACCATATAATTATATCATAAAACAAACAACAATTATGGGATTTAATATATCAATTAATCATAATACATTCATTCCTAAAATTGATACAGAATCTATTATAGAAAAAATCTTAACTCATATCATAGATAAAAAAAAAACATATAAATGTATAGATATATTTAGTGGATCTGGATGTATAGCTATATCATTATCATTATTAAAAAAAAATATTTTTATATATGCTATAGATATACACATTAATGCTATAAAAAATATAAAAAATAATATTAATACATACAAATTAAACAAACAAATTTCTATCATAAAATACAACTGTTTAAAATTTTCAAATATCAAAACATGTAATACTAATAAAGATATAATTATTGCAAATCCTCCTTATATATTACCAAAACATTTTCAAATATTACCTAAACATATACAATATTATGAACCTAAATTATCTCTTATACATCATAAAACTAATATTATGTTATTTTATAAAATTATTTTACAATACGCATATAAAATATTACATATTAACGGTAAATTAATATTTGAAATAGATATTAAACAAAACAATAATTTTAATAAAATTAACAATAAACAATTTAAAATATTTTATTTTTTTAAAGACAAACTAGGATTCTTTCGTGGATGTATGCTACATTAAAAAAAAAATACATTAACAAATATATTTAAAATAACATAACATCATTATAATAAGGTAAATAATTGAACAATATAATACATATAATTAAGCATAAAATTCAATTACATACAATAATTAATAAATATACATCATTAAAAAAATATAACAATTATTTTAAGGGGCTATGCCCATTGCATCATGAAAAAACTCCTTCATTTTTTGTGTTTTCATATAAAAAATATTTTAAATGCTTTGGCTGTGGCATATCAGGTGATGTATTTACTTTTCTACAAAAAAAAACTGGTGATTCATTTATTAATATTATAAAACAACTAACAAAACAATTGGGAATGAATGATAAACACATTAATAACAATACAAATCAAAAAAAACATCTATTAAATATATTCACAATAGCTAACATATATTTTAAACATTCTTTATTTAATAATAATGGCACAATAGCTTTAAATTATCTTTTACAACAAAGAAACTTATCAACATTAATAATAAAAAAATGGAATATAGGGTTTTGCCCACCAAATACTATGAATTTCATCAACTGTTTCTTACAAAAAGATTATACAATATCTGATATCATAAAACTTGGATTATTAAAACAAAACAAATATGGACAATATCCATTTTTTTACAATAGAATTACATTCCCAATATATAATTATGTTGGTAATATTATAGCATTTGGTGGACGAATCATAAATACTAATGCAACAAAACAACCAAAATATATAAATAGTCAACATAATATATTATATAATAAAAATCATGTGTTATTTCATAATCAAAAAAATAAACTTTCAAACAACAATAAACCTATAGTATTAGTAGAAGGATATTTAGATGCTATAGCAATAGATCAAGTTGGATTTGTAGCTTTAGCATGTTGTGGAACAACATTATCTAATCAACATATAAATTTTATTAAACAATTTAATAATAAAAATATTGTTTTATGTTTTGATCGAGATAAACCTGGACTGATGGCAAGTAGAAAAGCAATGTTTATATTAGCTAAACATAATTTTAATATAAAAAGTATACAAATGTCAGCAAAAGATCCAAGTGAATTAATTAAATTAAATCAACATCAAAAATTATATCTATATTTATATAATGCTAAAAACGCTATTATTAATGATATAATACAAATAAATCATACTAAATATCATAATATATACGATAGAATTTTAGATATAGATAAATTATTATCTATCATTAAAGCACATTCAAGAGAACTTGTCATAAGACAATATATCAAATATGCATCTGCAATATTAGGTGACGATGAATCAACATTACTAAAAGAAATACATATTAACACAAATATCATACAAAATAGTATAAGCAACACTCATGCACAACATTTAAACGCTTCAGATCAATTATTATTAAGATCTATTTTTATCTTCCCTCATATAATAGAAATTTTATCTATCCAAAGTATACATGCTATAAATAATAATAAACTAAAACAAATATTTATTATCTTTAAACAAAAATATAAACATATTAATGAAATAAATAATTTTAAATCTCAAATCTTAAAACTATTTAAATCATATATTTGGCATAATACACAATATCAAAAATTAATAACACTCAATGTTGCAAAACAAATTATTAAAGATTTTAATAAAAAATCATTATTAAAGTCACAAGAAACATAAATGACAATTTGTAATATATATATCAATATGAATATATATTGAATATATCAACAACATATAACATATTTATTTGTCAAAATGAATTTTTAATTATATTATATCATTAAATAATACATTTTAATTATATGCAAACACACACTCAAACATAATCAACGCTATGATAAAAGATAAAAAAATAAAAAAAATTACATTTAATGAAATTAATAATACAGTAGAATCAGATATTTTAGAAATATCAATTATAAAAAATATTATTACATTATTAAATAAAGCTAAAATTTCTATTACAGAAGAAAATACTAAACAAATAAATAAAAATAAACATAATATTAATCATATAGAAGAACAAAACTTACATATAAAAAGTAACGATCCAGTACGTTTATACTTAAAAAAAATGGGTTCTGTACATTTATTAACTAGAGAAGGAGAAATAGAAATTGCCAAAAACATTGAAAATGGAGAAATTCAAATTCTTAATGCAGTATTAAATACTCCTATTTGCTTAAACGAAATATTGATTTTAGGTAATAAATTACAAAAAGGCAAAATTAGAGTTAAAGAATTTATCAAAGAAAATGAATCTGGAAATGATGGTCAAACTATTGAATTTAATGAAACTAAAATCACAGAAAGAACTTTAAAAATTATTGATACTTTAATTGACTTAAAACATCAATTACAAACACAACAACATCATAATAATCTCACTAAAAATGAAAAAAAATATGCACTATATATAAAACATCAAGAAAATATATTTGATATACAAACCAATATTATCAAGCAATTACAATGCTTAAAAATAAATAAACGTCAAATAGATAAAATAGTGCAATTTATTAAAGTTCTAATATTTAGAATTAATAAAGACGAATTTGAATTAAATAAAATACAAAATTATACAAACAAACCAATTTATCACATATTAAAAGAATTTCAATCAGTAAACAACATACAATATACAGAACAACATATTATTAAAAAATACAACATTAATTATAAAACTTTTACTCAATGGTATAATACTATAGCTGCAGCTGTTTTTAGAGCTCATAATATACAAAATAAAGTTCAATTAACTATTTCTGAATTAAAAAAAACTTATAATGAAATCAAAAAAGGAAATAAAAAAGCCACACAAGGAAAAGAAAAGTTAGTTAAAGCTAATTTAAGACTAGTAGTTTCTATAGCAAAAAAATATACTAATAGAGGTTTGCAATTTTTAGATTTAATTCAAGAAGGTAATATAGGATTAATGAAAGCTGTAGATAAATTTGAATATAAAAGAGGATATAAATTTTCTACTTATGCTACATGGTGGATCAGACAAGCAATCACTAGAGCAATTGCAGATCAAGCTAGAACTATTAGAATTCCGGTACATATGATTGAAACCATTAATAAACTTATCCGCATTAACAGATATTTAATACAAACATTAGGTAGAGAACCAACTCCAGAAGAAATTGCTAAAAAAATGGAGTTACCTACAGAAAAAGTTAGAAAAGTATTAAAAATAGCTAAGGAACCAATATCATTAGAAACACCTATTGGGGATGAAAATGAAAGCAATTCTTCCTTAGGAGATTTCATTGAAGATAAAAAAGCTGTAAATCCATCTAAAGCTGTAATTTCAATGAATTTAAGCGAACAAACAAGAAAAGTATTAGCAACATTAACACCAAGAGAAGAAAAGGTACTTAGAATGCGATTTGGTATCGGTGAACAATCTGATCATACATTAGAAGAAGTTGGACACGATTTTGAAGTTACACGTGAACGAATAAGACAAATAGAAGCCAAAGCATTACGAAAATTACGACATCCATCCAGAGCGAAAAAATTATTCGCTTTTACAAAACCTTCATTAGAAATTACATCTATACAAAAATAAACAATATTTTTCAAAATACTTCTTGAACTTTATTAAATTTTTAGGCAAATTTAAATACATTGTATGGGCTCGTAGCTCAGCGGTAGAGCATTCGGCTCATAACCGACCGGTCGCTGGTTCAAATCCGGCCGAGCCCATGATAATAAAAAATATAATGATATCTGAGTTATATAATGAACATATCTAAAGACATACTAAACATTATTCAAATAACCTTCATTAACATTAAACAAAATACATATAATAAAAACAATAAACAATACTTATCTAAAATAAGAAAAATAGAATATTATATACAAGCATTAAAATATAAACAAAAATTATTACAATATAAAAAGCAAAAAAAAAATATAATACAACAAGAAAACAATATTAAATATGAAAAAAAAAAATTATTAAAAATTAAAAATCAAACTATCAAAATAACCAATAACAAAGAACTATTAGCTCTAAATTTATCAATTACTAAAAAATATCAAATCATTGAAAATCTAGAAAATAAGCTTTTACATAACATTATACAAACAGATATCATTAATAAACTATTAATAAAAAATAAAAATTTATATCATAAAAAATATTATGAGTTATACATCAAATATATAAAAATGATGCATTTAATTAAATATATTAAAATCAAATATAAGGACAATAATAAATTAAAAATAACAAAACAATTATCACATGCTACATCTATAATGTGTAAAAAAATATATTATAAAAAGCAACATTTAAGTGTATCATTAATAAAGCAAAATATCTGTCAATTATGTAAATATATAATTCCATCAAAAATCTTTCATCAAATTATTAATCACAACATAATAGCACAATGTACATCATGTCAAAGTTTGCTTATTTTCACTAAAAATATACATAAAGGTTATATATGAAAAATATCAAAAATAATGATTTAGAAATTTATGAATTATTAAAAAAAGAACAACTAAGACAAAATTATACCATTAATTTAATTGCTAGTGAAAATTTTTCATCATCTGCTATCATGGAAGCTCAAGGAAGTATTCTCACTAACAAATATGCAGAAGGCTATCCTTATAAAAGATATTATGCAGGATGTTGTTTTGTAGATCAAATAGAGACAATTGCTATTAATAGAGCAAAACTATTATTTTCTGCTGAACATGCTAATGTACAACCACATTCAGGTAGCTCTGCTAACTTAGCTATTTATATGAGTTTTTTACAACCACAAGATACAATCTTAGCAATGGCACTAGATCAAGGAGGACATTTAACTCATGGTTCTAAAGTCAATTTTTCAGGAAAATTATATAACATTATATCATATGGAGTAGAGAAAAAAACTGGTTTAATCGATTACAATCAAATATATGAACTGGCCATACAATATAAACCTAAATTAATTATTGCAGGAGCATCAGCATATCCAAGAATAATAAAATTCAAATATATGAAAGAAATAGCAAATAAAATTAATGCAAAATTAATGGTAGACATGTCACATATATCAGGATTAATAGCAGCAAATATGCATCCATCTCCAGTTCCATTTGCAGATTATATAAGCTCAACTACTCATAAAACACTTAGAGGTCCAAGAGGAGCTCTTATTTTATGTAAAGAAAAATATGCAAAAAAAATAGATAGAACTGTTTTCCCTGGTATTCAAGGAGGACCACTCGAACATATTATTGCAGCTAAAGCTATAGCATTTAAAGAAGCATCAAGTAACAACTTTCAAACATATCAATATAATGTTGTAAATAATGCTAAAATATTAGCTAATGAATTAATGAATAAAAACTTCAAATTAATTTCAAATGGCACTGATACTCATCTGATTCTTATTGATTTGCAAAATAAAAACATATCAGGTAAAGATACTGAAACTTTATTAAATAACATTAATATTATAGTAAACAAAAACAAAATTCCATTTGATAAAACTAATGCTAATATTACTAGTGGAATAAGAATTGGAACTGCTGGAATTACAACTAGAAATATGAATAAATCGGCTATATTAACAATAGCTTCTTGTATAGATAATGCTATAACACACAAAAATGATATAAAAAAACTTGCAAACATAAAACAGCAAATAAAAGAATTAACAGATAACTTTCCAATATAAATATAATTACATTATATATTTAATTATGACATGACATTAAAAATATAATTATAATAAAAACAAGTAACATGTATGAAATATTTATACCTTATCACTTTGATGCTCATTATAACTAATGTTCTACATACCAAAGAAATACATGCTGCATTCAAATTCAAAAATAATGCTTCTTTTAATTACATTAACAAGAACATAACACTTACAGATAAACAAAATTTCAAAAGAGCAATTAATAAAAATATATATTGTTCAACTATTGCTATCAAACCTAAATATAATAAAATCTATATGATTACTATCAAAGGAATAAATCATATAATAGCTAATAACTTAATTTTTACATTAAAATCAAAGCCTAATTCATACATAAATTATCAACACATAAAACAAGATATAAAAACTATTTATAAAATTCCACTTGTAAACAACATACATGTTATAAAATCATATTATAATAATCATAGTATTATATTAATATTTGATGTGATAATTAACCCTATATTACATAAAATTAAAATCAATGGAAATTCTTTCATAAACAATAATACATATAAAATATTAACTAAAATAACACATAATCAACATATTAATGAAAACAATATTTTTAAAGCACTAAATATCATAAAACATAAATATTTTCATCATGGATTTTATTTAATTAATATAAAATATAAACTTTTACTAGTAAAAACATCGTTACTAAACCAACATACATCTTATAATAATCAACATAAATACATAAATATAATTATTAAAATAAAAGAACACTCTCCTATAACCATTAAAACAATATCATTTATTGGAAATCATTTTTTATCTTCAACATCTTTAAAAAAACACATACAAACTCAAACTAACACAATATTTACACGTTTTAATAAATATAACACTTATAATAAAATCAACATAGAAAATTATTTAACCTTCATTCAACAACTATATCAACAAAATGGATATTGCAATATTATAATTCATACACCAAGAATTATTTTAACATATGACAAAACAAATATTATTATTATTATTAATATACAAGAAGGCTATCAATATAAATTACAATATTTAAAGTTTTTACATCATAATTCTAATATTCAAAAACAAACATATGATATTAAATATAAATTATTTAAATTTCATTATATTAAACACAAAATTTTTAATAACATTAATTTTAATAAAATGATTAACAAAATGTTTATATATTTTAAAAACCAAGGATATGCATACATTAATATAATCCCAAAAATATATTTAAACAACACAAATAAAACAATTAACATTATAATATATATCAATAAAGGACCAAAAATATATATAAAAAAAATTAACATTTATGGAAATAAAATAACATTAGATAACATCATTAGAAAAGAAATTACTATATTTCCAGGAACAACATATTCACCATATAATATTATAAAAAGCAAAAATAATATTATGAATATGAAATTTTTTCATAATGTTAATATTTATCATACACCAACATTAAATTTAAAAAACATTACATTAAATATTAATGTAAAAGAAAAACCTACACGAGGTAAAATACAATTAAACATTTCTCTAGATCATATAGATCAAGGCATTTTATTAAAAAGCATTATTAGTAAAACAAATATATTTGGACTAGGCAACAATATTTCATCACAATTTACATTGAGTAAAAAAATTAAAATATTTAATATAGATATAAAAGATAATTTTATATGTAATTTATATAATAATCCATTATTTATATCTATATCTTTATATAATACAAAACAAAACTTGATAAATAATATGAAATATAAAACAGGAGGCAATATTCAATTTATATATAAAATAAATTTTTTATTTAATAATCATAATTCCTATCAAACACATAATCAACTAAAATTAAATATTGCCTATAATATAAATAAAATTAATTTTATACATTATAATCAAAATAACAATTTATTAACAACATTAAACAATAAAAATATATATATTACTTCTTTAAAAACAATATTAACATTTAATAATATTAAAACTAAATCATTAATAATAAATATACATGCAGAATTAGCATCTTCATCTTTAGGATCTAAAATGCTAGTAAATTTAAAAAATAATAAAACATATCATTTAAATTATTCAACATCAAATTTTAGTAATTCTAATAATATACATTATAGTAATTTTTTAGAACTTATTTCAACAATTCATCTATCATTGCCAATTAAACATATGACAAGCACATTTGTTTTAAATATTAAATATTTAAACTTATTAACAAATTGCAATTTTAAAAAATATTTAATTGGTGGAAATAATACTATAAGAGGCTATGCAAAACATTCTATTAATATTATAAAACAAATCCATAAAATAAACGCAAATCATACTACAAAATATATTTATGAAGGTGGGAATAAACAAATCAATGGCACTATAGAATTAAAATTTAATATTTTAAAAAAGATTCAATGCAATGGAATTATATTTTTAGATTTCGGAAATGTATTTGATATGACAGAAAATCTATTTTATTATGGCAATACACACTACATACATACACAACAATACGATCCAATTAATTTTTATACTTATTTAAAAATGTATGCTTCAATTGGCTTAGAAATACAATTATATAGTCCAATTGGCATATTAAAATTTATATGTGGTATTCCATTAACTCCAAGATTACCTAATCATCCTAATCATCCATCAGGAGATTCTCCAATTTCATTTACTTTTAATTATGAATAAAACTATCAAATATTTATATATTGCGGGAGGAGGATTTGAACCTCCGACCTCCGGGTTATGAGCCCGACAAGCTACCAAGCTGCTCTACCCCGCAATGTAGATATAATAATAATAGTAGTATATTTTATTATGTCAATCACTTTATATTATAAATCATTAAATAATTAACTTATCGATAGAATAAATGTGAATTTTACGAATACTTGACATATTACATACAAATTCAATAAAAATTATATTATCAGGAAATTTAAAATAATATTTATCTATCCACTCTATACAAATAAATGCATTCATATCAAATAATAAATCATCAATGCCTAAAGCATCTAATTGATGATTAATATTCAACCTATAAAAATCTATATGATGTAAAATAGGCGATGTATTATAGGTATTAGCTATAAGAAAACTTTGACTTTTAACAGTATGTTTTTTATCATATAAGCAATTAATTAATCCTTTAACAAATATGGTTTTACCAGAACCTAAATCACCATATAAAGCAAATAACATAGGTGATCGAATTTGCTGTAATAATATTTTTGCTAATATTTGTGTTTCTTTTGAACAATGAGATATATATGCATTATAAAACATAACATTAATTTTTATTAAATAAAATACTAGGAATACAATTTGCAATATCACTAGCTAAATGTCCCCTTTTATATTTTTTATTTAATACTTTGCCTATTGATAAATGAGTATTGACAGCTAACAAACAACTATCCATTAAACTATAAGATTGTGCTAAAAGTGCTCCAATCATACCAGATAATACATCTCCGCTACCAGCTATACTTAAACTTGATACCAACCCTTCATAAATAAATAATGGCATACCCTTCATTCCTATTATCGGGCAAGACCCTTTTAATAACCATACAATATTAGATACTTGATTAATTTTCATGTTTATTAAATTATGCATAGCCATGATTTTATTATGAAGTATACAAGATACATTAATATTTAATAATTTTGCAGCCTCACCTGGATGAGGTGTAGCAATAATATTACAATTATTAAAATTTAACCCAAATAATTTCAATACAAATAAAGCTTCAGCATCAATAATCATTGGAATATTATTATTAGCAGCAAAACTAAACAAAATTTTAACATCTTTCTGTTTTAATATAGACTTTCCTAATCCTGGACCAAAAATAAAAGCATTAATTTTTTTACTAATAGCATGTTTTAAAAAATCTTGAATATGAAATTTTACAATTTCAGATTTATAATAGCTATAATATTCATTATTATTACTAACCACTAATATTATATTACCTATTCCACTCTTTAATCCAGCTAACATTGATAATTTGCATGCACCTATTGTATTCATATCACCTGCTAAAATAGATAAATATCCAAAAGATCCTTTATGTTGATAATTAGAAATTGATTTAAATATATCATTTAATATATAATTATCTTGCATAATATTAAAAATTTTTATTTGCTTATCATTATGAAATACATTTCCAACTCTAAAACATAAAACTTGACCAACATATATCATATTTAATTCTAAAACATGTAATAAATGTAATCCAACAAATGATATTGTTATGTCAGAAAAGATAATTGAAGAATATTCTTTTTCATAAACATTAAAAGATAAGGATGATGGTAAATTTATTGATACTATACTAACTTTATTACAAATTTTATACTTATTAATAAAGTCAATAATATTATAGTTTAATTGATTAAATATATTATAATGATATAAATTAGAAATAATATCAATAATGAATTTTGGATTATATTTTACTAAACATGTTGCTATTTTTTGTATATCTAATAATTTATTAATAATAATACATCTTTCCAAGTTAACGTCATAATAAACATTACAATGATAATTAATGCAAAATATCTTAATTCTCAAGTCATATCTACTTAAAAATTTTTTAATTATATAACTTGGTAATTTATTAATACTAATATTACATATAATAAAAACACATGTTTTCCTTTTTATTGAAATACGATGCAATATTTCTTTTTTAACTAACATTATTATATTTTTTATAATAACTTTATTACTAATACAAATTAATTTAGACATATTATCATTATAGATATTTTTATTATACAAATAACTTACAGCTGTTAATGACTTTAATATTTTTTTATAACTATACATAATCTATATACCACATAACTACTTCATATATGATAATACTATATCTACACTATTTCTACAAAAATTATTTCTTGATTCTATTTTTCTTGCGTGAATTTTTTTTATGTTTACGTTGATTTTTTTTATACTTTATACTATTTGTATTTTTAAAATCTAATGATTTTTTATGCAAATTTATATTATGATTTAATAACATATCTTTAGATGCATTATAATCATTAATATTAACATTTTTATATTTATACTGATTCATATAATTGCTCATTTTATTAATATTAAAAAACTTAGCAAAATAATTAGATTTCATACTAGATGCTTTAAAAATTTTCTGTATTTCAAAAAAATATTGTAAAAGTTGTATAACTTCAGAAATATTATTGCCAGAACCTAACGCAATACGTGTTAGCCTAGAATTATCGTTATATACTAATTGTGGATTAACTCTTTCTTTATAAGTCATTGACAATATAATAGATTCATATTTTTTAAAATTAAAATTTTTATCTAACTCATTTAATGATGACTTATCATGAAATCCAGGTATTTTATTAATTAAGTTATTTAATGGACCCATTCTATTAATGGTTTTAATAGTTTTTAAAAAATCTTGCAAATCAAATTTCCCTTTCCTCAGTCTATTAACTTCACTTTTCGCTATATCATGATTAACATGTTTTTTGAAATCTTTAACTAAACCTACTATATCTCCCATTCCTAAAATTCTACTAGCCAATCCATCTGCCCTTAATGGTTCTAAATCTTCAAGTTTTTCACCTACTCCTAAAAATTTAATAGGTTTGCCAGTTACATCTTTAATTGATAAAGCTGCACCACCTCTAGCATCACCATCTAACTTGGTTAATATAAACCCATCTAAATTTAATTGTTGATCAAATTTATGAGCCATTTTAACGGCGTCTTGACCAGTCATAGCATCCACTACTAAAAGCACATAATCTAAAACAAAACTAGTTCTGATATCTTTTAAATCTGATATAGAATGATCATTTATAAACATTTTTCCAGCTGTATCAAATAAGATTACATTACTATTAAATTTAATTGCTTCTTTATGAGCAAGTTTACAAATTTCTGAAGCAGATAACATATTATCATAAAATACTGGAACTTTTATTTTTTCACCTATAATAACTAATTGTTCAATGGCTGCTGCTCTACGATTATCAGCAGCAACTAATATAGGGGTATGGCCTTGTTTTTTCAATAATAAAGCTAATTTCCCTATAGATGTTGTTTTCCCTGATCCCTGCAAACCAACCAACATAATAGTATTAATTCTATCTTTTATAATTTTAATAGATGTATTAGTTGATCCTATTAAAGACTTCAATTCTTCAAAACAAATTTCAATAAAATACTCTGACGCAGTTAATTTTAATTTAGAAACATTAGTTTTAATTTTAGTAACAATATTTATTCCTATACATTTATTTTTTACTCTATTTAAAAAAGATTGAACTACATTATATTCTACATCCGCTTCTAACAAAGATATTTTAACATCTTCAAGCGCTTTGCAAATGTTTTCTTCTGTAATATAATTTTTGCCAATTAAAAAATTTTTAGCTTTCATAAAACCATTAGAAATAATATCAAACATTTTTTATTAACCTACATTCAAATCAATATTGATGATTTTAACAAAACTGCATCAATAAATAAATAAATAATAATTTTTATATACACAATATATGAAACATGCCATGAATAAAAAAACATTAAAACTAGTCAAATTTAATTTTATAATATAAAACATACAATTGATATAAAAAATAATTTTCATTAAAACATATGATATATAAACATTTGTCATCATATAATATAACTGCAGCAGCAATCATTATAGGAAGTGAAATATTAACTGGCAACATACAAGATCAGAATATTTTCATTTTATCAAATATGCTGTTTAATAGAGGCATATCTTTAAATAAAATAGAAATAATAAAAGATAATGTTTTACAAATTGCTAACTCTATCAAACATTTATCAAGCAAATTTAATTATATATTTACTTCTGGTGGAATAGGTCCTACACATGACGATAAAACATATTATTCAATATCTAAAGCTTTTAATCTAAAACTACAATATAAAAAACATATATTACAACAAATAGCTAAATTTCATAATATTAATTATAAAAATATTATAACAAATAATATACAAAAAAAAATGTTTACATTTCCTAATACATGTAAAATAATTACTCACAAATCATTACTGTTACCATTAATAATAGTTAAAAATGTTTATATTCTTCCTGGAGTTCCAGCATTATTTATTAAATTCACAAACATAATAAAATATCATTTTTATGGATTACAACAACAAAAAATTGTTATATATACACATAAATCAGAATCACAATTTGCTAAAAAATTAACTCAAATACAAAAAAAATACAATTATATTAATATTGGATCATATCCTCAATACAATAATAAAAATTATAAAGTACTTATTACATTAGAATGCAATGCGAATATTAACATAAAAAAAATAATATATAAAATCAAATATATTGTAAATGGATTTACTAATATATAAAATTAATATTTAAAAAACACAATTTAATTAACAGGATGTATGTATGAATTTTAATAAATGGGAAAAAATAGCAGAACAAGAGCTTATTAATAAAAAATTATATAAATTAATTAAAAAATCAGAGGAAGATATCAATATTTATCCGATATATACATATGAAAATATTAAAAATATTAAAAAAAATGAATATTCTGGATGTCCACCATATAAAAGAGGACATAAAGCCACTATGTATGCCAATAAACCTTGGACGATTCGACAATATGGTGGATTCGCTACAGCTAAAGAAACAAACATGTTTTATAGAAAAAACTTACAATCTGGACAAACAGGAATATCAATAGCTTTTGATCTGCCTACGCATAGAGGTTATGATTCAGATAATAATAACATTAGTGAAGATGTTGGAAAAACTGGAGTTGCTATCGATTCTATAGAAGACATGAAACAATTACTAAAAAATATTCCTTTAGATAAAACAAGTATATCTATGACAATAAGTGGTGCTGTTTTACCTATATTAGCAACATTAATTGTAACTGCAGAAGAAAATGGTGTTAATAAAAAATTTATCAAAGGCACTATACAAAATGATATTTTAAAAGAATTCTTAGTAAGAAATACTTTCATTTATCCTCCAAAACAATCAATGCGCATAGCAATCGATACTATAGAATATATATCAAAAGAAATGCCACTATTCAATTCTATTAGTATCAGTGGATACCACATTCATGAAGCTGGAGCTAATTTAGCTTTAGAATTAGGCTTAACATTAAGCAATGGAATAGAATATGTGCAACAAGCATTAAATAGAGGATTAAAAATTGACCAATTTGCACCTAGAATTAGTTTCTTTTTTGCATTAGGAATGAATTTCTATATGGAAATAGCTAAACTTAGAGCAGCTAGAATTTTATGGCATAATTTAATAAAAAAATTTTCACCTAATAATCCAAAATCTAAAATGTTAAGAACTCATTGCCAAACATCTGGATGGAGTTTACAAGCTAAAGATCCTTATAATAATATAATTAGAACTACAATTGAAGCAATGGCTGGAATCTTTGGAGGAACACAATCATTACATACTAATTCATTTGATGAAGCATTAGCATTACCAAGTGATTTTGCAGCAAAAATTGCTAGAAACACCCAATTAATTTTACAATATGAAACTGGCATATGTCAAACAGTAGATCCATTTGGAGGTTCATATTTAATAGAAGCATTAACAGAAAAAATGATCATACAAACATTAAAAATCATAAATAAAATTGATAATTTAGGAGGGATGACACAAGCAATTATAAATGGCATACCTAAACAATGGATAGAAGAAAGCGCTACTAAAAATCAAACATTAATAGAGAATGGTGATAAAATTATTATTGGATTAAACAAATATCAATCAACAGAAACACATCATATACCATTAAAAATCATTCATAATAATAACATCATATTAGAACAAATAAAAAATATAAAGAATATTAAAAATAAAAGAAATAATATTAAAGTAAAACAATGTTTATATGAACTTTTACAAGGTGCAAAAACAAATCATAATTTATTATATCTGACAATTAACGCAATTAGAGCACGTGCAACTATAGGAGAAATAAGTTTAATATTAGAAAATGTTTTTCATAGATATAATATGACATATAAGTTAAATACAAATATATATAAAAAATATTATAATAATGAACAAGAATTTAAAAATTTTTTAAAAAAAATAAATATTTTTACAAATACAAGAGGAAAAAAACCAAGAATCTTACTTACTAAAATTGGTCAAGACGGACATGATAGGGGCATGCATTTTATTGCTTCAGCATTAGCTGATTTAGGATTTAATATAGATATTAATCCACTATTTCAAACACCAGAATATATAGCTAAAAATGCGATAGAAAATGATGTTGATATTATAGGCATATCATCACTAACTGCTACACATATTACATTAATTCCTCAACTAATTAATATATTAAAACAACGTAATGCTAATGATATCCTAATTATATTAGGAGGCATTATTCCTATTATTGATCATAAAAAATTATTGAATCAAGGAGTATCTGCTATTTTTACGCCCGATACAAAAACATTGACTATAGCAAAACAATTATTAAAACTATTAACATAATGATTAAACATAATATTAATATTTTATGTCAAAGACTAATTAATACACATAGAAGATCTCTTAGCAAATTAATTACTATTATAGAAAATAAAAAATATGATAATATTCAAAATATAATTCATATTATTAATTATATTTTCCCATATACTCAACATTCTATACGAATCGGAATATCTGGAATGCAAGGTGTAGGCAAAAGTACTTTTATAAATGCATTTGGTTCATTATTGATTAAAAAGAAAAAAACAATTGGTATTTTAACTATAGATCCTAGTAGCCCAATATCAGGTGGATCTATATTGGCAGATAAAACTATAATGACAAAAGTATATACACACAATAATGCATATATAAGATCCATTCCATCATATAATAATGTAGAAGGCATTTCTAATAGCACATATAATACAATATTACTAATGGAAGCATATGGTTGTGAAATAATTTTAATAGAAACATTAGGAATAGGACAATCAGAACATGATGTTTGCCATATATCAGATATATTTATAATACTATTAAAATCAATGTCTACATACACACTGCAAAATATAAAAAAAGGTACTATAGAATTAGCTAACATAATTTTACTTAATAAAAATTATATGAACAATAATATAAATTTTGAAATGAAACAAATATCCCATACAACAGATAAAACAAATATATATAATATTAATGCTTTATATAATAAAGGCATAACTAAAATTTGGAACATAATAACACAACAAATCAACACTAACAAAGACAATCATTCATTCTATAATAAAAGATATAAGCAAATAAAAACATTATTTATCACTAATATAAAAAATATTTTACTAAAATCACTATATTATGATCCATACATTAAAAAAAATATTAAAAATATATGTCATATATTATCACATGACAAATATTCCATTGATAATTATGTACTTCAATTATTAAATAAAATATTAAATTAAAAATAATGATTTTTTAAATATAAATTTATTATTATTATAAATAAAAATATCAATTATTATGTATAATAATTATATAAAAAATAATTATAAAATTACACCACATATATTTTATAATAAATTAATACATATTTCACAATGATCTATTAGTATGAATGAATTATCACAACACATGAAATATTTCCATCTAGTAACATTAGCTAAAACAGCATATCATTTTGCATATGCTCCATATTCTAAATTTTACGTAGGCACAGCATTAAGGACAAAAAATAATAAAATATTTTTAGGATGCAACATAGAAAATGCTGCATATAGTGAAACTATTTGTGCAGAAAGAGTAGCCATTGCTAAAGCTGTTAGTATTGGCATTAAAAATTTTACAGAAATAGCAATATTTACGAACACATATTATAACATATGGCCATGTGGATCATGTAGACAAGTATTATCAGAATTTTCGCCTAATATTATAATAATTTCTAGTAAAAAAGATAATACAATAAAAATTCAAACTTTAAAAAATCTATTGCCTAATAACTTTCAAAAAAAACATTTAAAAAAAATACGCATATGATATAATAAATGGAAAAGAATATTTTTATGAAAAAAAACAATTACATTAAGCACTTGAATACATCATCCACAAAAATTACACCTATGTTAAAACAATGGTTATCAGCTAAACAACAAGCTAAAAATGCTATAGTATTATTTAGGTTAGGTGATTTTTATGAAATGTTTTACAAAGATGCAGAAATAACAGCTCCAATTCTTAATTTAACATTAACAGCAAGACAAAAAAATAATACATCATACATCCCAATGGCAGGATTCCCATATAAACATTCATCACATTACATTTCAAAATTAATGGCTAATGGCTTTACAATAGCCATCTGTGATCAAATCAAGCAAGATACAACATCAAAATCAGCACTAATAAAAAGAGAAATTACTAGAATTATTACACCTGGTACAATGCAAAATAATGACGGATTAAAACCAAAAGATATTAATTATTTATTAAGTTTAATTATTGGCCATAATATATTAGCTATTAGCATGATAGATATTTCAACTGGAGAATTTTTAAGCACTACTTCTTCAAATGAACATATTATTATACATGAAATCAAAAGGATATCACCACCTGAAATTATATTAGCTTTTGATAATGACAAACAATCATTAAAATATAAAGCTAAAAACATATTAAACAATATAGAATCAATCGTTAAATTACAAACTATTTATAATAGCAATAATATCTTAAAACAATTTGGCATGTTAGATAATTGGTTTTACAATGATAAAAACCAACATGCATTATCATCTATTAAATTAATATTATCTTATATTAAAGAAACTCAAAAAAATATTCCATTACATATAAAACCTCCTAAGCCTTACAGTATAGAAGAACATCTAATGATTGATCATTTAACAAATAAAAACCTTAATATAGGAAATGTCAAAACAAATAATAATGAAAAAAACAATTTAATTGATTTTATAGATCATACTAAAACTGCCATGGGAGGAAGATATCTAAAAAAAATTTTAACTGCACCATCAACTTCAATAAAACTAATCATTCACAGACAAAACATAGTATCGGCACTAATACATAACATTAATACTAAAGAACAATTACAAAGATTATTAACACATATTTTTGATATAGAAAGATTATTTTCTCAATTATCAATGAATATAATAAATAAAAAATGTTTTTTACAATTATATGAAACATTACAATACATACCAATTATTATAAAAACACTATACACATCACCTTCAAAAACTATTCAAGAAATCATAAGAACAATAACATGTGATAATAAAATTTTGAATATATTACATAAAACATTTAACAACAAATTCAATCAACAAGATAATAATAATATTTTTAGAAAAGGATTTGATACAACTTTAGATACTTTAACTAAAATATATAATAATCAAATTAAAAATTTATCTATAATAGAAAACAAAGAAAAAAAACATACAAATATCAATAATTTAAAAATCAAATATCATAAAATATTTGGATATTGCATTGAAGTTACTAAAACTCATTTACATAAAATACCAAAATATTATAAAAAAAAACAAAGTAATTCTAATCATACAAAATTTGTTACAACAACATTACAAAATATAACTATTACATTAAATGATTATAACTTTAAAAAAGAAAATAGAGAAAAAGAATTATTACAAAACTTGCGCAATATAATTATTAAAGAATATTTAATGTTCATAAATATATCTAATATTATAGCAGAATTAGATGTAATGTTAGCATTTGCACATATAAGCCATAAATATCAATATACATGTCCTAAAATCTTGCCTCAAGACAAACGTACTATTGAAATTATAAATGGGAAACATCCTGTTATGGAAGCATTATCTAACGAAAAAAATAAAAAATTTATTTCTAATAATATATTTATGAATAAGAAAAACAATACAACAATTATCATAACAGGACCAAATATGGGTGGCAAAAGTACTATTATAAGACAAATAGCAATAATACAAATACTAGCACAAAGTGGTTGTTTTGTTCCTGCCAAAAAAGCCATTATCAGTTTATGTGACAGAATTTTTTTAAGAGCTAGTGTATCAGATGCCATTTACCAAGGCAATTCAACATTTATGATAGAAATGAATGAAACTTCTAATATCATACATAATGCTACATCATCATCTTTAATTTTATTAGATGAAATAGGTAGAGGAACAAGTACATTTGATGGATTATCATTAGCATCATCTATTATTCAATATATACATAAATATATACATGCACGAACAATCTTTACAACACACTATTACGAAATCACAATACTATCTAAAAAAATTAAAAATTTAACAAATATGCATGTATCAGCATATTATCAAAATAATCAAATTAAATTTCCATATAAATTACAATATGGATCATTAAATAAAAGCTATGGAATAGAAGTAGCTAAATTAGCAGGTTTGCCAAATTCAATTATTCAAAATGCACAACATCTATTATCAAAATTAAATAATAAAAAAAGAACAAAAAACTTTACATCTAATCATATAATGAAAACTATATTAAACGAATAACAATATTATTAAAATTATACATTAATATCATTAAAGGAAACCATACACATGATAAACCATATATATGCTCCAATAGGAAATACAATAACATGCAAGGGCTGGATACAAGAAGCAGCCATGAGAATGTTAATGAACAATTTAAATCCAGAAGTAGCCGAACATCCTAATCAATTAATAATTTATGGTGGCAGAGGCAAAGCTGCAAGAAATTGGATTGCATATCATAATATTATTAAATCTTTAAAAATATTAAACAATAACGAATCATTACTAATACAATCAGGAAAACCTGTTGGCATTATCAAAACACATTATTATGCTCCAAGAATCATTATAGCTAATTCAAATTTAGTAGGAAATTGGTCTAATTGGGAAACATTTAATGACTTAGAAAAAAAAGGACTAATGATGTTTGGACAAATGACTGCAGGATCTTGGATATATATAGGTTCACAAGGCATACTACAAGGTACCTATGAAACATTTGCACAAGCAGCTAAAAAACATTTTCATACTGATGGTGATCTTTCAGGAAAAATTGTTTTAACTGCAGGGTTAGGAGGTATGGGAGGAGCACAACCATTAGCGGTAACAATGTGTAATGGAATATGCTTATGCATAGAAGTAAATGAAGCTAATATTGACCGTCGCATACAAAACAAATATTTAGACATGAAAACATATAATATACAAGAAGCTATTGCATTATGTAATCAAGCCAAACAACAAAAAAAAAGCTTAAGCATAGGCCTTATAGGAAATGCAGCATCAATATATCCTCAATTACTATCATATAACTTTAATCCAGATCTTATTACTGATCAAACATCCGCACATGACCCAATGTATGGATATATACCAAAAGATATTAAAATAAATGAAATTAATTATTATAGACAACATTATCCAAATGATTACTTAAATAAAGTACGAACAAGCATGATAGAACACATTAAAACTATGGTCACTTGGTATGAAAAGGGCATACCTGTATTTGACTATGGCAATAATTTAAGAACAGAAGCAAAAATAGCTGGATATAAAAAATCATTTATATATCCAGGATTCGTTCCAGAATATATCAGACCATTGTTTTGCAAAGGTATGGGCCCATTTAGATGGGTTGCACTATCTGGAGATAAAAAAGATATAAAAATAACAGACAATATTATCAAACAATTATTTCCACATAATCAAAGTTTACATAGATGGTTAAATTTAGCACAAACTAAAATTAATTTTCAAGGATTGCCATCTAGAATTTGTTGGTTGGGATATGGAGAACGTCATATAGCTGGATTAGCATTTAATCAATTAGTTAAAAACAATATAATTAAAGCACCAATAGTAATAGGTAGAGACCATTTAGATTGTGGATCTGTAGCTAGTCCTACAAGAGAAACAGAAAACATGTTAGATGGATCAGATGCGATAGCTGATTGGCCTATATTAAATGCTATAGTAAATGCAGTTAATGGAGCTAGTTGGGTTAGCTTTCATCAAGGAGGAGGAGTAGGTATGGGATATAGCATGCATGCTGGACAAGTATTGGTAGCAGATGGCAGTAATGAAGCAGACCAAAGAATTAAAAAAGTGCTTATATCAGATCCTACATTAGGCATTTTAAGGCATGCTGATGCAGGATATAAAGTATCTATAAAAATAGCAAAAAATAATAACATTTATATTCCAATAATTAATGATAATAAAAATGTTATTAATTAAAAATATTAAAAAACTAATAACACTAAATGGGAAAAACTGGCATCACCTTGGAATATTTAAAAATCTATCAATATTAATTAATAAACATGGATATATACATTGGATAGGATATAAAAAACCCAATAATATAAAAATTACAAAAATATTTAATGCACATAATAATGTTATTATACCTGGATTAATTGATTGCCATACACACTTAATCTTTTCAGGAGATAGATCATACGAATTTTATTTAAGAACAAAAGGCATTACATATTTAAATATAATGAATAAAGGATCTGGTATTTTAAATACTGTTAACCATGTGAGAAAAACATCTATACAAAAATTAATAAAGTTAACATTACCATATTTAAAAGAAATGCTTTCATTCGGAATAACAACAATTGAGGCCAAAAGTGGTTATGGATTAACATTAAAAGATGAATTAAAATTACTTAATGTAATTCAAATATTAAATAATAAACAATCTATAGAAATAGAACCAACTTTTTTAGGAGCACATAGCATACCTATAGAATACAAAAATAACAAAAATCTATATATCAAATATATTAATAACATAATGATACCAATAATAGCTAAAAAAAAATTAGCTAAATTTTGTGACATATTTATAGAAAAACATGCATTCAACAAAAATGATGCTATCACAATAATAAATCAAGCAAAAAAATTTGGATTAATTGGCAAAGCACATACAGAACAATTCACACATTCAAATGGTGCATACGCAATGTCTAATATTGACATATTAAGTCTGAGCCATATAGAACATATCAACCATAAAGATATAAAACATATAACTGACAACAATATTATAACTGAAATATTGCCTATAGCTCAACAATATTTACAAATAAATACCAATCCTCCTATTAAACAATTAATTAAAAATAAAGTAAAAATATGTATAGGAACAGATTTTAATCCTGGATCATCAATGTCTCATAACATACAATATGCCGCCAGATTAGCAGTTGCATCATATAAACTATCATGTGAACAAGCTTTATTAGGCATTACAAAAAATCCAGCTCTTGCAGTTAACAGAAACAATATAGGACAGATCAATATAGGAAAACAAGGAGATCTTTGCATATTAAACACACAAAATATTTGGAGTTTTTTCTCTAATTGGACTAAAAATACTGTAAAAACAGTATTTAAAAAAGGAGAAATAGTATATCATAGAAATAAAAAAAAATAAAAAAGCGAGAGATGGGATTCGAACCCACGACTTCAACCATGGCAAGGTTACACTCTACCACTGAGTTACTCCCGCTTAACATTAAAATTATGGTATAATATATATGATATTTAGTCAAATAATATCATAATACTTTACAAACATTATACATAATATAATTATATTTTAATTATTAACTTAATGATATAAAATAAATTAAAAATTAAATATATCATCAATATAAACAAAATTTTTACTATGCCTATTACAACAATATATATAATAAAAATAATCATAATATTATCAATAATATATTCAATAATATATCTTATTCAATATAAGATTAAAAATGTTAACAAAAAACAAAATTTATTTAAAATATTTTATAATAATAATAAAACTTATTTATTCAATAAAATAAAACCTAAATACATAAATAAAAATAATGACATCATAAAAACATTAAAAGAAACTTTATTATCTACAGATATTAGCATTAAAACTATTAATAAAATCATCAAAAATATTCAATGCAATATAACAGATAATATAATAACTAATGATACTACCATCAAAACCTTACTAAAATCTGAATTTCAACGCATATTTAATAATATAACAACATCAAAAAATATCAATATCATAGATAATCCATCAATTATTATGTTTATTGGAGTAAATGGTTCAGGCAAAACAAGTGCCATTGGCAAATTAGCCAATATATTAAAAATAAATGGTAAAAGTATTTTATTGGCTGCTGGAGATACATTTAGAGCAGCAGCCTTACAACAATTAAATTTTTGGGCATTAAAAACTAATGTAAATATAATATATGACAAACAAAAATCAGATCCATCATCCATATTATTTAAAGCAGTTAAAAAAGCTCAAAAAAACAATATCAACATTGTATTATGTGATACTGCAGGGAGATTACATACAAAAAACAATTTAATGCATCAATTAAAAAAAATGTATAAAGCATTAAATAAAGCTTATACAAAAGCACCACATGAAATATTATTAGTTATAGATGCTAACAATGGAAAAAATTCCATTATACAAGCAAAAGAATTTATGAAACATATACCGATAACTGGTATTATTTTAACAAAATTAGATGGAAGTGCTCAAGGAGGAAATATAATTAGCATTGTAGATGAATTAAAAATACCAATAAAATATATTAGTATTGGTGAAACAATAAATGATTTATACAAATTTAATGATATTAAATTTATATCTTCTATACTAGACTAATATATCTATACATAATGAAAATATTATTGCATATTAAAAATAATTTTTTTAATTTCATTAAATATAAATTTTATACTATATATTTTTAAAACACTCATCTGAGCAAATATATTATTTCCTCCTCCATTCCCTCCTAAAACATTAATAAGTTTTTTAATTAATATTTTAGCACTTAATATATTATTTATATCATTAGTTAAAGACAAAGAAATTATAGTTGACATGTCTTTTTTGCTAACTAATACTATAATACTACTATGCAATACTTTCTTTAAACAATCAATATAAGATCTTATATCATTTAATTCAATTATATTATATATATATTCAATAATCACTTTAAATTTATTAATAACAATAACATTATTAATAGCTAATTTAGCTTTATATGATAAATTAATACTTTTCAAGGTTTTAATTTGCTTTTTTAATGTTTTTAATTCATTAAACATATCATTTAATTTATATATAACTTTATTAGGTGTAGAAACAAACATACGTGATATTTTTGTTAATATATTATTAAACATAATAGATTTATCTAACGATAAAAAACCTGCTATAGCCTCTATTCTTCTTACGCCAAAAGCTATTTTAGTACTATTAATAATTTTAAACTGTCCTATTTCACCTGTATTTTCAACATGTGACCCACCACATAATTCTATTGAATTATGTCCTAATTGAACTATTCTAACTTCTTTAAGATCAGAATATTTTCTATCAAAATGACCAATAGCATTATACTTTTTTTTCGCTAAATCATAAGACGCATAAAAAATCTTTAATGTATCACATTTTAAAATCAAATCATTTACTAAATGTTCTATTTCTATAATTTGTTTATCTGATAAATCTTTAAAATAAGAAAAATCAAATCTTAAATGCTTATCATCAACTAAAGAACCATGTTGCACTATGTGTTTCCCACATACATATCTTAAAGCATAATGCAATAAATGTGTTGCAGAATGATGACGTTTAATATGATTTCTTCTAATAACATTAATTGTGCATTTTAATATATCTCCAACTTTTATTTGTCCTTTATTGATTTTAATATAATGCCAATATAAATTAAATATTTTTTTTGTATTATATACAATAATATTGCAATTTTTATTATATAAAACTCCTATATCACCTACTTGACCTCCAGATTCACCATAAAAAACAGTTTTATTTAAACATACCATACCTACATCATGTTCATTCAGCATATTCACAGATGTATTATGTAATAATAAAACAAGTACATGGCTTTCTATATTTAAATTATAATCTTGTATAAAAACAGTAGATGGAATATCATGACTTAATTTACTATAAATATTATTAACACTACAAAATGATATATTTTTACCAGACATAACAGTATGTTGTAATTTTGCTTTTTCAAAACCAGACCATTCAATTTTAATATTATTTTTATCAGCTAAAATCTGCGTAATATCAACAGGCAATCCATAACTATCATATAATTTAAATACTATATCACCACTAATAATTTTTTTTGCACTATTTGATCTAATAATAGAAGTAAAAATTTTTGCTCCTCTATCTAAAGTTTTACAAAACAAAATTTCCTCTTGTTGGACAACTTCTTTAATCAATGATTTTCTTAACTTTAATTCATTATATAAATTACCCATATTAGCAATAACTAATAAACATATTTTATATAACAGAAATTTATTACCTTTAATTTTATAAATGTGTTTTAATACTCTCCTAATAATTTTTCTCAATACATATCCACGACCATCATTACTAGGTAACACACCATCTCCAATAATAAAAACAATTGCTCGGCAATGATCAGCGATTATTTTTAATGAAACATAATTATCATTATTAATAACATTATTAAAATTAAAAATTTCATTTTTGCAAAAATCAATATATGTTTTAAATAAGTCACTTTGATAATTATTCTCAAAATCATTAACAACAGTACACAATCGTTCTAATCCCATACCAGTATCAACACATTTATAAGGCAAAGATACTAATGATTGATCTTTTTTTTTCTCATATTCCATAAAAACAATATTCCACACTTCCATTGTAATATTATGTTTATTTATATAATATATTTCAGTACATGGTCCACATGGGCCTATATCACCCATATGCCAAAAATTATCCTTAAATTCCTTTTTTATAATTTTACTATCACTAATACCGACATGCCTTTTCCATACATTATAAGTAGACTCATCAAATGGAAATTTATTATCACCATTAAATACACTTACTACTAAATTATCAGCATTAATGCATAATTCTTTAGTTAGAAATTCCCAAGCATATACACATGCACCTTCCTTAAAATAATTATTAAAAGAAAAATTACCAAGCATTTCAAAAAATACATGATGACTATTGTCATGTCCAACATTATAAAAATCATTATGCTTTCCACCAGCTCTAATGCATTTTTGAATACTACATATTTTATTATGCTTAATACTTTCTAATCCCATAAATACATCTTTAAATTGCACCATGCCAGAATTAACAAATAATAAACTCTTATCATTAATTGGAACCAAAGATGAACTTTTAACAATATAATGTCCTCTACTCATAAAAAATTCCAAAAATTTTCCTCTTAATACTTCACTACTAATAATCATATAATATATCCTCACCAACAATAATAATTTAATATTTATATTAAAATTATATTGACTAAAATAATATACATATTAAATTTGAAAATAACTATTATAATTATTTATATAAAATATGGAACATTAATGAATAAAACCAAACATCCAAAATATATATCCATCATAATAAATTGTGCTTGCGGAGCAACATATAAAACTCATTCAACAAAACAATATAACATAGATATTTGCTCTGCTTGCCATCCGTTTTTTACTGGAAAAACAAAATTAGTAGATACAGAAGGAAGAATTAGTCGTTTTAAAAGAAAATATCAAAACAAATAATATATATAAAAAAAATAAAAAATTAAACTTTCACAAATATAATAACATAAATTATAATCATTAATTATTTACTTTATAAAATTTATAACACATATAATACAATACATCATGATAAATACATTATTTTACATATTTAATACATATACATATAATAATAATACTATAAATAACGACATTGAATATTCCATATGGAATGTTGTGTTCCCAACAACAATATTTATATGTTCTATTATATTGCCTTGCATATTTTCTATATGGATTATATTTAAAACATTAAAGAAATAACATTAAGAAAATTATAACAACACATATATTTAAAAATATCAATTTTTGTATATAGGATAAATCATATTCATGATAAAAAATATTAATAAAATTCAAATCATACAACAAACATTAAATAATTTAAACAAACTTATAGAACAACCAAATTTAAACTTTGTAAAAATCAAAAAATTAAAACAAAATATTGCATCATTATCGCCTATTATTAATCATTATAAACAATACCAAACACTATGCACAGAAAAAGAAAATAACAATAAATTAATGACAAACTGTGATGATAAAGAACTAATAATATTATTAAAAGAAGAGAATACAACATTAAATAAAAACATAATTAAACATGAACAACAAATACAACATCTATTAATAAATAAAAATTCTGATGATCAAAAAAATATCATTTTAGAAATAAGATCTGGCACTGGAGGCAATGAAGCAAGTTTATTCGCATATACATTATTTCAAATGTATAGTAAATTTGCAGAAAAAAAAGGTTTTATAGTAGATATAATTAACATATCTACTAATATTAAACATGGCATTAAAGAAGTTATAGCAAAAATATCTGGTAATAACGCATATTTATATTTTAAATATGAAGCTGGCATTCATAGAGTACAAAGAATACCTAATACTGAAACACAAGGACGCATACATACATCTACATGTACAGTTGCAATTCTGCCAGAAGCTATGGATGTTGATATTAACATAGAAAATAAAGATATTAGATTAGATGTATTTCGAGCTGGTGGTCCTGGAGGACAAAGCGTAAACACTACAGATTCTGCAGTTAGAATCACACATATCCCCACAAATATTAGTGTCCAATGTCAAGATGAAAAAAGCCAAATTAAAAACAAATCCAAAGCTATGATGGTTCTACGATCTAGAATTTATAAAATCAAACAAGAGGAAATGGAAAAAAAACGTTCTAATACAAGAAAAAATATGATTAAAGGAGCTAAAAGATCAGATAAAATTAGAACTTATAATTTTCCACAAAATAGATGTACAGATCATCGCATATCTTTCACTATATACAATTTAACAAAACTACTATCAGGAAATATAGATATATTAATAGATAAACTTAAAAATAAAATACAACATATATAAATGCTTATATAAAATTTTTAATATATTCAAAATTTAAATTTGCAATACTAATAGAAGAAATTTGTTTAGGACATACTGCTTCACATTCTAACATATTAGTACAACTGCCAAATCCCTCAAAATCCATCTGATTTAACATTTTTACTACTCTAATATTACTTTCAGATTTACCTTGTGGAATACTATTTAAATGCGCAACCTTAGCAGCTACAAATAGCATAGCAGAAGCATTTTTACAAGCAGCTACACAAGCTCCACATCCTATACAACTAGCAAAATTAAAAACATCATCTAATACATCCTTTGCAATTAATAAATTATTAGCCTCTGGAGCAGATCCTGTATTCACAGATATATATCCTCCTTTTTGCATAATTCTATCTAATGCACTTCTATCTACAATTAAATCTTTCAAAACAGGAAAAGCTTTAGCCCTCCATGGTTCAATAGTAATCACATCTCCATTTTTAAATAAACGCATATGCAATTGACATACAGTGCTACCCTGTTCACGACCATGAGGGACACCATTTATAACCAAAGAACAAGCTCCACAAATACCTTCTCTACAATCTGATTCAAATGCTATTGGCTCTTCATTATTAGCAATTAAATTCTCATTTAATTGATCCAACATTTCTAAAAAAGACATATTAACAGAAATATCTTTTACTTTATATTCTATAAAATCACCATTAGATAATACTGACGATTGTCTCCATACTTTTAATGTTAAATTAATAAATAAACTCACTTATAACTCCTAGTAGTTAAGTTTATACTCTTAAACTTTAAATCTTCCAAATATAACTTTGGTTTTACTTTATAACCATTATAATGCCAAACTTGTACATTACAATACTCTGCATCATTCCTTTTAGCTTCACCTTCTTTGGTTTGATGTTCAGTTCTAAAATGAGCACCACAACTTTCATTACGAGATATAGCATCTAAACACATTAACTCTGCAAAATTAATAAAATTTTCCACTCTTAAGGCTTTCTCTAATACTACATTCAAAGAATTGACTTTTCCTGTTATACGCAAATCATTATGAAAATCATATTTTATAGATGCAATTTCACTTAAAGCCTTTGTTAATCCCTCTTCATTCCGCTCCATGCCACAATAATCCCATAAAATACTACCTAATTTTTTATGAAATACATGAGGTGATATATTGCCATTAATAGACATTAAATTATCAATTTTATCTTCTACTAAAGACTTCATCTCAACACAGGTACTATCATTAATACTTAATAATGAATTTGTAGTAATCATATTTAAATAACTAGAAATTGTATTGGGCAAAATAAAATACCCATCAGCCAATCCTTGCATTAATGCACTAGCACCTAAACGATTTGCACCATGATCTGAAAAATTAGCTTCACCAACAACAAACAATCCCGGGATATTACTCATTAATTCATAATCAACCCACAACCCACCCATAGTATAATGAGAAGCTGGATAAATATGCATAGGAACTTTATATGGATCTTCACCAGTAATTTTTTCATACATTTGAAATAAATTACCATATTTAGCTGATATATTATTTCTACCTAATTTAAGTATAGCATCACGAAAATCTAAATATACACCCAAACCGCTATCACCTATACCATAATTTTCATCACATACATGTTTCGCCGCTCTAGAAGAAATATCTCTTGGAGCCAAATTTCCATAACTAGGATATTTTCTTTCTAAATAATAATCTCTTTCATCATCTTTAATTGCAGATGGCATCCTTGTATCTCTCTTCTTTTTAGGAATCCATACTCTACCATCGTTCCTTAAAGATTCTGACATTAATGTAAGTTTAGATTGATGTTTTCCTGATACAGGAATACAAGTAGGATGTATTTGAGTATAACATGGATTCGCCATCAACGCACCTCTTTCATATGCATTAAAAATAGCAGTAACATTACAATTAATAGCATTAGTAGACAAATAAAAAATAGACCCATATCCTCCAGTAGCTAACACAATAACATCTGCAGTATCAACAAAAATATTTCCAGTTAATAAATTTCTACCAATAATCCCCTTAGCATGTCCATTCACTAATACTAAATCTAATACTTCAGTTCTAGAAATCATCTTAACATTACCAGATGCAATCTGCCTATTCAATGATCCATATGCACCCAATAACAATTGTTGTCCTGTTTGTCCCTTAGCATAAAATGTTCTAGAAACTAATGATCCACCAAATGAACGATTACTTAATAATCCACTATATTCTCTAGCAAATGGCACTCCTTGTGCTACACAATGATCAATAATAGAAGAACTAACTTGTGCTAAACGATATACATTAGCTTCTCTAGATCTGAAATCTCCACCCTTTATAGTATCATAAAACAAACGATATACACTATCAGAATCATTTTTATAATTTTTAGCAGCATTGATGCCTCCTTGAGCCGCAATACTATGCGCTCGTCGTGGAGAATCATGAAAACAATAACAATATACATTAAATCCTAATTCTGATAAAGACGCTGAAGCAGAAGCTCCAGCTAAACCACTTCCAACAACAATAATTTTAAATTTATGTCTATTACTAGCACTTATTGGTTTTGAAAATTTTTTATAATTATCCCATTTATTATGAATATCACCTTCAGGTATTTTAGAATCAAATTTCATTTATTAAACCTATATATTTTAAAAACTAATTATTCCTAATTGAACAAAAATAGGAATAGAACTATAAAGAATAAAAATTAATATTGCTATGCAATTACCAAAATTTGTAACCATATCTTTTATGCTATGTCGTTTAATTCCCAAAGTTTGCAACACACTAACAAAACCATGTGAAATATGCATAGCCAAACAACATTGTGCTACTAAATACATTAACACTAACCAAATATTTTTAAAATTTAAAACAACCATAGAATAAACATCATGACGTCCTAAATCATCTGTTAATAAAAAAAAATCAGAATATATATAACCTAAACAAAACTGTGAAATGTGAAATATTAAAAATAACAAAAGAGCACATCCGCCTAAAAACATTGTTCTTGAAGATAATTTAGATATAATAAATTTTTGATTTAAATAAGATATTGGACGAGAAAACTTATTTTTTACTGTTAATTTAATAGTAAAAAAAACATGCATTATAAGACTAAATATTAAAAATAGCCTTATTATCCATACAACAAATGATATAGAGTGTAAAAAATTAGCATACTCATTAAAATAATTTATTCCACCATAAATTCCTAAATTACCTATCAAATGCACTATAACAAATAATAACCAAATTATACCACTAATGGCTACTATAATTTTTTGTCCTACTGTTGATAATACTATCATTACTGAAATAACCTTAAATTAACTTATCTACTGTATTAACTACATTCTGTACAGATAATATAGATTGATGAAATTTTTGTCTTTCATCTTTTAATAATTTTAATTCTAATATTTTTTCAACTCCATTAATACCGATAATAGCCGGCACACCAATAAATAACCCATTAACATTATATTCTCCTTGCAAAAAACATGCACAAGCTAACAATCTTTTTTCATTATTTAAAAAGCTATTAGCCATAGTAATAGCTGAAAATGCTGGTGCATAATATGCAGATCCATTTCCTAAGAGATTTACAATTTCTCCACCTCCCCTCCTAGTTCGATTAATAATTTTATCCAATTTATCTTCATCCAATAATCCCATACTTATTAATTCAACCAATGAAATTCCACCTACTGTTGTAAATCGTTTTAACGGAACCATTTCATCCCCATGTCCACCCAACACAAATGCATGTATATCATTACTACTGATGCCTAATTCCCAAGATAAAAAAGTTTTAAATCTAGCAGAATCTAAAACACCAGCCATCCCTATAACTTTATTAGCATTAAATCCTGATAATTTTAAGAATGCATATACCATAACATCAAGAGGATTAGTAACTATAATAACAAAAGCATTAGGAGCATATGTTTTTATACCTTGAGCTACACTTTTTATCACTTCTAAATTTTTTAATAACAAATCATCTCTACTCATACCTGGCTTTCTTGGGAAACCAGCAGTAACAAGACATACATCAGCATCAGCAATATCTTTATAATCACTAGTACCTATAATTTTAGTTCCATTATTTATAAAATTTAAAGTTTGATTTAAATCTAAAGATTTACCTCTTGCAACACCTTGAAACACGTCAAACATTATGATATCACCCATATTTTTTTGTGCACATAACAAAGCCAATGTACTTCCTATATTGCCACTACCAATTAATGCAATTTTTTTTTTCAACATAACAAAACAACCCTCATTACAAATAAAATTTAATCAGTTATTTAATTTTTATCCTAATATATCATTAAATTTAATTATATAATAATTAACATAATCTATAAAATAAAAATATATAAAAATATTTTTGACATTCATATTATTATAATATAACATATAGTATTATTGTGTATTTTTCAAGCATATTTTCATACAATATATTATTTTAAAAATTTAAACATATATACTTCAAATGGAAAACTTATATTTATCTAGAATGCCAAAATTTTACAATCTAACTATTTTAGAAAGACAAAAAATCTTACATGCACAATATATTTCTAAAACAAATAAAATTAAAACCTTTATACCAGAACATCATCTGTCATTAAATTATGCTAATATGATGATAGAAAATTGTATAGGAATATTTGGGTTGCCAATAGGCCTTGCTATAAATTTCTTAATAGATGGATATTCTGTACTAATTCCAATGGCTACTGAAGAACCAAGCATTATAGCATCATGTTCAAAAATAGCATCATTAGTTGGGAAATCAGGTGGATTTCAAACAAAAGTTGATAAATCTCATATGATAGGTCAAATTCAATTAAACACAGTAAGAAATATTCATCAAGCTACCAAAACTATTCAACAAAATAAAATCAATCTTATAAATTTAGCTAATAAATTATGTAAAAACATGGTAAACAGAGGTGGTGGAGTAAAAGACATATATACTAAAATATTAGTACCAAATTCTAAAAAATTTGCCAAATTTGACAACGGGAAACCCATGTTAATTGTTGAATTCATAATTGATTGTTGTGATTCAATGGGTGCTAATATTGTCAATCAAGTTGCAGAAGGGTTAAGTAAAAAAATCACTAAATTAATTTCAAGCACTAAAGGATTACAAATTTTATCCAATTTATCAGATAAACGATGTGCAAGTGCTAAATGTTCAATACCAATTTCATTATTAAATACAAATAATAAAAATACAGCACATAATATAATTCATGCATTTCGATTTGCTATAAGAGATCCATATCGAGCCACAACACATAATAAAGGCATTTTAAATGGCATTGATGCAGTTGCAATTGCAACTGGAAATGATTGGCGCGCCATTGAAGCT
Source organism: uncultured Myxococcales bacterium (assembly GCA_964385015.1). Classification (GTDB taxonomy): domain Bacteria; phylum Myxococcota; class UBA727; order UBA727; family JABDBI01; genus CAYLLS01. Next base: position 128,408 of record CAYLLS010000001.1, on the reverse strand, counting down.
GGAGCTCATGCTTTTGCATCTCAAAGTGGACAATATACAAGTTTAACTTCATATTTTATAAATCACAACAATCATCTCGAATGCAAAATAAAATTACCTTTAGCTGTTGGCATCACTGGAGGTATAATTAATATACATCCTACTGTGCAAAAAAATTTACAAATTTTAGATCAATTCGGCAAAAGTGCTAAAAAATTATCAGGAGTTATGGCTGCGGTAGGATTAGCACAAAATATAGGTGCATTAAAAGCCTTATGTGATAATGGCATACAAAATGGACATATGAAACTACATAACAGAAAAAAAAAATTATAATATAATTTATTTGACATAATATAAAAATTTTGGTCTTATTTTTACTATATTCAATAGGCACGTAGCTCAATGGCAGAGCACTACTTTGACATAGTAGAGGTCGATGGTTCAATTCCATTCGTGCCTATTATTTAAATTTTCCAATAATATTATCAAGAATAAAAACAAATAAAAGCATATTTTCATGAAACATATTAACATTAAATTACCAGACAACAACAACAAACAAATTAAATATTACAGCACTGGATATGATCTATTAAAAACCATATCTAAAACATTACATAAAAAAACTATTGCAATAATAATTAACGACAAAATTCATGATTTAAATGATGCTTTACCAAACAATTGTAAAATAAAATTTTTAACTACAGATAATAAAGAAACAAATCACATATTAAATCATAGTTGTGAACACATTATGGCAGCTGCAATTAATAAATTATTTCATAATGTTAAATTTGTAACAGGACAAAAAAAACATAATTTAAATTTTTATTATGACATGAATATGCCATTTTCTGTTACAAAAAAACATTTAATACATATTAAACAAGAAATGCAAAATATGATTAATAATAACATAATATTTAAAAAAATATTAATACAGAAAAAATATGCAAAATTATTGTTTAAAAAACTACAACAACCTTATAAAATAAAAATTTTATCATCTATTAATGCAAATTATATATCTTTATATGCATTAGATAATTTTGTTGATTTATGTCATGGGCCTCATATCCCACATACAGGATTTATTAAGGCTTTTAAATTAGAATCAAACTATAGCGTATATTATAAATCTAATAATAAACATATACTGCAACGAATAACAGGATCAGCATTTTTCTCACATCAATTACTACAACAATATATACAAAACATAGAAAAACAAAAAAAACGTGATCATAGAATATTAAATAAACAATTAAAATTATACACGACTACAAAACAAAAATCTTATCAAGCAATTAGTCAATCACAAAAACCATATATCATAATAAATGCTACTATTAACAGAAATGATAACATATCATCATTATTAGAACAACAATCTCATATATGTAAAGACATTATAAATATAATAAATGATGCAAATATCAAACATATTAATTTTAACGAAATTAAAACAAATAACAAGATAGATAATTACATAAATATTAAAATATTTGCACATTGCATTACTAAAATACAAAAAAAACAAATATTTTTAATAGAAAACAAATTCAATAAACATAATAAAAATAATAAAACTAAAATCACTTTACAAAATAAATATTCTGAAGAAATTGGATCAGGACTTATAACATGGCTTCCAAACGGAGCACAATTAAAACAATTAATTGAAAACATAATAACTCAAATCAATTATAAACATAATTATCAATTTATTTCTTCTCCACATATAGCTAAAAATGATTTATGGAAAATATCTGGCCACTGGCAGTTCTACCAACAAAACATGTTTTCTTCAATACATATTCATAATCAAGAATATCAACTAAAACCAATGAATTGCCCATTTCACATACTAGCATATAAAAATGCCATTAGAAGCTATAAACACTTACCAATCAAATTTGCTGAATTTGGAACTGTATACCGTTATGAAAACATTAGTGTAATACATGGACTAATGAGAACAAGAGGATTTACTCAAGATGATGCACATATTTTTTGCGATTTCAATAATGTAGAAACAGAAATTACACATACATTGCAATTAACTTTAAATATACTTAAAATGTTTCAATTTAATAATTTTCAAATATTAGTATCTACATGTCCAGATAAGTTTATTGGCAACATTCAACAATGGAAAATATCTGAAAATATCTTAAAAAAATCTATTACAAATCTTGGATTATCATTTTCAATTGATAACGGTAATGGATCTTTCTATGGGCCTAAAATAGACGTGCAACTACAAGATTCAATGAACAGAATATGGCAATGTTCTACAATACAATTAGACTTAAACAGTGCTAAAAACTTTAATATAACATTCAAACAATACAATAATAAATTAGAACATCCAGTAATTATACATAGAGCCATATTAGGATCTGTTGAAAGATTTATTGGAATATTAATAGAAGAATTAAATGGAAATTTACCTGTATGGTTATCTCCGGAACAAGTTAGAATATTAAATATTTCCAAACACAATATAAAATATTGTAATATTATAAAAAACATTATTTATAAAACTGGAATTAGAGTAGGTCATAATTTTGCAAATGAAACATTGGAATACAAAATAAAAAAATCACAAATAGAAAAAATTCCTATTATGATTATCATTGGGAATAAAGAAGAAGAACTAAACAAAGTAACCATCAGGTTAAGATCTGACAATAACCAACAATTATTGTCAATAACAAAAATGATTGAATTTTTAAAACAACAATCTAAAACACCGTTATTTGATATTATATAAAAATTCAACTGATATCCCATATAAATACCACTAATGTGTTGCAAAAACATAATTTATTTGCAATGCTAATATAAATTTTTTTTACACATATTTTCTAGGAGAAATTTTACGCTTTGAAAAATTCTGAAAATCATATATTTAAACATAATGTTATTAAAAATAAAAATCATAACATTTTTACTAATACAAAACAAAAAAATTTAAAAATTAAAATAAATAAATATATTAAAACTACTGAAGTCAGAGTTATTTCAAATGATGGAATACAATTAGGCATAATGCATACCAAAGACGCTATTTATAAAGCTAAATTACAAAATTTAGATTTAGTGGAAGTTTCGCCAACAGCAAATCCACCTGTATGTAAAATTATGGATTATGGTAAATTTAAATATCAACAAAAAAGAAAAGCAGCCGAAAATAAAAAAAAACAAAACAACATTAAAATGAAAGAAGTTAAATTTAAACCTAAAACTAATACTCATGATTTTCTTGTGAAAATCAATCAACTAAAAAAATTTTTAAAACATGGAAATAAAAGCAAAATAACTATTGTGTTTAGAGGAAGAGAAATTGTACATACAGATATAGGGAAAAACATCATGGATAAAATTATAAAATTATTAAACAATCAAGCAACAATAGAAAACCATGCTAAAATGGATGGACGACAAATGATAATGATATTATCACCACTCAAAAATTAATTTTTACTATACTAAAATATGAATATATTATAGGTACACAATGAAAAATAAAATAATAAAAGTAAAAAGCAATAAATCAGCTAAAAAAAGATTTATTATCACTAAAAATAATTTAATAAAATATGCATCAAAAGGCACACAACATTGTTTAAGTAATAAAAGCCGCAAAAAAAAAAGGCAAGCAAATAAAACTAAATATTTGCAGAAATGTGATGCTCAAAAAATAATAAAATTAATGTAAAATAAAAATTAAAATGGAGTTATAATTTTATGACTAGAGTAAAACGTGGCACCAAAGCTAAACAACGTAGAAAAAAAATTTTAAATGCAGCCAAAGGATATTATGGTGGAAGACATAGATTATTTAAAACTGCAAAAGAAACAGTGCATAGAGCATTAACTTTCTCATATCGAGATAGAAAAAGAAACAAACGTAACTTTAGAAAATTATGGATTATAAGAATCAATGCCATTACTCGCACATTTGGTTTAACATATAATAAATTCATATATAAAATCAAACAAGCTAACATAAACATTAATCGCAAAATATTAGCTGATATGGCAATACATGATATTGATGGTTTTAAAAAAATAATAAAATCAATATTATAAGAAATATTATTATATTTATTATGTCAATAAACAATAAAAACAACTTATTAGATACATTAAAAAACATTATAAATAAAGCTAAAATATCAATAGAATCAATTAAAACAATAAAAGAACTAGATCAATTTAAAATCTTGTTTCTAGGAAAAAAAAGTCAACTATCTAATATAATACAACAAATTAAATATATACCGTTATCACAAAAAATTATATTAGGCAAAGAATACAATAAAACTAAAATCTTATTAAAAAAAATCATTAAATTACAATATAACAACATCATACACACAACACAAAAAGATATATATAACGTTGACATTGATATTAATTTACCCAGTACGAATGCTAATCTTGGAAGCTTACATCCGATATCAATAATAAGTGAAAAAATAATTAAAATTCTTACAAAATTAGGATTTCAACTTACTAACGGCCCAGAAATAGAACATACATACTTTAATTTTACAGCATTAAATATTGATATTAATCATCCAGCTAGAAATAAACAAGATACTTTTTATATTAATTCAAATATTTTATTAAGAACACATACTTCTCCAATACAAATCAGAACTATGTTAAATAATAAAAATACTGCTATGAAAATTTTTAGTTTTGGCAAAGTATATAGACGTGACCAAGATTTAACTCATTCACCAATGTTTCATCAAATCGAAGCTATATATTTAGATAAAAATATTAATTTCACACATTTAAAAGGCATGTTATTTTATTTGATAAAAAAAATATTCCATGACAATGTCAAACTACGCTTAAGACCTAGCTACTTCCCATTTACAAAACCATCAATAGAAATAGACATTAATTGTTTTAACTGCAATAATAATAATCAAATATGCAAAATATGCAAAAACACTAATTGGATTGAAATCATGGGAGCTGGAATGGTACATCCTAATGTATTAAAAACATCAAATATAAATACTAAAAAATACTCTGGATTTGCTTTTGGCGTAGGCATAGAAAGAATTGCATTATTAAAATATTATATACCTGATATTAAATTATTATTTGAAAACAACTTAAATTTATTAAAACAGTTTTAATATAATATTAACAATAAAATAACATTTTTATAAAGAGTAATATATGCAAATTAGTATTAATTGGATTAGAAAATTAATAAAACAATCTAATAATATTACAAATCATCATATTATTGATAATCTAATCAAATTAGGAATTGAAGTTGATGAAATTAATAACCTTAATACGACATTAAACAATGCTATTTTTGCTCAAATTAATAACATCATTACACATCATAACAAAAATGTTGAATATATAATATCTGATGGTATAAATATTGAAACATTTATTTCTAAGCATCATAAATTAAAAATAAATGACATATTAATAATAAAATATAAACATAAATTTAATCAAAAAGATTATATTTATAATGATATAAAAAATTATAAAAATAATTGTTTTTTTAGCCTAAATGAAAACTTGCATTTTACATTAGATAACAAAAATCCATTAATATTAAAAGACAAATATTTTTCATACGCAATAGGACATAAATTTCTTGATATTATAAACACCAATGATAAATCAATAACATTAAATACATCATATAATAGAACAGATCTAAACAGCCATTTAGGTATTGCTAAAGAATTAAGTACACTATATAAAACAACCATTTACAACAATAAAAAAAAAAATAAATATAAATTTAACAAATTAAATATCAATATAAATATTAAAAAAACCAATATATGTAAAAAATATAGCTGTATTTTATTAAAAGATATTACTATAAAGCAAAGTCCTTTATTTATTATAACAAAATTAATAACATGTCATATCAACCCAATCAATAATATTATTGACATTATAAATTATATTTCTCTAGAAACAGGACAAGCAATGCATGTATATGATTATGATACATTAATACATGATAATCATATTATAAATATTAATGTTGATACTGCTTGTAAAAATCAACAGTTCACAAGCATTAATAATATTACACATACATTATCAAAAAATGATATAGTAATATATAATAATAGTTACCCAATTGCATTAGCAGGCATTATTGGTAGCAATAATACAAAAATAACATATAAGACTAAAAATATACTGATAGAAAGCGCTTGTTTCAATAAAAACAACATTAAAAACAGTGTTTCTAATCATAATATACATACTAAATCAAGCAATATAACTGAAAAAGAAATAAATCCTAATAATACTCTTATAGCATTAACACAAGCTATTAATTTTATGACAAAATATGCTAATGCAAATTTAGCATCATCTATACACAGCAAATCTAGTTCAACATTGACTATAAATAAAAAATGCATATTTGATATTAATATGTTTTTTAAAATATCTGGAACATCAAAACAACAAATCAGTAATCATAAAATATATAATATTTTATATTACTTAAATATAAAAATCATAAAAAAACAAAACAAAAAAATATTAGTAATCATTCCAACTTATAGAGTAGATATAAAACAACCTATAGATATAATAGAAGAAATTTTAAAAATATTTGGATTTCATAATATCAAGAATAATATGATTACAACCAATACAAATTTAAATACTTATGTTTCATATACATATCATGATATAAGCTTATTATTAAAAACATTATTTATATCTTTTGGGTTTTGTGAAACTATTAATTTCACATTTAATTCATTAGCAATTAGTAAACAATATTCTATTTTAAATGAACAAAACATTATTCGTATTAATAATCCACTAAGCAATAAATTAAATGCCATGCGACAAAGTTTATTGCCAGGATTAATTAAAAATATCATTACCAATCAAAATAAATATAACAATAATATTAGATTATTCGAAATAGGAAATATATTTGTTAAAAATTTAAAATATAAAAACAAATACCAATATTGGGCAAATGAATTATACTATTTCTCTGGAATTGCGACAAACAATACATATCAAGAAAACAATATAAATAATAAGAATCTAACATTTTTTGATTTTAAAGGGTTCATAGAAAAAGCATTGAAATTATTAAAAATACAATATTATTTTCATAACAATAATACGCCACTAAAACAAAATAAATTTTATGTGCATCCAAAAATATATATGAATATTTGTTCTACATACAACAATAATAATAATAATATTAATATAGGTTACTTAGGAGAATTACATCCAAATATTCAAAAACAATTGAAAATTAAACATAAATGTTTTATATTTGAATTAAATTTAACCAATATATATAAATTACATCAAAAAGATATCAAATTTCATAATTATCCAAAATTTCCATCAATTAAAAAAAATTTATCATTAATCATGAATAATAATATTATAATTTCAAACATTATATCATATATTAAATCATATCCAAATATTAAACATATATTAAAACAAATATATGTAATTGATATATACTATCCATCGCATATATCTAATACTATAAAAACATTAACATTATCTCTTATATTTCAAAGCAATATGAAAACATTAACAGATAATGATATTCATATAGTTATAGCAAATATACTTCACTCTTTAAAAAAACAATTTAATATTTTATTAAGAAAAATATAATATTTTAAATATTTATATATACATAATATTGAAAATAAAATATGATATAATTTATAAAATAAATATTTTTAGGCAAAAAAAATGGCAAGAGTAACAATAGAAAATTGTTTAAAAAAAATTAATAATAGATTTGCTTTAGTTATATTAGCATCACATCGAACCAGGCAATTAATGAAAGGAAGTCAACCTCTAATCAATCCATACAAAAATAATGAACAAGTTATTGCTCTGCGTGAAATAGCAGCTAATAAAATTAAATTTAAATAAAATTTTAAACATATCATTTTTTATGTTAATATTTGTAGTATTATAAAATAATTTTAAAATTAAGGATAACTATTATGACTTTTGTTGTAACTGAAAATTGTAATAAATGTAGATTTACAGACTGTATTTCTGTATGCCCTGTAGATTGTTTTTATGCAGACAACAATATGCTTTATATTCATCCAGATGAATGTATAGATTGCGGAGCTTGCGAACCAGAATGTCCAGTAGAAGCAATTTTTGATGAATCTAATTTACCACCAAACATGGAGAAATGGATTAAAATAAATGAAGAAAAATCAGCTACAAGTGTTAATATTACAGAAAAAGAAGATCCACTTCCAACTGCAGAAGAAAAAAAATCTAGGCTTGGTTTTTAATTCTTTTTAATTTAACGTAATAATCAACTTATCTTACTAAATCAAAAAATATAATATACTTTGCTTTATAAATATAAAATTATATTTTATAAACAATACATGATATAATAATAACAACCTTAGGTTTTAAAAAACATGTTTCATGCAACAACCATTATAGCAATTAGAAAAAACAACAATGTAGTACTAGCAGGAGATGGGCAAGTATCCATGAACAACACAATAGTTAAAAGCAAAGCTAATAAATTAAGGACATTAGCTAATGGAAACATATTAGCTGGATTTGCTGGCAGCACAGCTGATGCTTTTAAATTATTTGATATGTTCGAAAAAAAAATAAAAATATTTTCAGACCAATTAACAAAAGCTGCTGTAGAATTAGCAAAAGAATGGCGTTCTGATAAAATGTTGCAAAAATTAGAAGCTTTACTTTTAATAGCATCTAAAGACAAAATTTTATTAATTTCTGGATCTGGAGATGTATTAGAACCAGATACAAATGTATATGCAATAGGTTCCGGAGGTCCTTTCGCATTAGCAGCTGCTCGTGCTTTATATGATAATACTAATTTATCTGCTAAAGAAATCGCTAAAAAATCTATGATCATAGCATGCGATATATGTATATTTACTAACAAAAATATAAGTTTTAAAGAATTATAGGATATAAAATGGACATTAAAAATCAAAATTTTACTCCTAAAGAAATCATATCTGAATTAGATAGATTTATTATTGGACAATCTGCAGCTAAAAAATCTGTAGCCATAGCATTGAGAAACAGATGGCGCAGAAACCAAGTTCCAATGCCATTAAGAGAAGAAATTTCTCCTAAAAACATCATTTTAATAGGACCCACTGGATGTGGTAAAACAGAAATAGCAAGAAGATTGGCTAGACTATCAAACGCGCCATTTATTAAAGTAGAAGCAACAAAATTTACAGAAGTAGGATACGTAGGAAGAGATGTAGATTCTATGATAAGAGATCTTGTAGAAAAATCAGTAAATATGTGCAAAAATAAAGCAATGGAAACAGTTGCTAACAAAGCTGCTGTCTTAGCAGAAGAACAAATATTAAATATATTATTACCTAAACCAAATAAAACTAATCATACTGAAAATACAAACAATACAAAAAATAGTAGAGAAAAAATTAGATCTATGTTAAAAAATGGAGAATTTAACAATAAAGAAATAAATATCAATATACATAAACATCAGCCATCAACAATATTTCAAATGTTTGGACAAACAGGTGTAATGGACGATATAGCATCTAATTTACAAGATGCTATATCTAGCACATTAGGACATAAGAAAAAAAAACAACAAAAAATGAAAATACCTGAAGCATTAAAAGCCATGACATTAGATGAATCACAAAAATTAATAGATACAGATAAAATACATAGAGATGCCATTAACAAAGCCGAACAATCTGGAATTATTTTTATAGATGAAATTGATAAAATAGCTGGTAGAACAAGAAGCAATGGACCAGATGTGAGTCGCGAAGGAGTACAAAGAGATATACTTCCAATTATAGAAGGATCTAGTATTAATACTAAATATGGATTAGTAAAAACAGATCATATGTTATTTATTGCTGCAGGCGCTTTCCATACAGCAAAATTATCTGATTTAATTCCAGAACTACAAGGAAGATTTCCTATTCGTGTAGAATTGAATTCTTTAACAGAACATGATTTTATAAAAATTTTAACAGAACCAGACAACAGTTTAGTAAAACAATATACAGCATTAATGAAAACTGAAAATCTACAATTACATTTTACCACAGATGGGATTAAAGAATTGGCTAAAACAGCTGCAAAAGTCAACTTAACTCAAGAAAATATAGGTGCAAGAAGACTATATACAGTTATGGAAAAACTATTAGAACATGAAAGTTTTTCAGCACCAAATATAAAACACAAAACAATTAACATTACTGCTGAATTAGTTTCAACTAGATTATCACCAATCATACAAAATGAAGATTTAAATAAATTTATTTTATAAATAGGAATTAATTATGACCAAAACAGTTATTGTAGGATATTCAAGAACTCCTATAGGATCTTTTTTAGGATGTTTAAACAATATCAAAGCAACAGATTTAGGAGCAGCAGCTATCAAAGGTGCTATTGAAAAATATAAGATAAATACTAACATAATTGATGAAGTAATTATGGGACAAGTATTAAGTGCTGGTTCAGGACAAGCACCAGCCAGACAAGCATCATTAGCTGCTGGCATTTCAAATAACGTTCCATGCACCACTATTAATAAAGTCTGTGGTTCTGGATTACAATCTATTATACTTGCATATCAAGCAATTATGACACAAGAATATAACACTATTATTGCTGGTGGCATGGAAAACATGTCACAAAGTCCATATATGCTATTAAATTCAAGAAAAACAATGAAAATGGGAAATAAACACATGATTGATTCAATGATACATGACGGTTTATGGGATCCATATAGTAAAATGCACATGGGAAATTTAGGAGATTTATGCGCTGAAAAATATAATATTTCTCGATCAGAACAAGATTTATTTGCTGAACATAGTTATAAACGAGCTTTAATGACTACAAAAGAAAATATTTTTGATAACGAAATAACACCAATTATATGTAAAACAAAACCTAATAAACAGATAACACAAGATGAAGAATTAAATAATTTTAACTTACAAAAAATGATAAACTTAAAATCTATTTTTAACAAAAAAGGAACAATTACTGTTGCAAATGCATCTAAAATAAATGATGGCGCTGCAGCTGTAATACTAATGAATGAAACTAAAGCTTTATCATTAGGTATTAAACCAATTGCAGAAATATTAAGCATAGCAAGTTTTGCACAACATCCATCATGGTTTACTACAGCTCCAATTTATTCTATACAAAAAGCATGTAAAAAAATTAATATTAATATTAAAGACATTAACCTATTTGAAATTAATGAAGCATTTGCAGTGGTTCCAATTGTAACTATGAAAAAATTACATATACCTCATGATAAAGTAAACATTTTCGGAGGAGCAGTTGCTTTAGGACATCCTATAGGATGTTCTGGCGCAAGAATAGTATGTACATTATTAAACAGCATGCAATATAAACAAGCAAAATTAGGATGTGCTAGTATATGTATAGGTGGTGGCAGTGCTTTATCAATAATAATAAAATATATAGGATAAAATTTAAAATGAACTTACCAACATTAATCATAGAAAAAAAACATCATATAAGCATTATTAAAATTAATAGAGAAAAACAATTAAATTCTATAAACAAACAAGTTTTATTAGATTTAGATACTACACTTAATGATATTAATAATGATAAAACACAAAAAATATTAATTATTACAGGTGCTGGTCATAAAAGTTTTGCTGCAGGTGCTGATATTAAAGAAATGCAAACTATGTCACCAAAACAAGCAACGTCATTTTCAAAATTAGGTCATAAAATATTTAATACAATAGAAAACATGCAAATTCCTGTTATTGCTGCAGTAAATGGATTTACATTAGGTGGTGGATTAGAATTAGCATTATCTTGTGATTTTATTTATTCAAATGAAACAGCTATATTTGGTTTAGTTGAAACATCATTAGGCTTAATCCCTGGCTTTGGAGGATTAAGAAGATTAAAAAGACAAATTGGATTAAATTATACTAAAGAATTATGTTTTTTTGCGAAAAAAATCAACGCTCAAGAAGCTTTAAAAATCAAATTAATAAATAAAATATATAAAAATAATGTATTAACTGAAACCATCAAACAAGCTGAAAATATCATCAATTGCGGTCCACTAGCCATAACATTATGCAAACAAATATTAAATATAGACACATATAATCATTTTTATAATGATACATTAACAGAATTATCTTTTAATCAAATATTTGCATCAGAAGACAAAAAAGAAGGAATAAATGCATTTATTCAAAAAAGAAAAGTTTTTTTTAAAGGATATTAATTATGATATATAAAAACAGTATATTTAACATAAATGAACATCATTTTATTTTACAAAAAACATGCATAGAATTTGCTGGAAAAGAACTAACAAATCAAGCCTCAATCATTGATTCAACAAGCTCATATCCTAAGACACAAATAACAAAAATGGGTCAAATGGGATTAATGAGTGTTTTTATTCCAGAATATGACAATGGTAGCGGATTTGACACTAAAGCTTATGTAATGGCATTAAAAGAAATTAGTCAAGCTTGTGCATCATGTGGGGTAATTATGAGTGTCAATAACTCATTATATTGTGATCCAATTTTAAAACATGGTTCTAAAGAATTAAAAAAAATATTTTTACATCCCTTTACCAAAGGGAATAAAATCGGATGTTTTGCACTAAGTGAACCTGGAAATGGATCTGATGCAGCTGCAGCTAATACTAAAGCTACATTACTCAATAATAATTATATCTTAAATGGAACTAAAGCATGGGTAACCAATGGATATGAAGCAAATGCAACAATTATATTTGCTACAACAAATAAAAAATTAAAACATCATGGAATTTCAGCTTTCTTAATACCAATTCCATATAAAGGATTAACATTAGGTAAAAAAGAGAATAAACTTGGCATCAAAGGATCTTCTACCTGTAACATTATGTTAGATAATTGTACTATACCTAAAACATTTCTATTAGGACAAGAGGGAGATGGTTTTAAAATTGCTATGCAAACATTAGATGGTGGAAGAATCGGGATAGCATCACAAGCAATAGGTATTGCTCAAGCAGCTTTTAATGCTGCTGTAAAATATTCCATAGAAAGAAAAGCGTTTAACACTACAATATCCAAGTTTCAATTAATTCAACAAAAAATAGCAGATATGGCAGTAAAAATTGAAAGCGCTAAGTTATTGACAATGCAAGCAGCATCATTAAAAGATGCTAACCAAAAATTTATAAAAGAAGCAGCTATGGCTAAATTATATGCTTCAGAAACATCATCTTTTGTTACGCATCAAGCAATGCAAATTTTTGGAGGTAACGGATATATAAAAGATTTCCCAATGGAAAGATACTTTAGAGATGCACGTATAACAGAAATTTACGAAGGAACAAGTGAAATTCAACGATTAGTTATTGCAAATCAAATTTTAAAAACTTTTTAATATTATATATGCAACTATAATATTGTTTAATAAGGAGTATAATCTGTTTAATTCTTTGCCCAATAATGTAAAAATTATGGAAGTATCACCTAGAGATGGACTTCAAAACGAAAGTATTTTTATTAATACAATAGATAAAATTATATTTATATCAGAATTATTACAAAGTGGATTATCTAGAATAGAAATAACATCATTTGTTAATCCTAAAATAATACCACAATTTTCAGATCAAGTAGAGCTTGTAACTCAAATTCAACAAATGCATAAAATAAAAAACAGTGAATTTTATGTTTTAGTGCCAAATATGAAGGGTTATGATCGTGCATTACAATTAGGTATCAATAAAATTTCTTTTGTTATATCAACATCTAATACACACAATAAAAAAAACATTAATCAAACCATTAATGAATCTTTATTCCAATATAATAAAATCGCTCATCACGCTAATAAAAATAATATTAAATTCAGAGCATATATTTCAACTGCTTTTGGATGTCCATATGAAGGGCAAACGTCCATAAGCACATTAATTCGCATTGCCAAAAAATTTATAAAATATGGAGCTTGTGAAATCAGCATTAGTGATACAATCGGCATTGGTAATCCAATACAAACATATTATATATTAAATGAACTAAAAAAATATATTCCTATTGATAAAATAGCATTACATATGCATGATACTAATAAACTAGCATTAGCTAATATATTAGTAGCGTTAACTCTCGGCATATCATCATTTGATGCCTCTGCAGGTGGTTTAGGAGGATGCCCATATACACCTGGAGCATCTGGAAATATTGCTACAGAAGATTTAATTTACATGTTAAATTCTATGAATATACAAACCAACATTAATACTAAAAAACTTAAGTTAGCTACTAAAAAAATTAAAACTATACTAAAAAAATAATATACACTAACATTAATCAAAATAGATTTTTAAAAAAAATATTGTTATTATTCTCAAATTTACATGAGGTTGATTTCTATGAATAAAGCATTTTTAATAGCTATTGAAGGTATAGATGGCTCTGGGTCAACAACACAAGCAAAAAAACTTGTTCATTATTTTAATCACATAAATATAAAATCTTTATTCACATCAGAACCAAGCATGTATGATTCTGGATTATTGATAAGAAAAATACTAAAAAAAAATAACAATACAATACATTATTTACAAAAACAACAGTTAGCACTTTTATATGCAGCTGATAGACTTAATCATTATGCATTATATATTCATAATAACCTAAAAAATGGTATTCATGTTATTTGTGATAGATATTTAATGTCAAGTTTAGCATATCAAGGAAACGAATTAAATATAAATTGGATCAAAACGTTAAATAAATATGCACCATTACCACATTATACTTTTTTAATAGATGTACATGAAAATATTGCTAAATTAAGAAGAAAAAAACGCAATAAAAATATAGAATTATTTGATTATATATATTTGCAAAAAAATATTAGAAAAAAATATTTATATTTAGCAAAATCTTTACACAACATAAATATAATAAATGGAAATGGCAACAAAAATGATATTTTTAAAAAAATACTTTATAATATAAATATAAATATATAATGAATATAAAATGTGGCAATAAAAACATTATAATAGGTAAAAAAACTTATATAATGGGGATACTAAACATTACACCTGATAGCTTTTCTGATGGAGGTAGATTTAATATTATTGATAAAGCTATTCTACATGCTGAAAAACTTATACAAGAAGGTGCTGATATAATTGATATTGGAGCAGAATCAAGTAGACCATTTTCATCACCTATAACACTAAAAGAAGAATTAAATAGAATTGTTAAAATAGTTAAATCACTAGTATTAAGAGGCATAAACAATATTAGTATAGATACAAATAAATCAGAAGTTGCTAAACAATGTTTAAACGAAGGAGCATCATGGATTAATGATGTTTCAGCATTATCAGATAAAAACATGTTAAAAATTATTCATAATGCAGATGCTATTATTATAATGCATAATAAAAGCAATCCACAAACCATGCATAAAACACCAATAATTTATAACAATATGTTTTATGAAATTAAACATTTTTTACAACAAAAAATACAATTAGCAAACATAAATAATATTCCATCTAATAAAATACTAATAGACCCTGGCATTGGTTTTGGCAAAAACATTCATCATAATATAGAATTAAGTAAATATTTAAATATCTTTAAAAACATATCTAGCGGCATAGTATATGGAGCAAGCCGCAAAAAGTTTTTAGGTCAAATAACAAATATTCCATTACCACAACAAAGAGATAACGCAACATTAAGCACTACGGCATTTGCCACATTAAATAACATTAATATTATAAGAGTACATAATGTAAAAAAAACAAAACATTTTTTAAAAGTCTTATATAGGTTCAAAACATAATGAAAATTTATACAAAAACTGGTGATAAAGGATACACAAGTTTATTAGGTAAAAAACGAATTTTAAAAAGTGATCTTCAAGTCATAGCATATGGCTCTATAGATAAAATCAACGCATATATAGGATATATATACTCTGATAAAAAATTACCCATACTATATAAAAATGAAATACATAATATTATAAAAGATCTATTTAACATAGGTGCAGAATTAGCAATTGTACAACATGACAATACAAAAATACAATTAAAAAACACAATACAATATAATAGAATAACATATATAGAATCATTTATTGATAAAATTAATAAACAATTACCAAAATTAAAAAAATTTATATTACCAATTGGTTGTGAATTATCTTGTAAATGTAATTTAGCTAGAGTAGAAATAAGAGAAACAGAACAAATTATTATTGCATTAAATAAAACCTATAACAATATTAGACCTGAAATCATCATATATTTAAATAGATTAAGTGATCTATTTTTTACCATAAGCCGTGCATTAAATAATTTATTTCACAAAAATGAAATTATATGGTAAAATGCTGACATTATTTTATTACATTTTAATACTTTAAAATAAAGTTACTTATTATAATTCATAAAGTTGCTTCTTAATGAATAAATCAATAACCTCTATTAAACAAAATTAAGGATACATATGAAAACAAATATCAATATTAATGATTTTAAAATTCATAATAAAGATGTTGGATCATCAGAATATCAAATAGCTAATTTTACAAAAAAAATTAATTATTTAACTAATCATTTTAATAAACATAAAAAAGATAATCACTCAAGAAGAGGATTATTGATTCTAGTAAATAAAAGAAAAAATTTACTAAAATACTTAAATAAAACTAACATCAAACGTTATAAACAATTAATTGCAACATTAAAATTACGAAAATAATCTATATATATCCCTTATACTAACTATACAATACTAATATTCAATAACTACTAAATTATGGACAAATAATGCCAACAGAACTTAAAAAAAATAATATATTCATACATAATAGCAATAACTACTATAGCAATAAAATATTAATAGGTGATCATGAAATTGAATTTTCAAGTGGTAAAATTGCAAAAAACACTGCAGGTTCAGTAATCGTCAAATGTGAAGAATCAATAGTTTTGGCTACTGTATGCTCATCATTAGAACCTAAAACAAATATTAATTTTTTGCCATTAACATGTGACTATATAGAAAAAACATATGCATCTGGTAAAATTCCAGCCGGATTTTTCAAACGAGAATCTAAACCTAAAGATCATGAAATCTTAAGATCACGTATTATTGATAGATCTATTAGACCATTATTTCCAAATAACTATAATTATGAAACACAAATAATCACTACTGTCATCTCACATAACGGACAACAAGATACAGATGTATTGGCATTATGTGGAGCTGCGATGGCATTACATATTAGCAATATACCAATTATAAAACCTATAGCAGGAATAAAAATTGGAAAAATTAATGATAAACTTATAGCAAATCCAAGTATATCACAACAAAATAATAGTGATATTAATTTACTCATTACTAGTTCTAAAGATTCTATTATAATGATTGAAGGTCACTCACAAGAAATTTCAAAAGATGATATTATAGAAGCTATCAATTTTGCACAAGAATATAACAATAAAATTATAAATACTATTATTGATATGGGTAATATGATAGGCAAAATAAAAACACCATGGAATGAACAATCAAATGATGACATGATAAACGATATAAAAACAATTTGTAATCAACATAAATTATCTGATATTTTAAATATGACAAACAAAAGAATCAAAAATAACTATATTAATAAAATAAAAAACGAAATTATAAATAAATTCAGTAATCATAATGAAAATATCGCTATCCAATGTTTTGATAATATAAAAAAAAATATAATACGCAATAATTTGATAACAACAAAAACAAGACAAGATGGAAGAAAATATAATGAAATTAGACAAATATACGCAGAAACCAATTGCTTGCCAAGAACACATGGTTCAGCTATATTTACTAGAGGAGAAACACAGGCTTTAGTAACTCTCACATTAGGCACACGTGAAGATGAACAAAAAATAGAAACTTTAGCAAATAATTTCTCTAAAAAATTTATGTTACATTATAATTTTATGCCATTCTGTGTAAATGAAACACGCATATTAAAAAACATTTCAAGAAGAGAAATTGGACATGGTTCATTAGCTGAAAAAGCTATAGCTAACATAATTCCTAACGAAGAAGAATTCCCATATACAATTAGATTAGTATCAGATATATTAGAGTCTAATGGCTCTTCATCTATGGCAACAGTATGTGGAGCTAGTTTAGCACTATTAGATGGCGGTGTAAATATCAAAAACATAATATCAGGAATAGCCATGGGATTAATAAAAAATGATCAACAAGATATAATATTAAGTGATATTTCAGGAGATGAAGATCATATAGGAGATATAGATTTCAAAATTTGTGGTACACAAAAAGGGATTACAGCTATACAAATGGATGTTAAAAATGCACATATCTCAACTAAAAACTTACAAGAGATTTTTACACAAGCAACTCAAGGTTATCTATATATATTAAATAAAATAAAAAATGTTATATCTACACCTAATAAATTATCATTACATGCACCTAAAATAGTTTCATTTAATATCAACCCAACTAAAATAAGAGATGTAATTGGTGTTGGGGGTAAAATTATAAAAAATATTATATCGAAAACTAATACAAAAATTGATATTAATGATAATGGCACAGTTCAAGTATCAGGAGTAAGTCTTGCTAAAATAGATCATGCCATTGAAATTATTAAAAACTTATCTAAAACAGTAGAAATCAATATGGTTTATAAAGGATTAGTTAAAAAAATATTTGATTTTGGTGCTTTTATAGAAATTTTTCCAGGAACAGAAGGTCTATGTCACATATCAGAATTATCACATAAAAGAGTAAATACAGTAAACGATATACTAAAAGAAGGAGATCAAATAAATATTGCAGTAACAAGCATTAATAAAAATGGAAAAATTAGACTAAGCTACAAAAAAGCTAAAGATAAAAATCCAGGAGATTTTTTATAACATTATTATTAAACATTTTTATATTCAAATAACATATATTTAATACAACATGCAAAACAAAATTCTTATATTATCAATCATCTATCAGGGTTATCAATGATGAAACAAAAAATCATTATTATGTTAATTATTTATATAACAAATATTTTTGCTCATTCAAACAACATAAACAATAATAACATTACTGTAATTAAAATCAATCAAATTTTATGCAATATATTATTAAATAAAGAAAATGCAGATATCGTAATTCTTAATCCCATTAAAATACATAAACCACAAATATATAAAAATGAAAATCATATAATCAAACAATTAATAACAAAGAAAAATCAAATTGTAACATTAAACATAAAAGGCAAAAAGCTCAGACGCATAATTCGTTTAACAAATCATCCACCACATAATAATTATACAATATCATATGCTAACCATATGAAAACACAACAATCCAAGGTTATCACAATAGTCAATAATAACATATATAAATTAATAATAAGTAAAAATATATTTAATATGATATCATTCATGTCTCAACATAATAATGATAATCATATTAATAGATTAATACTAGAAAAATCTATGCAACATGTATATCCAATGAGACTGTTCAATGTTTTAACTTCTGTAACATCTAACTTTAAATACAACATACTTAATACAAATAACTTAATAAATAAATCTCAAAACATTTATTCAATTTTATATAATAATTATAAATTAACCAATTATCATATAAAACACCCAAAAATATCATGGGATATAAACACGTGCAATATAGGCATGTCACATTTGCGTTCTAATAAGTACTTACATATTTTAAAACGATATATAAGCCAAGAACACTTATATTTATCAAATAACCAATTACGCAGAGCAGATTATAATAATATATTTATAAAATTCAAAACAACATTAACACATAAATCAAAATATATAACAAATAAGTTTTCAATTTCATTAAAATATAACAAAAATGTGAGATTTGGATATTATAAAAATATGGATATATGGAATAAACAAGATGCTAGAATTGATCAATTAAATTTAAATTGGTCAATACAATTTCCAACAAAACAATACAATTATAAATATATTAACTCAGCTCATATAACTCCTATGATTAACATAACTTATGCAACACAACTTATGCAAAGAACACCAAAATCAAAATTAGAAGGATATTATTCTGTGCGAAAAAAATTTTCTATAAAAGACAAGAAATTCAATTTCTTTGCCGGTTATGTAATTGATACATATAACAGTATGCCATATATAGATCTTGGTATAATTGCAAATTATGACTTACATGCTAAAATTATTGAATATGCATTAAACGTTGGCAGCGATATGCACATTCAATATAATTTTAAAATATTTTCCATTCCTATATCATACAATGGATATTTTCAAATGTTTATACCTAACGACATAATATATCCAGATCCAGGTGAATTTCGTATATTGTGTGAAAATAATTTTCATATTATATTAGCACAAATTAACAATTTTTCTATGTCTTTAATCAGCAATAACATTATAGCATTCTCTAAAGCAAGACACTATTCATACCCATTAATAAGCTCTAGGTCTACTCTTACATTATCTTATGAAACATAATAATTATATAATATCACAATAACTATATATATTTAACCTTATGTCTTATAAACTTACATCACCAATACATAAACTATATAAATATATTATAATACTAATTCCAAAAAACTTAATTTCTAAATTAATAAGTAAAATATTAGAGCTAAAATTACCTACACATATATCTACAATACAAATAAAACTATTTATTTATTTATTCACAATAAACATTGAAGAAATCAATAAACCTTTACATCAATTTATAAGTTTACAAGATATTTTTACTAGAAAATTAAAACATAATGCTAGGAAAATTAATATATCCATGCAAAATATTATATCCCCATGTGATGGATTCTTGATTCAATCTGGCAATATAAATAACAACATGATAATGAAAATAAAACATCAACAATATAACCTATATGATATGATAGGTGATAATTATTCATCACAAACATTTAATAATGGATATTTTATTACATTATATCTTGCACCATACAGTTATCATAGATTTCATATGCCTATAAATGGATATATTAATAAATGCATATATATTCCAGGAAATTTATGGCCTGTAGATTCAATAGCTATTAAAAATATAAAAAATTTACTATGTCAAAACGAAAGAATAATTATTTTTATCAATAACATTAAATATAAATTTAATCATACATTAGCTATTATTGCTATAGGAGCAACATTAGTAGGAAAAATAAAAATTAATTTTGATAATTATGTAATAACTAATAAAAATAATATCAAAAAACATTATAAATTATATAACAAATATTATGCACAAGGTGAAGAAATAGGAAGATTCGAATTTGGATCAATATTAATGTTAATTTCTTCTCATAATTTTTTTATACCTCATATACAACATTTAGGCCACAAAATTCATATGGGACAAATTATTGGCATAACAAAATAACTTACATTAAATAAACTTATAACTCAATTTAGATACAAAAAAAATACTTAACAACCCAAAACCAAAACCTAAAAATGAAGCTGAAATACTAAATTCAAAATAAAGCCATATAGATCCCAAAATACCACCAACTAATATTCCACTTAAAGCTCCATATTTATTAATATGTTTATAATATAAACACATGATAATAAGAGGACCAAAAGCACAACCCAATCCAATCCAACAATAATGTACTAATTCAAAAATACTTGTTCGTGTATATAAAGCAATCAATAAACTAATAATAGCAATTAATATAACACTATATTTAGATACTTGTAAAACTTGTTTATGTGATGCATTATGATTAATTATATTTTTATAAATATCTTCACTAATAATAGAAGATAAAACTAAAATTTGAGAATCTACAGTGGATAACGTAGCAGATAAAATAGCACATAAAATTATTCCTGCAAAAAATGGACTAACTAATTCATTGACCATATAAACAAAAATTAATTGAACATTATCAACATTTTCTAAAATAACAATAGCAACAACACCAACTAGTGCAGAAAATGATAAAGTTAAAATTTGCCATACTGTACTAATAATTTTAGCTTTTTTAATATCATGATCATTTTTAATCGCCATAAATTTATTTAAAATATGAGGTTGTCCAAAATATCCTAATCCCCATCCAATACTTAAATTAAATATTTTTATTATCATATCATTATTTAAATTAGACATAAAAGAATAAAATACATTTACATTAAATAATATATTATTAATAACATGTATATTGCCAATTTTAATTAATCCTAATATTGGGACCAAACACACTACAACACATAAGAACATTCCCTGATAAAAATCAATAATAGATATAAGATTAAACCCTCCTATGTAACTATATATAACAATAACAACAACGCCTAAACTACATCCTACATTATAATTAATATTAAACATTAATTTAAAAAAATACCCTATACCAATAATTCCAACTGCAATATAAATTAATAAAAAAAACAAACTCCAAAATGCACTAATAATTCTTATCATTCCATGTTTATCATCTAACTTATATTCAAAATAAGAAAATAATGTTATTGCATCATATTTTGCTGTATCATTTCTTAATTTAAGAGCAATAAAATGCCAATTTAAAAACATAAAAACAACTAATCCGATAACAATCCAAAAATTAATCAATCCACCTTTATAAATATTAACAGGCAATCCCATAAATATCCATATGCTCATATCAGAAGCATTTGCAGAAATTGCTGCAATATAATAGTTTAATTTTCGATTGCCTAAAACAAAATCTTTATTTTGAATTTGTTTTTGATAATATATCACGCAAATAATACTTAATATTATAATATAACACATTAAAGCAAAATAAAAATATAAAGACACAACACTCCTCAAAATATTAATTTTTTGTAAATAAATATATTGACATACACATTCATTATTATTAAGTATTAAATTAATATTATTTTAAATACATATAATCATAATGAGGTGTCTCATTGATAAAAATTTTATTAAGAGAAGGTGAAAATGTAGAAAAAGCATTAAAAAGATTTAAACGTAAAGTTGAGCAAGCTGGAATTTTAAAAGAAGTGAGAAAAAGAGAATACTATCTCAAACCATCAATAAAAAAAAAATTAAAATCAAGGGCAGCAGAAGCAAGAACTAGAAAAAGAGAAAAAAGATTAGCACAAAAACGATTTATATAATAAATATTATAACTAATCATTAATATTGAGACAATAATTATAATTTAATATTACAATTAAAATATAATATATTCAAAATACATACATGAAATATTACAAAAAAAAAGACATACTTAGCCTTAATGGAACAGAGTTAAAAAAAATCATCTTAAAATTAGGCTATAAATCATATTTAGCACAACAAATATTTTTTTCATTACATAAACAACGCATTAATAATATACAAAATATCATACATATTCCTAAACCGTTAAGAAATATATTAATATCATCATATAAAATATATAGTCCTAAAATAATTAAAATTATGACAAGTAAAGATGACACAAGAAAATATATATTTAAATGTTTTGATGGACATATTATAGAAAGCGTATTGATATGTGGATTTTCACAATCAAAAAAATGCACTATATGTATATCTAGTCAAATAGGCTGCGCTATGGACTGTTCTTTTTGTGCAACAGGAAAAAATAAAATTATTCGTAATTTGCTCCCATCAGAAATAATAGGTCAAATTTATGAAGTCTTAACTAATTTACACAACATACATTGGCCACAACAATATTTTAATAATAAATATATTAAAAACATGCGAATAATACATAATATAGTTTATATGGGAATGGGAGAACCATTGCATAATTATAAAAATGTTATTCGTTCTATTAATTTATTAAAACATCAACATGGACAATTATATTCATCTAAGAATATTACTGTATCAACATCAGGTATTATTAAAAATATTATTAAATTAGGACATGAAACTAATGTACAATTAGCTATTAGCTTAAATGCACCAAATAATATAATAAGAACTAAAATAATGCCTATTAATAAAAAATGGAATATTGCATCATTAATGGAAATTTGTAAAAAATATCCACTAAAAAATAATCAAAAAATTACTGTTGAATACGTATTAATTAAAAATATAAATGATAACAACAAACATGCTATGGAACTTGTTTGTTTAATGAAAAAATTATTAAATATTAAAATTAACTTAATACCATATAATCCACATATATATAGTGCTTTTCAAACACCAACTTATACACAAATAATCAAATTTCAAAATATATTATTAAACAATAATTTAACAACATTTATTAGACAAGCTAGAGGCATTGATATAAATGCTGCATGTGGATTATTAATTAATAAAAACATAGAATCACAAAATATATAAATATATTAAATATATTTTATTATAATGAATAATTATTTAAACACAAATAAAGTAAAAACCATAAAAAGAAGATCTCTTCAACCAATTTTTAATACATTTAATATTAATATAAAGCCATATCTTATGAATGGTATAATATTAGCCATTAGCGGCGGTTCAGATTCTAGACTTTTATTAGAAAGTATCATTCAATGGCCAAATAATATTTTAGATAAATTAATAATAGTGTTTTGTAATCATAAAACAAAAAATACATCATACAATGAAGGCAATATAGTAATTGCTAGAGCAAAAACACTAGGATTTAAATCTAAAATCATTAATTTACCAAATATAAATAATAAAAATGAATCTAACTTGCGTATTCTTAGATATAAACAATTATGGCGTTTAGCTAAAAAATACAATATTCAATCTATTTGCACAGCCCATCATGCTAATGATAGCGCTGAAGGATATTTATTAAACTTGTTTGGATATGGAGGAGGCATATCAGGCAGTGGATTAGTTAATAAAATATATATGTATAAACTAACTCTACTAAGACCATTTGCACATATATATAAAAAAACATTACTACTATCACTAAATGCAACAAATATAATTAACTACTTTCAAGACAAATTAGATATACAACAAATATCAAAAAGAGCTCAAATAAGATATAACATAATACCGAAACTAAAAAAATATTATCATCATATCATTAAAAGATTATTTATACTATCACAAAAAACATATAATAATGAACGAGCATTATTACACATAACAAAAAATATATTAAATATATCTATAAAAAACATAACAATTATTAAATTGTATTTTAAAAAACATACAAAGGCAATAATAAAAATCATATTAAAACATATATTATCATTATTACTACATAAAAAAGACCTCAGAAATACTGAAAAATCTATAAACGTAATTGCAAATATTATTTATAATAATAAAAACAGTTTAAATTTTACAAAACAGAAAAAAAAATATTGCCATATTGCATATGCAACAATAATTATATTTAAAAACCAAGTTATTATAAAAAAAAAATGTTGACTAATTTTTCATTATTATTGTAATTTTCTATGAAATAATATTAACATATAAAATATATAAATTTAACTTACATAATATATATATAAAACGGAGTTTATTGGTGAAGCAATATCAAAAAACATTACTAATATGGTTAATGTTTGGATTGTTTATTATAACAGCTTGGGGCTTATTTGGACATTCTAATAATCAAAAAAATGAAAGAATATTTTCCGAAATCATTGCAGCTATTAATAATGGACAAATTAAGCAAATCACCATATCAGGACAAACATTTGTAGGAGAATTTAAAAATGGCAATCATTTTAAAACTACAGGGATTCTAACAGATAGTATTTTAAAATCACTTATTAACGCCAATATTAAATACTCTACAAAATATCAAATTAAAAAAGAAGAAGTTAGTACTTTTTGGGTCATTTTAATACAATGGTTGCCTATGATAATGATTATAGGATTATTTATATTTTTTATGAAACAAATACAATCAGGAGGCGGGAGGGCTATTTCTTTTGGTCGTAATAAAGCTAAAATGCTGAATAAAAATAAAATTAAAATTACATTTGCAGATGTAGCTGGAGTAGATGAATCTAAACAAGAGTTAGAGGAAATTGTTCAATTTTTAAAATCACACAAAAAATTTACAAGATTAGGAGGTAGAATTCCTAAAGGTGTATTATTAATGGGTCCTCCAGGAACAGGTAAAACACTATTAGCAAAAGCTATTGCTGGTGAAGCAGGTGTGCCATTTTTTAGCATCGCTGGATCTGATTTCGTAGAAATGTTTGTAGGAGTAGGAGCAAGTAGAGTAAGAGATTTATTTGATCAAGGGAAAAAACATTCTCCCTGCATTATTTTTATAGATGAGATTGACGCTGTAGGAAGACAAAGAGGTGCTGGAATGGGTGGTGGCCATGATGAAAGAGAACAAACATTAAATCAATTATTGGTAGAAATGGATGGATTTGAAGCAAATGAAGGTGTTATTATTATTGCAGCCACTAATAGACCAGATGTGCTTGATCCAGCTATTTTAAGACCAGGAAGATTTGATAGACGTGTAGTGGTGCCTAAACCTGATTTATTAGGACGACATGCAATTTTCAAAGTTCACACAAAAAAAATACCATTATCTAAAAATGTAAATCGCGATATTTTAGCAAGATCAACACCAGGAATGAGTGGAGCAGATATAGAAAATTTAATCAACGAAGCAGCATTAAATGCAGCAAGAACAAACAAAAATAGTGTTGATATGTTAGATTTTGAAATTGCAATAGAAAAAATCATGATGGGTGCTGAAAGAAAAAACATAGTCATGTCAAAAAAAGAACTAACCAATACATCTTATCATGAAGCAGGTCATGCTTTAATTTCATTATTAATTAAATATGAAACTGATCCAATACATAAAGTCACAATTATCCCAAGAGGAAGAGCGCTTGGAGCAACAATGCAATTACCTACAAAAGATAGATATTCAATCAGTAAAACATATGCTGAAAATAAAATTGCTATTTTCATGGGTGGTAGATTAGCAGAAGAAATCATATTTAATGAATTAACAAGTGGCGCATCCAATGATTTTGAACAAGCTACAGAATTAGCTAAAAAAATGATTTGTGATTGGGGCATGTCTAGAAAATTAGGTCCTATGACATATGGACAAAAAGATAGAGAAATATTTTTGGGAAGAGATATGACACAATCATCAATATATTCAGAAAAAACCTCACAAGCTATAGACAAAGAAATTTATAATGCAATACTACTTCAATATAATAGAGCAAAAAATTTGCTACAAAACAACATAAATCTTTTGCATAATATTGCCAAAGCATTATTAAAATATGAAACAATTAATGAGAATGATTTAAATATCATTATGACAGGCAAAAAATTAATTAAATCAGAACCACTTAAACCTATAAAAACTATAGAAGATATCAATAATATATAAATATATTGATATAATATTATATATATAAATGAATAATAATAAAAAAAAAATACCTATTATCACATTAATAGGTAGAGTCAATGTTGGGAAAAGCACAATATTTAATATAATTGCTAAAAAAAATATTTCTATTACAAATAATATACATAATTCTACAAGAGATATAATATATCAATTAATAAATAATAATTTAATGCCATATTACATAGTAGATACAAGTGGCATAAATGATATATGTAATAATAACATTTATGAACAAACATATCAACAAACATTAACTACTATAGACAAATCACATATATTAATTTTTGTTGTAGATGCTAAAACTGGACTTATGCCATTAGATATAAAAATAGCAAATAATATAAGACAATATGACAATAAAATTATATTGCTTATCAATAAATGCGATTCTGAAAAATTAATATTAAAATCATATGAATTTTATTCATTATTAAATATTCCTATTATACAAATTTCAGCATTACAAAAAATCGGAATTAATAAATTATTATTACATATTAATAAAAGAATTACTAACCTATATAATACAAACACATTTAAAACATATAAGAATAATATAATTGAAAATAATATTAAAATAGCATTAATCGGGAAAACCAATGTTGGCAAATCAAGTTTAATCAACAAAATATTAAATAATAATAGATTAATTACTTCACAACAACCACATAGCACTACAAATGCAATTTATAATACAATTATACATAATAAACAAAAATATACTTTAATAGATACAGCAGGCATTAAAAATAAATCTAAAATACAAAATAATTTAGAAAAACAATCTATATTATTAAGTTTAAAATCTATGAATAAATGTCATATTATAATGTTATTGATAGATGTTCAATATGGTATAACTAAACAAGATATTAAAATAGCATCTATAGCTATACAACAAAATAAGGGGATTATTATTATAGTCAATAAATGGGATTTGGCTATAAATAAAAACTTATCTAAAACAGCTTATACAAAACAACTTTATAAAGCAATACCATCTTTATATTTTACTATTATACATTTTACATCAATATTTAATAATTATGGAATTAATAAAATTTTTCAATATGCTACAATAATTTTCAAATTTTATAATACTAGAATATCTACACCAATAGTGAACAAATGGTTAAAACAAATAACTAATAGACATTCCATAAACCATATAAAAAACAAGGAAAATAAATTTTTATATGGCACACAAATAACTACATCACCACCAGTTTTTTTATTTTTTTGTAATAATCCAAAAAATATTAATATATCTTATCATAAACATTTACTTAAAAAATTACATCAACATTTTACTTTTACAGGCATCCCATTAAAAATTATATATAGAAATAATAAATCTAAAGGAAAACTTTCAAATACATGAAATATAATATATAATATATATAAAATTATATATAAACACTGTTAATTATAAACTACTGATCAATAAGGATTGTAATTATTAAACATATACATAAAATTAATATTGAAACATTACAAGTAAAATTAAATTATAAATTTCACAATCAAAAATTACTATTTCAAAGTCTAACACATAAAAGCTACACTCATACACACATAAATATTAAAAACAATGAAACTTTAGAATTTTTAGGAGATTCTATATTAAATTTTGTATCTACATCAAAATTATGCCAATTTCATCATAACATAAATGAAGGTATATTAAGTCAATTAAGAGCAGCATACATATGTAAAGAAAACTTAACAAAATATGCAAAAAAAATCAATTTAATAAAATATATATATCTATCTAATACTATACATAATGCAGGCAAAACACACATAGCCAATATATTATCAAACACATTAGAAGCAATTATAGGAGCTTCTTATTTAGATGGAGGAATTCGTATTGCTACAAATTTAATTGAACATGTATTAGGAAATCCATCAAGTCATTTACATATTAAATGTAAAAATTATAAAACAATTTTACAAGAAAAAATACAACACTTATGTAATTTAACTCCATTATATTTTACCAAAGAACAACAATCATCAAATCATAATACAAGATTTATAATAGAATCATATGTAAATCACAAAAAAATTGGTTGTGGATATGGAAAAAACAAAAAAACAGCTACATTAAATTGTGCTAAAAATGCTTTATATAAATTATCAAAATTAAATAATAAAAAAATTAAATTCATTATATTATATAAATAAAAATGATTAATATAATTTAATCAATAAAATCAAGTTACACAAATACCAACATAATAAAAATGAAAAAGTGGATTGACAAAATCATTAATAATATTTAATGAAGCTAGACTATATAAAAATTATAAAATATATAATACTATATTTATTATATGTAGTTTACAAAAATTTATATATCAATAATATAATATAAACATAAAAACAACAATAAAAATATGAGGTTTTAATGCCAACAGTTAATCAGCTCATAAAATATGGCAGACAAAACAAAAAAAAACGTTCTAATGCTCCACACTTAAATGCTTGTCCACAAAAACGTGGTGTATGTTTAAGAGTATATACAACTACTCCTAAAAAACCTAATTCTGCACTAAGAAAAGTTACACGTATTAGACTTACCAATAGTATAGAAGTAACAGCATATATACCAGGCGAAGGACATAATTTACAAGAACACTCTATTGTATTAATTAGAGGTGGAAGAGTTAAAGATTTGCCTGGAGTTCGTTATCATGTCATAAGAGGCACATTAGATACAGCTAGTGTAAATAAACGAAAACATGGACGATCAAAATATGGGACTAAAAAACCTAAATAAAAATTATAAATTGAGGATATTATGCCAAGAAGAAAAAACCCAACCAAAAGAAGTATTAATCCTGACCCTAAATTTAATGATAAAATAATTAGTAAATTCATAAATATTATTATGATAAATGGGAAAAAAGCAATTGCAGAAAAAATAATATATAAAGCTTTTCAAAAAATAAAAACAATAAAAAAAGAAAATCCTATTAAAATCTTTAAAAAAGCTATAGACAATATAAAACCGACTGTAGAAGTTAAATCTAGACGCGTAGGAGGTGCTAATTATCAAGTGCCTATAGAAATTCAATCAGATAGACGATTAACATTAGCATTTAGATGGTTACGTGATTATTCTCGCATGCGCAACGAAAAAACTATGTGCGAACGTTTAACGGCAGAAATTATAGAAGCATCAATGAATCATGGTTCTGCATGCAGAAAAAAAGATGAAACTCATAAAATGGCTGAAGCAAATAAAGCTTTTGCACATTACCGATGGTAACATTATAACTCTATTTATTAAATTTTATTATGACTAAAACAACTTTATTACAACACATACGAAACATAGGAATAGTAGCTCATATTGATGCAGGCAAAACAACTACTACTGAAAGAATTTTATATTATACTGGACTCAGTCATAAGATAGGTGAAGTACATGACGGAGAAGCAATTACAGACTATATGGATCAAGAAAGAGAACGTGGAATTACAATAACATCAGCAGCAATAACTTGCACATGGGGGGAAAATGATATTTTTACAATAAATATTATTGATACTCCAGGACATGTAGATTTTACCATAGAGGTAGAAAGATCTATGAGAGTTTTAGATGGCGCCGTTATTATATTTGATGGAGTAGCTGGAGTTGAACCGCAATCTGAAACAGTTTGGAGACAAGCAGATAGATATAACATTCCTAGAATATGCTTTGTGAATAAAATGGATAGAATAGGGGCTAATTTCTACAGATGTGCAGATATGATTTATAAAAGATTAAATAAAAAAACCATTATTCTTACTTTGCCAATTGGAATAAACAATAACTTTAAAGGTATTATAGATTTAATTCACATGAAAGAAATTATTTGGAGCAATGATTCATTAGGCTCAACATTTCAGATAAATGAAATATCAAATAATATGAAATTTAAATCTATAAAATATAGAAAACAATTATTAGAAAACTGTGCTGATTGCGATGATAATTTTGCTGAAACATATTTATACGGCAAACAAATCACCAGTAAAGACATTATTAAATCTTTAAGACATGGCACCATTAATAATTTATTTACACCTGTATTTTGTGGATCTGCATTTAAAAATAAAGGCATTCAATTTGTTTTAGATATGATTGTAGATCTTTTGCCATCGCCTATAGACATACCTCCAATGATAGGAAAAGATGCAAATGGCAATAAAATTACAAGAAAAGCAAGTAATCAAGAACCATTATCAGCATTAGCATTTAAAATTATTAATGATAAATATGGTCAATTAACTTTCTTACGAATATATTCTGGTGTTATTAAAAAAGGTATGACTCTTTTAAATATGCGTAATAATAAAAAAATACGCATTGGACGATTAGTTAAAATGTTTGCTAACAAACGAACAGATGTAGAAATAGCAAATTCTGGCAATATTATTACAGCAATTGGCATTGACGCTATTACTGGAGATACTTTATGCGATCCAAAACATCCTATAATATTAGAATCTATGAAAATTCCACCATCTGTTATCACATTAGCAATAGAACCACAAAATAAAGCAGATCAAGAAAAAATGAATTTATGTTTACATAAACTTCATAAAGAAGATCCATCACTACGCATAACTACTGACAAAGAAACTAAACAAACCATTATTGCTGGTATGGGAGAACTACATTTAGAAATTTCAGTAGATAGATTAAAACGAGAATTTTCAATCAACACTAATGTTGGCAACCCTCAAGTTGCCTATAAAGAAACTATCACTAAAACAATAACACAAGAAGGCAAATATATCAAACAATCTGGTGGCAGAGGACAATATGGACATGTATATTTAAAAATACAACCAAACAAACCTGGAAAAGGCTTTATTTTTGAAAGTAAAATTGTCGGTGGGGCCATCCCAAAAGAATATATTCCTGCTATTAAAAAAGGCATAGAAGAAACATTAAATAACGGAATAAGAGCTGGATATCCAATTGTAGATATTAAAGTTATTCTATTAGATGGAAGTTATCATGATGTCGATTCTAGCGAAATAGCCTTTAAAATAGCTAGTTCGATAGCATTTAAACAAGGCACATTAAAAGGACATCCTATTTTATTAGAACCTATTATGAAAGCAGATATTATTACTCCAGAAGATTCTCTTGGTGATGTTATTGGAGACATCAATAGCAAACGAGGTAAAATCACTAATATAACAGAAAAAAATCAATTGAAAATAATTAACACACATGTTCCATTATCAGAAATGTTTGGATATTCTAACGGATTGCGTTCAAGAACTCAAGGCAGAGCCACATTTACGATGGAATTTGCACATTATAAAAAAGTACCAATTAATATAGATAATAAAATTATTAATATAAACACAACATAATAAATCAAAAATACAATGGAGTCATTCTATGGCAAAACAAAAATTTAATCGAGACAAACCACATATTAATATAGGAACAATAGGCCATGTTGATCATGGGAAAACTACTTTATCAGCAGCAATAACTAAAATCTTATCACAAGAAGGCAATACTAAAGCAATGCTTTATAGCGACATAGACAGAGCACCTGAAGAACGTGAACGTGGCATAACTATCTCTACAGCACATTTAGAATATGAAACTAAAAATAGACATTATGCTCATGTTGATTGTCCAGGACATGCAGATTATATAAAAAATATGATTACTGGAGCTGCACAAATGGACGGAGCTATACTAGTTGTTTCCGGTGCAGACGGGCCTATGCCACAAACAAGAGAACATATTCTACTAGCACGTCAAGTAGGCGTTCCATATATAGTAGTATTTATGAACAAAGTAGATATGATAGATGATCCAGAATTATTAGATCTTGTAGAATTAGAAATGCGTGACTTACTTAATACATATAAATTTCCAGGCAATAATATTCCAATAATTAGAGGATCTGCTTTAAAAGCATTAAATAACGATAATAGTGAAATAGGTATAAAATCAATAAACAACTTGATTGCATCTATAGATTCTTACATTCCAGTTCCAATACGAAATATTGATAAAAATTTTCTTATGCCAGTTGAAGATGTCTTCTCAATTTCAGGACGTGGCACAGTTGTAACTGGAAGAATAGAATCAGGCATTATAAAAGTTGGTGAAGAAATAGAAATAGTAGGATTTAAGAAAACAACTCATACTATAATTACAGGTGTTGAAATGTTCAGAAAATTATTAGATCAAGGACAAGCCGGAGATAACGTTGGCTGTCTTCTTAGAGGGGTTAAAAGACAAGATATTGAAAGAGGACAAGTGTTAGCAAAACCTGGATCTATTACACCTCATAAAAAGTTTATAGCTGAAGTATATGCATTAACAAAAGAAGAAGGTGGTAGACATACTCCATTCTTTATCAAATATAGACCACAATTTTATTTTAGAACCACTGATGTTACAGGAACAGTGATATCATTAAATAATGCTGAAATGGTTATGCCAGGAGATAATGTAACTTTAACTATAGAATTATTAACACCAATAGCTATGGATAAAAAATTACGCTTTGCTATTAGGGAAGGTGGACACACTATTGGTGCTGGAATAATTACTAAAATTATAGAATAATCACATTTAAAATATCAAAGGAATTCAAAGTGTTAAATAAAAATAAAATTAGAATTAAACTAAAAGCATATGATGCAAGATTATTAGATCAATCAGCTAAAGAGATTACTATTACAGCTAAAGAAACTGGAGCAGACATTGCAGGTCCTATACCATTACCTACAACGATTTCTAAATATACAACATTAAAAAGCGTATTTACCGATAAAAAATCAAGAGAACAATTTGAAATGAGAACACATAAAAGATTGCTTGATATATTAAATCCAACACAACAAACAATAGACGCATTAATGAAATTAGATCTAGCTGCTGGTGTTGATGTCGAATTAAAAAGTTAACATTAAATTTTACATATAAGAGAACAAACATGACAACTATAGAGGTTTTTGATTACAACAATACCAAAATTGAAAATTTAACTCTTAAAAGCAATATTTTATCTTCTACAATTAAACCATATCTATTAACAGAAATTGTCAATTGGCAAAGAGCAAAAAAAAGAAATTTTTGTCAATCTTTACTAACAAAAAGTGAAGTAAAAGGCAGTAATAAAAAGCCATTTGCTCAAAAAGGGAGAGGTCATGCAAGACAAGGATCTATGAAAAATCCACATCAAATTGGTGGCGGCATAGCTTTTGCACCTAAACCTAGAAATTATACATATAAAATTCCAAAAACTAAACGTAAAGCTGCTCTCATTTCAGCATTAAGTTTGAAAGCCAAAGAAAAAAATCTAAAAATAATTAGTAATTTTCTTATCAAAGATTATACAACACATAATATCAATAAAATCATAACTAACATATGCACTAATAATAAAGCATTAATAGTAGATATTAATAATAATCATTTAAAAAATAGCATAAAAAATCTACAAAATGTTAAATACTTACATGTAAATGGTATTAATATATACGATATACTATATTTTAAATATTTATTACTAACTAAAAACGCATTACTAACAATTGAATCTAAACTTTTTAAAAAAACAATTTAACAATTAAATGATAAAATGAAAACAATATATAATATTATTAAAAAACCAATTTTAACTGAAAAAAGTAAAAAATTACAAAATAATTATAATTATATTACATTAGAAACATCCATAACATCTAATAAATATAATATTAAAAATTCAATTTATAAATTATTTGGAATAACACCATTAAAAATAAACACAATGAATTATCGTGGCAAATGCAAAAGAATAGGAAAAACGAAAGGTAAAAGACGAAATTTTAAAAAAGCATTAATTAAATTAAGACAAAAAACAGATATTAATTATATTAAAATTATTAATGACAATAATATTTCTTAAATATATATTATATAAATAAAAATTATTGTACATAACATGTTTTAATATAAATAAAGCTAAGGAAATCAATGAATATTAAAATTTACAAACCAACAACATCATCAAGACGCATGATGACAAATGTAATCCATAAATCATTTAATAAATCAAAATCTCCTAAAAAATTAATTAAAGGCAAAAAATCTATTTCAGGTCGCGGAAATAATGGGCGCATAAATATGAGATTTAGAGGTGGTGGACATAAAAAAAAATTACGTACAATTGATTTTAATAGAAATAAATTAGGAATACTAGCTAAAATTATAAATATTGAATATGATCCAAACAGAAATGCAAAAATAGCATTATTACAATATATAGATGGCGTAAAAAAATATATTATTTCTCCAAAAAATATCAAACTAAATGATACTGTCATATCAGATAAAAACACACCAATTAAACTAGGTAATAATTTGCAATTAAATTATATCCCACTTGGATCACATATACATAATATAGAATTAAAACCAGGAAAAGGTGGACAATTAGTGCGTGCTGCTGGAACTTATGCACAATTAATGTCAAAAGAAAAATCATATGCTACAATAAAAATGCCGTCTTCAGAAATTCGCATGGTACATCTAAAATGTTGTGCTACATTAGGACAAGTAGGAAACGATAAACATGAACTTATAAAATTAGGCAAAGCTGGCAGAAGCCGATGGCTTGGGAAAAAACCTCATAATAGAGGGGTATCAATGAACCCTATTGATCATCCATTAGGAGGTGGTGAAGGCAAAAGCTCTGGAGGTAGACATCCATCAAGCCCATGGGGCGTATATACAAAAGGTCACAGAACAAGAAACAACAAACGCACACAACAAATGATTATCAAAAGAAGAAAATCATAATTAATAATATGCTTATTCAAAAAAAAAACATAGGAGATGTTAATGCCAAGATCTAGTAAAAAAGGAGCCTTCGTTGATGCTCATTTGTGGCAAAAAATTTTACATCAAAAACAACCTGCAAATAAAATTATTCAAACATGGTCAAGACGTTCAACTATTATTCCAGAATTTGTTGGTTTTACTATAGCAATACATAATGGAAAAAAATTTATTCCAGTATTTATTACTGAAAATATGGTCGGCCATAAATTAGGAGAATTTGCACCAACTAGACATTTTATTACACATAATGCAAACAAAAAACAAAAAAAATAAGGAGATTTAATTGGCAACTAAAGAATATGCGAAAGCTCAATATAGAAAAAAAATTAAATTAGCTAATAAAGGAAAAGCTAGTTTAATAGGCTTGCAAATAAGTGCTAGTAAAGTTAGAATAATATTAAATGTCATTCGCAATAAACCAGTAAATATGGCTTTAAACTATTTAACATTTCAACGTAAATCTGCTGCAAAACCATTAAAAAAATTACTTGATTCAGCAATTGCTAATGCTGTAATTAACGGACATAATGCAGATAAATTAATAATTCACAAAATATTTGCAGATAAAGGTGCTTTTAACAAAAAATTTATAACAAGAGCACAAGGCAAATCAAACAAAATAAGAAAACAAACATCTAATATTAAAGTTTATCTCATTGAACAAAAAAAATAACTAGATATATGGAGTAACACATGGGACAGAAAGTTAATCCAATAGGTTTTAGAATACAAACACATAAAACATGGAAATCAAAATGGTTTAAATCAACCAATTACGCTATTTGGTTGTTAGAAGATAATAATTTAAGAAAATTTATCAAACACACATGTAAAGGAAGTGGAATATCCAATATACATATCGAAAGAGCTGCTAATAAATGCAAAATAATCATCCATGCTGCTAAACCTGGAATCATTATAGGTAAAAAAGGAGTCGATATTGACTCTTTAAAAATAAAATTAAAAAAAATAACAAATAATAAAATTTTTGTAGATATTCAAGAAATTAAAAAACCAGAAACAGATGCACAATTATTAGCAGAACATATAGCTCAACAATTAGAAAGAAGAACACCATTCAGAAGAACTATGAAAAAATCCATCTCTATTTCACAAAAATTTGGTATTCAAGGCATTAGAATTGCATGTTCTGGAAGATTAGGTGGAGCAGAAATGTCACGAAAAGAATGGTATAAAGAAGGACGAATACCATTGCATACAATAAGAGCTAATATAGACTATGGATTTGCAGAAGCTAAAACCACTTACGGGAAAATAGGTTGTAAGGTATGGTTATTTAAAGGTGAAATTTTATCTAAACATCAAACATAATATACATTTCATAAAGGTATAATAAAATGTTATCTCCAAATAAAACAAAATACAAAAAACAACAAAAAGGTCGCATAAAGGGGAAAGCTTCAAAGGGACATAGATTAACATTTGGAAACATAGGCTTACTTGCATTATCACATGGATGGATATCAGCACAACAAATAGAAGCTGCTAGAATTGCTTTAACAAGACATGTAAAAAGAGATGGGAAAATTTGGGTTAAAATATTCCCAGACAAACCAATAACGAAAAAACCAGCAGAAGTACGAATGGGAAAAGGAAAAGGAAATACCGAAGGATGGGTTGCAGTTATTAAACCAGGTAAAATACTATATGAAATTTATGGTGTAAAATATAATTTAGCTAAACGAGCTATGGAATTAGCATCTTCCAAATTATCAATTAAAACAAAAATAATAACATATAAAGAAGAATTATAACAGACAATATCAACACATAGAGCTAATATATGAAATATAATAATAAAATTAAAGATCTTATAAAAAAATCTCATAAAATAAGATATCAATTACTAAAAATAAGATTTAAAAAAAAATATAAAACAAATACAGACACAACAATATATAAGAAAACTAGAAAACAATTAGCACAAATTTTAACTAATATACAAATACAAAAAACATTAAATTCATAAAATATGGTTTTATAATAATGAATAACAATAAACACGAAAACAATAAAAAATCACTGCAAGGAATTGTAATTAGTAATCTTTCTAATAAAAGTATTACTGTTAAAATACAAAGAACAATTAAACATAAAAAATATAAAAAATATATCAAAAAAAGCTCAAATATTTATGCTCATGATGAACACAATACATGCAAAATAGGCAATATTGTTAACATCATAACAAGTAAATCATATTCAAAAACAAAAAAATGGCGTCTTTTAAAAATTATTAAATAATACTATTATGGAGTAATAAATATGATTCAATCTCAAACATTATTAGAAGTAGCAGACAATAGTGGAGCTAGAAAAGTCATGTGTATAAAAGTATTAGGTGGATCTAAAAGGCGATATGCATCTATAGGAGACATAATTACATGTAGCGTAAAAGAAACAATTCCATCATCTAAAATAAATAAAGGATCTATAGTTAAAGCCCTTATTATTAGAACAAAAAAACAAATATCACGATCTGATGGATCATATATTAAATTCGACTGTAACAGCGTTGTAATAATAAATAAAGAAGGAACACCTATAGGAACTCGTATATTTGGACCAATTGCTAGAGAAATAAGAACTAAAAAATTTGCAAAAATTATTTCATTAGCTCCTGAAGTATTATAACATTAATCAACATTAAATAATAAATTATAGGTTAAATATATATGAATATAAAAAAAGGTGATTTAGTAAAAATAATAACTGGAAACTCAAAAAAAAAAGGGAAAATAGGTAAAATCATATCCATTAATCATAAACAACAAAGAGTAAAAATTCAAAACATAGCTAATATAAAAAAACACATTAAACCAAAAAAAAATGCAAAATATCCAGAAGGTGGAATTATTAAAGATATAGGATCAATACATATATCTAATATAATGCTAATGTCAGAATTTTATTCAAGACCAGTGAGAACTGGCACATTACATACAAAAGACAATAAAAAAATTAGAATTATTAAAGGCAAAAATTTAGATACTATAAAAATATAATACATAATAACATTTTCAATAATAAGGCATATAAATGGCACACAATCAAAAACCAAGATTGCAAATTTTTTATGAAAAAGAAATTGTAAAAACATTATATAAACAATTATCATTAAAAAATTATATGCAAACAATAAAATTAACAAAAATTGTAGTCAACATGGGTATAGGTGATGCAGCACACAATCCTAAAATTATTAATTCAAATCGTGAAACATTAGAATTAATATGTGGCCAAAAAGCTATTATAACAAAAGCAAAAAAATCAATTGCTGCTTTTAAATTAAGAAAACATATGAATATTGGCATTAAAATCACATTAAGAAGAAATAAAATGTGGGAGTTTTTAGATCGACTTATTAATATCGCATTACCAAGAGTAAGAGATTTTAGAGGCATTTCCAGTAAATTAGACGGACATGGAAATATATCATTAGGTATTGAAGAACAAATTATATTTCCAGAAGTAAATTATGATAAAATAGAAAAAATTAGAGGATTTAATATCTCTTTAATAACTAGCACAACAAATAATAAAGCTGGATATTTACTATTTAAACACTTAGGCATCCCATTTAAATAAACAGGTTTTTTATTATGACATCAGATCCAATAGCAAATTTTTTAACTAAAATAAGAAATGCATTAATGGCAAAACATGAATTTATAAGCATCAGAAAAACTAATATATTATATAAAATTGCTAAAATTTTAGAAACCAATAAATATATTTCATACATACAATGCAAAAAAAAAAATAATAATCAAATATTACTACTTAAATTAAAATATAAAAATGGAAAATCAGTAATAAATGGCATTAAAAGAATTAGTAAACCAGGATTAAGAATTTATAAACAAGCACATAAAATACCACAAGTGTTCGGCGGATTTGGCACATCAATTATATCTACTTCACAAGGAATAATATCTGCCAAAGAAGCTAAAATCAAACACATTGGTGGAGAAATTATTTGTTACATTTGGTAATTTAATAATTTCATTTTAATAATTATTATGGAGTTCAACAATGTCTCGCATTGGCCAAAAACCTATATTAATACCTAATAATACTATAATAGATTTAAATAACAACATTATCAAGATTAAAGGAAAATTAGGATGTTTATCATTAAAAATACATCCATTAATTAATATAATTAATAACAATAATAAATTTCTACACATTAATATAAACCAACAAACAAAACTTGCTAAAAGTCTGCATGGATTATTTAGAAGTTTAATTGCAAATATAATAACTGGAGTCAACTATTATCACATTAAAATTTTAAAAATACATGGCATAGGTTATAAAGCTATTTTAAAACATAATACATTAATTTTACATTTAGGCTATTCTAATCCTAAATTTTTTATCATTCCAAAAAATATTAACATTAGACTAAACGATAAAAACAATGAAATCATTTTAAGTAGCATAGATAAACACCTGCTTGGCACAGCAGCAGCCACAATTAGAGCATACAAAAAACCAGAACCATATATAGGCAAAGGAATTAGATATTCCTATGAAAACATTAAAAGAAAAGAAGGCAAATCAACCAATAAATAATATATTATATACATAAATTCAAATATAATATATAATTATTAAATTCAAGGACAGACACATCATGTATACAAATTTAAAATTTATAATAAAAAAAAACAAAAAAAAAGGGTTACGCATGAAACGAAAATTAAAAATAAAAAAAACAATACATGGAACTGATAAAATGCCTAGATTAAGCGTATTCAAAAGCAATAAATCAATATATATACAAGCTATAGATGATGTAAAAAACATTACATTAGCATCAACATCTAGTATTGATAAAACTAATAAACACTTAAATCAAACAATGAACAAAACACAAATTGCACAAGAAATAGGAAAAATATTTGCTAAAAAATTAAAAAACAAAGGTATTAATAAAGGAATATTTGATCGAAACGGATTTAAATATATAGGAAGAATATCATCTTTAGCATTAGGAGCTAGACAGGCAGGATTAGAATTTTAAATATAGATAAAA
Organism: uncultured Myxococcales bacterium; assembly: GCA_964385015.1. GTDB lineage: Bacteria > Myxococcota > UBA727 > UBA727 > JABDBI01 > CAYLLS01. The sequence continues at coordinate 86,934 of CAYLLS010000001.1, read as the reverse complement.
TACTTATGGAGTTAAAATCATGCAAGAACATCATGATGAACAAAAAGAATTTAGTGAGAAAATAATATGCATTAACCGTGTAGCTAAAGTCGTTAAAGGTGGTAGACGATTTTCATTCAGCGTATTAGTAGTAGTAGGAGACAAAAAAGGTCATGTAGGCATAGGACTTGGGAAAGCTAATGAAGTACCAGAAGCAATACGTAAAGGAAGTGATCAAGCAAAAAAAAATATTATTTTTATTAACTTAAAAAACAATACTTTACCATATAAAATTATAGGAAATTTTGGAGCAAGTAAAGTGTTATTAACTCCAAAATATGAAGGAAGCGGCATTGTAGCTGGAGGAACAGTGCGTGCTGTACTAGAAAAAGCAGGCATCAAAGATGTTGCTTCTAAATCATATGGTAGTAATAATCCACATAATGTAGTAAAAGCCACTTTAAATGGATTGCAAAAAATTATTTTTAATAAAACATAAAATTTCATATAACATTATAACAATATAACTAATGATACAAAACTATGAATATTAACTTTATAACAATTAAACAAATTAAAAGCACTATAGGTCGTCCAAAAAAACAAAAAATCATATTAAAAACTCTTGGATTAAAACATATTGGACATACAAAAAATATTAAAAATAATAAAGCTATGCATGGAATGATATTTAAAATAAAACATTTAGTTAAAATTATTACATAATTAACTTCATACAACATATTGGATATATTATTAAAATGAAAGACAAACAAGATAATTATGGCTTACATAATTTAAAAAGCTCAATAAAAAAAAGAAAAAAAAATAAAAGAATAGGTAGAGGTGAAAGCAGTGGATATGGAAAAACGAGTGGAAGAGGTCATAAAGGTCAAAAATCTAGAAAAAGCGGACATGTTAGAATTGGATTTGAAGGAGGACAAAATCAATTAATACGAAGAGTACCTAAAATTGGTTTTAACAATAATAATTTTAAAAACCATTATGCTATCATTAATCTACGTATAATAGCCTTATATTTTACAAAACATGAAACTATTAATATTAAAACTTTAAAACAACATCATTTAATACATAAAAATATATCTAAAATTAAAATATTAGGAAATGGAAACATCAAATATCCATTAAATTTTGATATACATTATACATCTAAAAATGCAAAAAACAAAATCATCACACAAGGAGGCACTATTAACTTAATAAAACCTGATAAAAATCGAAACACTAAATGATCAATTTTATTAAAGCATTACATATAATAAAACTTAGAAAAAGCATTTTTTATACATTTTGTTTTTTAGCAATATATCGTCTTGGCATTTTTATTACAATTCCAGGCATTAATCACAATGCAACAAAAAATTATTTACACACATCAAATAATAATAATGTTTTAAATTTTTTTAATTTTTTTTCCGGAGGCGCAATTGAAAATGCAAGTATTTTTGCTTTAGGGATAATGCCTTATATCACAGCATCTATTATAATGTCATTAATGATTATGATTATTCCAACATTAAAAAAAATGCAACAAGAAAATGATCTTAGTAGAAAACAAATCACTCAATATACAAGATATAGTACTGTAATTATATCATTATTACAAAGTATAATGATAACTAAATATTTTAAAACTCAATATTTATATAATAAAATTAACATCAATCACAATATTTTACATCTATGGAATGGATTTGGTTTTATTGTAATCACTATGTTGACATTAACAGCAGGAACAGTATTTATAATGTGGATAGGTGAAAAAATTACAGAACAGGGCATAGGCAATGGCATATCTCTTATTATTTTTGCAAGTATTATATCTAAATTACCAAATGCACTTTATTCCAGTATAATAGGAATTAAAAACAATATTTATACAATACCAGAACTACTAATCATATCTGCTATGATGTTAATAATATTAATCGGCATAATATTTATTGAACTAGCACAAAGGAAAATTCCAATACAATATGCTAAAAGAATTATTAAAAACAAAAAATATGGAGGTCAAACAACACATCTACCATTAAAAATTAATACAGCCGGCGTGATGCCTCCTATATTTGCATCTACTATTATTATGTTCCCTACAATTATAACATCAATAATCAATATTCATTGGCTCAATGCTATTCAAATCCACTTAACTCCTGGGAAATGGCTATATCAATTACTATTAATAATAATGATATTTTTTTTTTCATATTTTTATACAAATATACAATTTAATCCTATAGATGTATCAGATAATATTAAAAAATTTGGTGGATTTATTCCTGGAATAAGACCTGGCAAATCTACATCAAATTATATTCATTTTATTATTAATAGATTAACATTCAGTGGATCACTATATTTATCTATTATTTGCACTATGCCATTAATAATACATTTGATCACATCTAATCCTATGCCATTTCATTTTGGTGGCACTGGATTATTAATTGTTGTAAGTGTAGCTTTAGATAGTGCCCAACATATTGAAAATAATTTTATTAATAAACAATATGATAATATACATAAAAACAACAAAATTATCATTAAAGCCAGATATAAACAAAATAAAGATCATCAACTATAAAATACATTAGGCTATATATATGACAATAAGAATCATTTTATTAGGACCTCCTGGATCAGGAAAAGGAACACAAGCTGAATTATTAAAAAACTATTACAACATAACACATATTAATATAGGAAACATTTTGCGTTCACCTATAAAAAATAATATTAACATAACAAAAAAAATACATCATGCATTAAACAACGGATTTCTTATAAATGATAATTTTGTTTTAGAATTAATCAAACAAAAAATAACCACTAAACAATCTTACAATGGATTTATCATAGACGGATTTCCAAGAACAAAAAATCAATCAATATTATTTAATAACTATCTAAAACAAATTAACATAAAATTGTCAATAATAATTTATTTAGACATAACCACTAATGAAATATTTAGAAGATTATCGTCAAGAATGATATGTCCTAATTGCAATAAAACATATAATAATACTCACTCATATATTATATGTCCTTATGATAATCATACATTAATTAAACGACAAGATGATAATAATATGAGCATACAAAACAGAATAATATCATTCAAACAACATATTAATGATATTAAAAATACCTTAACACAAAAACATATATTAATTAATATTAATGGATCTATGAATTCAATAGAAACAAATAAACAAATAAAACAAAAGATATATAAAACAATCAAAAATCAAGATATATAATTGCATATTGACAAAATATGAAAAATATTTAATTAATGCAAACAAATAAACAATAATTATAACGCAACTTACATTGCACAAAATGGTAATCAAATATGAAAGTTAGAGCATCAGTAAAAAAAATTTGTAAAAATTGTAAAATAATTAAAAGACATGGCGTAATAAGAATTATATGTAATAATTTAAAACATAAACAACGTCAAGGATAATAACAATATTATATGGAGTAAAACATGACACGAATTTCAGGGGTTAATTTGCCACACAATAAAAAATTAATTATATCATTAACACATATATACGGAATAGGATCAATTTTAGCTAAAAACATACTTAACAAAGCTAATATTGACCATAATAAATTAACATCTGAATTACTAGATAATGAAATAATTCAAATTAGAAAAATAATTGAAAAACATTATATAGTAGAAGGTGATTTGCGTAGATCTAAATCAATTAATATAAAAAGATTAATAGATTTAGGGTGTTATAGAGGATTAAGACATAAAAAAAACCTTCCAGTGCGAGGACAAAGAACACATTCTAATGCAAAAACAAAACGAAAACAAAAACATATATAATTTTTAATAATTTCAATATAGGATTTAATTATGATAACACATAAAACCAATAAAAAACATAAACAACCTATTATATTACAAGGCATTGCTCATATATATACAACATTTAATAATTCAATTATTACTATATCAGATCAAATCGGTAATGTAATTTCATGGTCTACATGCGGCACTAAGGGATTCAAAGGTTCTAAAAAAAGCACTCCATTTGCTGCTCAGATTGCTACAGAAGATGCTTGCAAAAAAGCTAAAGATCGTGGTATAAAAATGGTAGAAGTAAAAATTAAAGGAACAGGATCTGGCAGAGAATCTTCATTACGAGCAATAGCCGCATGCGGAATTAAAATTAATTCAATTAAAGATGTAACTCCAATGCCACATAATGGTTGTCGTCCTTCAAAAAGAAGAAGAGTTTAATACTTTTTACAAATATAAGTGAGGAAATTTAATGCATGAAAATTGGCAAAATTTAATTAAACCTAAAAAATTAATTATAGATCAAGAAAGCTTAACAGAAACATATGGAAAATTTATCATAGAACCATTAGAAAGAGGTTATGGAATAACTTTAGGCAATTCTCTAAGACGAATATTATTAGCATCATTACAAGGAGCAGCTGTTGTTTTTATTAAAATAGATGGAATTAAACATGAATTTACATCTCCATCAGGAATACTTGAAGATAGCACTAATATAATATTGAACATCAAAGAACTCAAAGTAGTAATTAATAAACATCATGAAGCACATGCATTTATATCTAAAAAAGGGCCATGCATAATACAAGCTAGCGACATTCAATGTAATTCTTCTGTTAAATTTTTAGATCCTAAACAATATATTTGCACAATAACAGAAAAAATAACATTCTCAGCTCAATTAACAATAAGAACAGGCCGTGGATATATGCCTGCTACATCTTTTTCAAAAGAAATAAAACATAATAATATTGGTATGCTAGCTATTGATGCTCTATTCAGCCCTATTTTAAAAGTTAATTATAATATTACAAGTGCTAGAGTTGGCCAAAGAACTGATTATGATAAATTAGTGATTGAATTATGGGGAAATGGAGCTATTTTACCAGAAACAGCATTAGGAATAGCAGCTAAAATATTAAAAGAACAAATATCAATTTTTATTAATTTCCAAGAAAATATTGAACCAGAAATTTCTAATAAAAATGAAACAAATAATAAATTAAATCAAAACCTTCTACGTACAGTAGAAGAATTAGAATTATCTGTAAGATCAGCTAACTGTTTAGCTAATGCTAACATAAAACATATAGGAGATCTTGTAACAAAAACAGAAAATGAAATGCTAAAAACCAAAAATTTCGGCAGAAAAAGTCTTAAAGAAATTAAAGATATTTTATCTGACATGGGATTATCACTTGGCATGAAATTAAATAATTAACCATATAATATATCACTAATCTTTAATTTACATATTTGGATTATAATATGCATCATTTAAAAAAAAGAAGAAAATTCAATAGAACAACATCACATAGAAAGATGTTATTACGGAATTTAACAACATCATTATTACAACATGAAATGATATCAACTACAACAGCAAAAGCTAAATCTGTACGTAGTGTTGTAGAAAAATTAATTACATTAGCTAAACAAAATAATTTTAATAGTAAAAAACAAGCTAAAAAAATAATAACAACTAAAATTAGCTTATATAATTTATTTTCTAATATTACAAAAAGATTTATCAATCAAAATGGCGGATATACTAGAATTATAAAAAATGGTTTTAGAAAAGGAGATAATGCACCTTTATCTATTATTCAAATTATAAATAATAATATTACTAAACCTAATGCCTAACAACTATAATTCATATACTGATATGGCGAAATAGCTCAGCCAGGCAGAGCAACGGTCTCATAATCCGTAGGTCGAGGGTTCAAATCCCTCTTTCGCTATAATATTAAATATGGTGATATAATGTATTATAATGCCAATGATATAGAAAAAAAATGGCAGAAAATATGGGATGATAATAAGATATTTCATGTCTCACATGATATTAATAAATTAAAAAATCAACCTAAGTATTATATATTAGATATGTTCCCATATCCATCTGGTTCTGGATTACATGTAGGACATATAGAAGGATATACTGCTAGCGATGTAATAGCTAGAATGAAAAAAATGCAGGGATACAATGTATTACATCCAATTGGGTGGGATTCCTTTGGTCTTCCTACAGAAAGAACAGCAATTAAAAACAACATTCATCCAAGTCAAATCACACTAAAAAATATTAATAATTTTAAACTTCAAATTAAAAGATTAGGGTTTAGCTATGATTGGTCAAGAGAAATTAATACTTCTGATCCTAAATATTATAAATGGACACAATGGATATTTTTAAAACTTTATCATAAAAAATTAGCTTATCTAGATTATGTTCCAGTTAATTGGTGTCCAGCATTAAATACAGTGTTAGCTAACGAAGAAATTAAAGATGGCAAATACATAGAAACAGGAGACTTAGTAGAAAAAAAATACATGAAACAATGGATGTTAAAAATTACACATTATGCCGAAAGATTATTACAAGATCTAGATACTTTAGACTGGCCAAACAATATTAAAATCATGCAAAAAAACTGGATTGGAAAATCAATAGGTACAAATATAAAATTCGTTATAAAAAATATGGACATTAACCTCACAATATTTACAACAAAACCAGAAACAATATTTGGCGTAACATTTTGTGTATTATCAACTAGACATAAATTAATCAATCAAATAAGTACTAAAAAACAAGAAACATTAATTAATGAATATATTAAACACAACAAAAATGAACCAACAATAAAAGATAATAACAATAATATTGACGGCATATTTACTGGCAATGTTGCAATACATCCAATTTCTGGACAAAAAATTCCAATTTGGATATCAAATTATATAATGCATAATTATGGAGATGATGCACTGATGGGTGTGCCGGCACATAATAAAATAGACCATAAATTTGCTACAAAATACAAAATTCCTATAATAAATGTTATTTTAAATAATCTAAATACCAAACAAGCATATATCTATAATAAATCAAATATACTAATAAATTCTCATTTTTTGAACAACTCAACAATCCAACAAGCATCATATAAAATTATTGATTATTTAAAACATAACAATATAGGATATATAAAAACAAAATATAAATTAAAAGATTGGCTGTTTTCACGACAACGTTATTGGGGAGAACCATTCCCTATTATTTACATCAATAATAATACTGCTAAACCATTAACAATTCAAGAATTACCAGTGCAATTGCCATTAATAAATAATTATAAACCAACTAATAATAATATCACACCTTTATCTAATGCTCCTACTTCATGGTTACAAACATCATATAAACAACAACATGCAACACGAGAATTAAATACAATGCCACAATGGGCAGGATCATGCTGGTATTACTTAAGATATTTAGATCCTAACAATGACAAACAACCATTTGATAAAGAAAAAGAAAAATATTGGATGCCAGTAGATTTATATATAGGAGGCATAGAACATGCAGTGCTTCATTTGTTATATGCTAGATTTTGGCATAAAGTACTATATGATTGTAATTTAGTACATACACTCGAACCTTTTAAAAAATTATTTAATCAAGGAGCTATTCTATCAAATAGCTTTAAAGATAAATATGGGAAATATTATTCACCTAAAGATATATGCATTAAAAATAATACGTTACTTCTAAAACATAATAATACACCAATTTTTAAACAAATAGAAAAAATGTCCAAATCTAAATTAAATGTTATAAATCCAATGGACATTATAAAACAATATGGTGCAGACACACTTAGAATATACGAACTATTCATGGGTCCATTAGAACAAATAAAACCATGGCAAACTAATGGAATGAAAGGCATTTATAAATTTTTACATAAAACATGGACAATAATTACTACAAAAAAAATATCATCTTCTATAAACATACATTATAAATCTAGATATAATATATCTATATTACATATATTAAATCAAACAATTAAAATTGTAACAAAAAATACTGAAAATCTTAAATTTAATACTGCTATATCACAAATGATGATATTTATTAATCATTTGCAAAAAGAAGATACCATTGCTAAACAAATACTAAATATATTTTTACAATTATTATCACCATATGCTCCCCATATAGCAGAAGAATTGTGGAGTAGACTAGGAAATAAAAAATTTTTATTAAATACTGTATGGCCTAAAACACAAAAAATTTTCAATCAAAATAATAAAAAAACAATTATAATACAAATCAATGGAAAATTAAAAGACAAATTCATAATAAACAAGAACTTAAGTGAACAAGAATTAAAAGATATTACATTACAAAATAAAAACATTAAAAAACTAATATATCAAAAAAAAATAATAAATATTATTATTGTAAAAAACAAATTAATTAATATTGTTATAAAATAAATATAATAAAATTATCAAACTGGAATTAATATATATGCAAAATAAAAACATATTAAAAAATAAAACTATTTTTATTACTGGTGCATCTAGAGGCATCGGACGCTCAATGGCACTTAAATTTGCAAAAGATAATGCTAACATTATCATTGCATCAAAAACCACAATTCCTCACCATACACTGCCAGGCACTATTTTTACAGTAGCACAAGAAATAGAAGACAATGGAGGGAAAGCATTGCCAATACAGTTAGATGTGCAAAACGTAAACAATATAAAACAAGCTATAAAAAAAACTATCAATATTTTTGGTGGTATTGATATTTTAATCAACAATGCAGGTGCAATTAATTTAAAAAATATAAATGATATATCTACAAAAGAGCATGATTTAATCAATAACATTAATTACAAAGCTACTTTTTTTACTATACAATCATGTTTACAATATCTTAAACAATCTAAACATGCACATATTTTAAATATATCTCCACCTATAAATTTAAATGCTCATTGGTTAAATAACCACTTATCATATACAATTTCAAAATATAACATGACATTATGCACATTAGGATTAACACATTATCTAAAAAAATACAATATTGCTATTAATTCATTGTGGCCTAAAACAATTATTGCAACATCAGCGATTTCATGGATGATGGGGAAACAAATATTTAATCACTGCAGAAAACCAGATATTATGTCTGATGCAGCATATATGATTTTACATCATAAACCAACACATTTAACCGGGAACACATTTATAGATGAAGATGTTTTGCGTACTAATAATATAAATAATTTTGATAAATATGCCTATAATAAACAAAAAAAAATTTATAAAGATTTATTTATAGATTAAAATATACAAATAATTTATAAATCCTATAAAATAATATATATTATAAATCATTATCAATACATATAAATTTATTAACATTTTCTAATCAATATCAATCTTATATAATAAGTACATTATGCATAATTTAATATAATATTGAATAACAAAATGAATCAAATTAATAATACACATCATAAATGATGTTTTTTTTTAACATAATAATAAACAATTAATCTTGATAAAAAAAAATATTCAATCACAAAACAAATAATTTAAACTTATAAAAACATAAATTGAAATACGAAATTTATATAATCTAACAGCATAAAAATTATACTAAACAAAAAATCTACTAAAAACTCAAAAATCAATTAATATATAAAAATGCAAAATTATTAACATCAAAAAAATCATAATAAATATCTAATATCATTATATTTACATATTAATGTTAAATAATTTTATTCATATGCCATATATTAAAACCAACCAATAAAATGCATATAACATAAATATATATATTATATATATAAAACTACGAATATTCATACACAGTTAATAATGATAAAAACAAAGAATGTGGAATTTTTACATTTCCAATTTGTTTCATTTTCTTCTTGCCTTTTTTTTGTTTTTCTAATAATTTTCTTTTTCTAGTAATATCTCCTCCATAACACTTAGATGTAACATTCTTCCTTAAAGAAGATACATTTTCCCTAACAATAATTTTATTATTTATAGAGGCTTGCACAGCAATAGAAAATTGTTGACGAGAAATTAAATCTTTTATTTTAGTACAACATAACTTCCCTTTTTTTCGCGCTATACTTTTATGTACAATAAATGATAAAGCATCTATTCTATTATGATTTAATAAAATATCAACTTTGACTAATTCAGATTTTTTATGTTCTAATAATTCATAATTAAAACTAGCATAACCTTGTGAAAGACTTTTTAATTTATTAAAAAAATCAAAAATAACTTCTGATAAAGGCAACTCATAATAAATCATAACATACATATTATTTAAATAATCTATATTAATTTGCAAACCTCTTTTGTTTTGACATAATGCAATAATTCCACCTATATACTTAACAGGTGAATAAATTTTAACTAATACATAAGGTTCTGAACAATAATCTATTAAAGAACTATCTGGCATGCATATAGGATTATCTACAACTATTTTTCTACCAGTTTTTAAAAAAACATTATACATTACAGTTGGAAATGTAATTACCAAATCTAAATGAAATTCTCTTTCCAATCTTTCTATAATTACATCCATATGCAAAAGACCTAAAAAACCACATCTAAAACCTAACCCTAAAACAGTAGAAGTTTCATGTTCAAATATTAAAGATGCATCATTCAATGATAATTTTTCTAACACTGTACGTAAATCATTAAAACATGTATTATTATTTGGGAAAATCCCTGCAAAAACATTTGGTTTTATATCATTAAATCCAATTAATGACTTCATATTTTTAGCTTGATGATTTACTATAGTATCTCCTACTTTTGCATATTTAATTTCCTTAATATTAGTCACAACAAATCCAACTTCACCTGTAGATAATTTAGACAAAAATTTAATATGTGGAGTAAACACACCTATTTCTTGTACAACAAAACTTTTATTAGAATATATAAAACGCACTAAATTACCTTTTTTTATAATTCCATTTACAATTTTAACTAAAACAATGATGCCTTTATAAGAATCAAACCAAGAATCAAAGACTAAAGCTTGTAACTCATTATTAATCATTCCAACAGGTGCAGGAATTCTCTGTGCAATAGAAACTAATAAATCATCTATTCCTGACCCATATTTCCCTGAAACTAAAACTGCATTACATGTATCAATTCCAATAATATTTGCAATATCATTTTTAACTTTATTTAAATTAGCATTAGGCAAATCTATTTTATTAATAACAGGAATAATTTTTATATTATTTTTTAACGCTAAAAAAGCAGTGCTCAAAGTTTGTGCTTCTATCCCTTGTACAGCATCAACAACTAATAATGCTCCCTCACAAGCACTTAATGATCTGCTAACTTCATATCCAAAATCTACATGACCAGGTGTATCAATTAAATTAAAAATAAATTCATTGCTATTAATAACAACATTTAAACATACAGTTTGAGATTTAATAGTTATACCTCTTTCGCGTTCAATATCCATATTATCTAAATATTGTTCTTTCATCTCTCTTTTAGAAATTGAACCAGTTTGTTCTAATATACGATCAGCTATTGTGCTCTTACCATGGTTAACATGTGCAATAATAGAAAAATTGCGAATATTTGCAACATTCATGTAGTAAACCCTATTTAATTCTAATTTTCAATATAACTAACAAAATAAACACATATAAAATTAATAACATAATATATATATAATATATGCAAATAATATCATAAAAAACTTTACATATGATATAAAATTAAGTTACTTTAAATAATAAGTTGGAGATTAAATTATGAACATAAAAAAAAATATTTTAATAACATTATTTTTTATTACATTATCTGCATGTACAATCATAGAAGACGGACAAGTTGGAGTAGAAAAAAGTTTTGGTAAAATTTATGACACTCCAATTAATAAAGGTATAGTATTCCAAATACCTATTATAAGAACCGTAACGCCATGGAACATTAAATTACAAGAAATTCAAGAACATGCTCAAGTTCCATCTTCAGAAGGATTAATTGTTGGATTAGACACTTCTTTATTATTTAGAATATCTGGAGAATATGCACCAATGATTAGAAAAACAATAGGACAAAATTATCAAGATATACTAATAAATCCATATTTAAGAAACTCTTTAAGAGATGTAGTTGCTGGATTTGAAGTAAAACAAATATATAGTGAAATCGGTAGAAAAAAAATTGCAGAACAAGTCTTAAATTACTTAAAAAAACACTTGACTCCTAGAGGAGTAATTATTGAAGACGTCTTATTAAGAGATGTTCAATTGCCATTAGGCTTCAAAGAAAGCATCGAAGCAAAATTAGCTGCTGAACAAAAAGCAGAAAAGAAAAAATTTGAATTAGATCAAGCAAAAATAGATGCGCAAATAGAAATAGCTAGAGCCAAAGGAGCTGCACAAGCTCAAGAAATAGTAAGATCCACACTATCAGATTCATATTTGCATTATTTATGGATTAAAACTCTAAATGAAAACCCAAACGTAATCTATGTAGCTACAGAAGCAAATATGCCATTATTCAAAAACGTTGATAAAAACAAAAAATATTAAAATACTCAATATATCAAAGCCTTATTATGCATGACAAATGTGTCTCTTATATGCAATAAAAGTATTTTCAAGTAACATAGCAATAGTCATTGGTCCTACACCACCTGGAACTGGAGTAATAGCTTTTACTTTATGTCGCACTGCATCTATATTGACATCACCTATCATTATGCCATTTATATAACTAATTCCAATATCAATAACAACAGCACCACAAGCAACATGTTCTTCACCAATTAAATTAGCTATACCAGTAGCAGAAATGAGAATATCTGCTTGATTAGTAATTTTTTTTAAATTTTTAGTATATTCATTACATATTGTAATTGTTGCTTTTTTATTCATTAATAAACAAGCTAAAGGTTTACCTATAATAAAACTATTACTAACAATAACTACATGTGCACCTTCTAATTTAATATCTATTTCTTTAATTAATTTTAAACATCCATTAGGAGTACATGGTATAAAATATGAAGAATTATATAATAATTTACCATAATTTTCAGGATGCATACCTTCAACATCTTTTTTAGGATTTAAAGAACAAAAAACTTTCTTTATATTAATAGAATTAGGCAATGGGCACTGCACTAAAATACCATCTATTTTATTATTATCATTACAATCATTGATTAATGCTAACAATCTATTTTGACAATGCTTATCATCATTTAACTGATAATGTTCTATTATAAATCCTAAATTTTTAGCTTGTTTAGCTTTATTAGTAATATAAACTTTACTTATTTTATTGCTACCAACTAAAATTGTTCCTAAAGTAGGAGATCTTAACCCATTTTTCAAAAATAATTTTACACGATTTTTTAAATTATTTAAATAATTATATGCAACTTGATTTCCATTTATAATAATTCCACTCATAATTAATTATCCCATAGTTAATATAAAAAATATATCATTATATTTATAAATATAATTTCATAAATTATCTAAAAACATATTTACATAAAATATACAAAGTTTTAAAAACATATATTAATTTATCAAAAATAAGGTTGATAGTATATTATGAAAACATATAAATTATTAATAATGTTAATTTTCCTAATTATTTCATCAGCATGCATTAATCAAACAACTATAAATAACAAACAAATATTAATTTTAGGAACATCACCAGATTACCCACCATATGAAAGTATAAATAAAAATGGAAATATAATTGGATATGATATAGATATAGCTAAAATTATTGCTCAATATATGAATAAAAAATTAATTATAAAACAAATGTCATTTGACGCATTAATTTTATCGTTACAAAACAATAAAATAAATATGATTATTAGTGGTATGTCTTCAACAAAACAACGTAAAAAACATATTTCCTTAATACCATATAAAAATAATATTATACAAAAATACACATTAATATTTTTAAATAAAATACCTAATAATATTCATAAATTTCAAGACTTACAAACATTACATACACCTATTATATCAGTACAGTCAGGAACTGATATGGCTAATTTCTTATATAATATTCCAAACATTTATATTAACACATTAGATTCAAATCATAACGTTATACTAGATGTTTTATATAAAAAATCATGTGCAGGTCTATTAGATACTCAAACAGCAATACACTTAAAAAATAAACAACATAATTTTAAATTATTAACATTAAATATTCCACAAAAATATCAAACTACAGGTTACGCAATAGGTATTAACAAACATAATAAAATATTATATAATGATATTAAACAAATTTTATTAAAAATTAAATTAAATGGAATATTAAAAAAAATAGAAACCAAATGGCTAACCAAAATTACAACATATCATGAACATAAATAATTTAATATTATTATTAAAAGGCACACTAATAACTATAAAAATTAGTTTATTGTCAATCATTATAGGTATGATATTGGGCATATTATGTGGGCTATTAAATAATAATAAAGTTAAAATTTTTATTATTACATATATAATCAAAATATATATAGCATTAATAAGAGGAACACCAATATCAATACAATTATTAATTATATATTTTACCATACCACATATGACACATGTTTCTATATCACCTATAATGGCTGGCATATTAACTTTATCACTAAACTCTACAGCATATTTATCAGAAATTATTAGATCTGGCATAAACTCTATTAATAATCAACAATGGTATACTGCTAAAATATTGGGTTATTCAAAAATTCAAAATATATGTTATATAATATTTCCACAAGCTATATATAAAATTTTACCATCAATTACAAATGAATTAACAGCACTTATAAAAGAAAGTAGCATTTTAATGATTATAGGAGTTCCAGAATTAACTCACATTAGTAAAAATATAGTAGCTAGAGAATTAAATCCTATGGAAATTTACATATATACTGCAATATTATATTTTATCACTACTTATATAGTTACACATATTACTAAAATTTTAGAAAGGAAAAAATCTTGGCATTAATTCAAGGCAAACAAATATCATTACATTATAAAAATAAAAAAAATATATTAAACAATATGAATTTTAAAATTCAACAAAATAGAATTACAATTTTTCTTGGACATAGTGGATCTGGTAAAACATCATTATTAAAATGTATTAGCAATATAGAAAATAACTTTTATGGTAAAATTTTATTAAATAAAATTTCAGTATATAAAATGAATAACATTTTAAGAGCTAATTATATAGGATTTGTATCACAATCATTTAACTTATTTCCACATTTTAATGTATTAAATAACTGCATATATCCACAAATTACTGTGTTAAAAAAACATTTATTACAAGCTAAAATAAAAACTGTAAAAATACTAAAAAAATTAAACATAATAAATTTATCTCAATACAAAATTCATCAATTATCAGGAGGTCAGCAACAAAAAGTAGCAATAGCAAGATCATTATGTATGAATACAGAAATTTTATTATTAGATGAACCAACATCTGCATTAGATCCACATAGCACAATAGAAATTAGTTATTTATTAAAATATTTAAAAACTAAAGGCGTTACTATAATTTTATCTACTCATAATATTAATTTTACAAAAAGCTTGTTAGATATTATTTATTTAATAGATAATGGTAATATAATAGATCATTTTGACATAAATAAAGATACACTACAAAAGAATAATCTCATTAATAAATACATATTATAAAATACAATATCATTAATCATATGAAACAAATTATTAATATAATTAAAACAATTCATAAACAAGAATGCAATTCACAAATATTTTTATTCAAATCATGTAATTCTACCAATACACAAGCCTTAATAATGATAAAAAGACAAATTCCTATCAAATCCATTATTATTACATGCTGCCAATATTTAGGGAAGGGAAGATTTAAAAGAACATGGATTACCAATCATGGTGGCTTAGCAATAACATTCATATGTTATCCTATATTAGCATTAAACAAATTATATAAATTAAATTTTATAATAAGTAAAACTATCATAAAATATTTAAAACATATAAAAATTCAAAGCATGTTAAAATGGCCAAATGATATTTTAATATATAATAATCATTATGATTATGAAAAAGCAATAGGTATTTTAATAGAAATTATCAACTATAATACAAATAATATATTAATGATAGGAATAGGAATAAATATATATAAAAATCATATACTTCATAAAACCTCTTGCATATATTATAACAATACTAAAATTAAAATAAATCATATATTACTAACATTAATACAAAGCATAGAAAAACACATCAATAATATTTATTATTATAAATATTTTCACAACATATTATATTTTCTTAACAATCATTGTTATAACTTAAAAAAATATATGATAATTAAAATAAACAAAAAATATTCCATATATAAAGCAATAAATATTAATCATGATGGTTCATTAATATTACAAACATTAAACCACAAAAAAATAGCATTATATAATAATAATATTTCTAACATCATTATAAATAAAAAACAATAATCAAATTCTCATTAAACTATATGAACACCAATTACAAAAACGTTGTAAAATTGATTGTTTATTTAAATTATCTAACATAACTTCATTTGAATATTTTAAATCTTGAAAAAAATGTTTTTTTAATTCATGAGCTATATGATAATTTGCAATAAAAACATTAATTTCTAAATTACGCATAGCAGACCAATAATCTAAATTATAAGACCCAACAAAACTATAATATCCATCAATAGTAATAGTTTTAGCATGTAATGTTTTTTTGAACATTTCAAATATTCTAACACCATATTGTAATAATATTAAATAAATATATTGACTAGCATTACGCATGCATAAAATATCTGACAATCCAGCAGATAATATTCTAACATCTACACCACGTTGAGCTGCAGATATAATAGCTTTATATAAATTATAATGTGGCAAAAAATATGGAGAAGTTAAATAACAATACTTAACAGATTTATATAAAGCTATCTCTATTGCATGCTGAATAGAATATAAATTTTTACTTTTATTAGATCCTAAAACTTGAACAAATGAACCATTATAAATACTGTATCTTTGATGTATATATAGAACATCCTTACTATCTACTGTCTCTTTTAATGAATACAAAAACAAATTACTCAAAAAACATACGCATGATCCTTTTAATCTAATTAATGTATCACGGAAATAACCATTGCCTAAAATGATATCTGCATAGTCTTGTGCAATATTAATGCCACCACAAAAACCAATATAATTATCAATAATTAAAATCTTACGATGATCTCTACATAATGCAGATCTATTTCTTTTTAACGATAAAATAGGATTAAAAACAAACACTTTTACACCAATGTCTACTAATGGTTTTAAAAAATTATTATTTAATTTATTAGAACCGAAGTCATCATATAATACAATAACTTGACATCCTCGTTTAGCAACCTCAATTAAAGCATCTAAAATATATTGACCAATTTTATCAGATTGATAAATATATGTTTCTAACCATACTGTTTTTGTAGCTTTTAATATAGCTTTTCTCATTAAATAAAATTGTCTATCGCCATCATTTAATAATAATATTTCATTACCTTCAGAGACACATCCTAATTGTAATATATTATTAATCATTAATTTTGCTATAACCATGTAATTTACTATAGACTTCTTTCTAATACAACTTGCATATTATAATACATATTATATTAATAACAACATTAAATATTATATATCATATATTTTAATATGAAATCACATATACACAATATATATAAATGCAAAAATATACACATAATATTAATAATACTGATATAAATTTAATACAATATTATAATATCTAAACATCACAATCTAGGATAAAATTATGAAAATAGCCATATATCAAATTAATCCAACTATTGGATATATCAACAAAAATGCTAAAAAAATTTTATATTTTTCCAAATATGCTAGTAAAAAAAATATAGATCTTATACTGACATCAGAATTAGCGATTTGTGGATATCCTCCTCAAGATTTATTATTCTCAAAATACTTTATTAAAGAAATTATACATTATTTATATTATATTGCAAAATATATAGATATACCAATCATATTAGGAGCACCAATTAAAACTAATACACAACATGATAATAAATTATGGAATGCAGCTGTATATTGTTTTAAAAATCAAGTAAGAATTTTAGCCTATAAAAAACTATTGCCAAATTACAATGTTTTTGATGAAAATCGCTATTTTCAAAATAATATAAATCAAATCATAAACATAATAACAATAAAAAATATTAAATTTGGCATTACAATATGTGAAGATGCTTGGAATGAAAATAATCACATAAATAAACTAAAATATTATGAACAACCTATTAAAGAACTAACAAAATATAATATTAAAACAATCTTACATCTGTCAGCATCTCCATTTTGCAATAACAAAATAACACTGAGACAACAAATATTTAAAAATATAGCTAAACTTTATAATATTTCAATTATTATTGCTGGACAAACTGGAGCTAATGATTATTTAACATTTGACGGATCATCTATGGCAATTAATAAATATGGTAATATAATAAAAAAATCAACTATTTTTAATGAAACCATAATAACAATAAACATTAATACTACAAAACAATATAAAAATATTAAATATAAAACATTTATATACATAAATAAAAATATTTTTTATATAATAAAAAAAGCTATAATATGTGGTATAAGTAATTACTTTATTAAATGCAAATTACAAGGTGCCATAATAGGATTATCTGGAGGATTAGATTCATCTATAGTTGCATCACTTGCAACACAAGCGATAGGATCTAAAAACATTTTTGGCATTACTATGCCAAGTAAATTTTCATCATATCATTCTTTATATGATGCAAATAAGTTAGCACAAAATTTAAATATAAAAACTATTAATATCCCAATTGAAACACATGTAAATAGCATCAGAAATAAAATACATCAAATAAAATTATATAGCAACAATTATAATAAAGATATTTATGATCAAAATTTACAAGCTAGAATTAGGGCAAATATTTTAATGTCAATAGCTAACTTAAAAAACTATGTAATATTAAACACTAGTAATAAAAGTGAATTATCAACAGGATATACAACTATATATGGCGATTCATGCGGAGCTTTATCACCAATAGGAGATATGTACAAAAGTGATTTATTAAATTTTGCCAAAATAATAAATTATCATACAAACATAATTCCTCACAATATACTTCATAAAAAACCTAGTGCTGAATTAAAACTACATCAAACAGACCAATCAACTTTACCTAATTATAATATTTTAGATAAAATATTAAAACAATATATAAATCATAATATGTCATCTCATACTATAGCTAAGATATTTAATATTAATATTAAATTAATAGAGAATATTATAAAAAAGATTATCATATCAGAACATAAAAGAAAACAAGCACCAATATGTTTAATGTTATCTGAAAATGTTTTTGAAAAATCAAGAAAATTACCAATTGCAAAATTTACAAAAATTTATAAATATTAATCATATATTCATTGACTATTATATGCCATATTATAATAATATATTTTCTAACATATGATATACTAATCACATTTTAATATTTTAAAGGAATATAAATGAAACAACTCAATATCAAATCAATGCTTAAAGTTGGAGCTCATTTTGGACATAAAACACAAAAATGGAATCCCAAAGCAAAAAAATTTATATTTGGACCTAGAAATGGCATTCACATTATAGATATACAAAAAACTATACTATTATTTGAAAAAGCTTATAAATTTATATTAGATATTACATCACATGGAGGGAAAATATTATTTGTAGGCACCAAAACACAAGCGCAAAAAATTATTAAAAATCATGCAAACAAAACAGAACAATTTTACATAACTAACAGATGGTTAGGAGGAACATTAACCAATTTTAAAACAATCAAAAATTCAATAGAAAAAATGAAAAAACTAGAACATATGTTTGATAGTGAAATATTTAAAAAACTGCCTAAAAAAGAAATCATTAAACTCACAAGTAAACTAGATAAATTAAAAAAAAACTTCATAGGAATCAAAAATATGAATAGATTACCAAAAGCTATTTTCATAATTGATCCTAAAAGAGAATCAATAGCTGTTACAGAAGCAAATAAAATGAAAATACCTATTATTGCAATAATAGATACTAACTGTAATCCAGATCTTATTAATTATTGCATACCTGCTAATGATGATTCTATTAAATCTATAAATTTTTTTATTGAACATATAATGCATGCTTGTATACAAGGTAAATTACAATATAATAAAAAAAATGAACAAAAAAGAAAACATAATATAAAACCAATAAAATTTAAAAATAATATTATAACAAATCATTATACTAACAATAAAAATTTAAAAATTAATATTATTAAAAATACTATTAAAACAAACAATCATACTAATAAATAACATGTAAAGAGATCCAACATGCATAAAATTAATATAAATTTAATTCAACAATTACGTAAAAAAACTGGTATAGGCATTTTAGAGTGCAAAAATGCATTAATACAGACCAATAACTTGAAAGAAGCAATTACTTGGTTAAGAGAAAAAGGCATAGTCAAATCAATAAAAAACAATGATAAACATACAAAATTTGGTTCTATATCCATGCATATTACATCTTCTTATGCATTTATAATAGAAATAAATTGTGAAACTGATTTTATTGCTAAAAGCAAAGAATTTAAAACATTAATGAATAATGTACTAAAAAAAATGCTTGCATTAAAAATACATGCCAACAAAATTAATATATTTAATAATGATATTAATACTGATATTATATCAATTACTGATACAGCAAAACAAATAATAAAAGAAAATATTATTATCAAAAGATATATTAAATTAACAAAAGGAAACTTTTTTGGAGGATATATTCATCACGATGGAAACATTGGTGTTATAATTGCAATGGATATTGTTAAACATAATCCACAATATAATCCAATTATATCACAATTAGCTCAAGATTTATCCATGCAAATTGCAGCAACAAAACCATTAGCTATAAACAAAGAGTCAATACATCAAAAAACCATTGAAGAAGAAAAAAATATTATACTTAAACAAACATTAAAAAAACATAAAAATCAACAAATTATCAATAATATAATTAAAGGATATATGAAAAAATTTTTTACAACACATTGCTTATTAAATCAACAATTTATTAAAAATCAAAAAATAACAATTCAAGAAATAATTGATCTAACATCAAAAAAAATAAATTCTAAAATTATTATAAATAAATTTATTTATTTTAAAATAGGAGATATGTAATACTCTTTAATATGCAATTTTTAATAAAAAATATTGATACATATACTAATCATCATATAAAAAAACATATTCCTCATACAAATAATAATAATATAGGAATTTTATGTGGAAGTTTTGATCCTCCTCACTTATGTCATGCATTATTAGCAATATCTTCATCTATTTTACATAACATACAAGAATTATGGATTATTCCAACTTATCATCATCCAGGCTATAAAATATTACACTCATTTTCTTATAGATTAAAAATGTGCAACATAATATTCTCAAAATTACATATCAAACTTAAAATTATAAACATAGAAAAATATTTGCCAATACCTAATTATACTATATATACTTTAAAAATAATAAAACAATACTATCCTAATCTAAATCTTTTTCTAATTATAGGTAGCGATTTATTATTTTATATACATACATGGCATAATATTCATATATTACATAATTTTTGCAAGATAATCATGATTAAACGAAACACATTCCATCCTAATAATTTATTAATACAAATAACATTAAATATTAAATACTACAATTATAAACTTCCTAATATAAATAGTTCTAATATTCGAAAACTGCTAAAAACAATGTTTATTATAAAATACATCAATAAACATTTATTTATTAAAAATCAAGTAATTAAACTTATTATAAGACATAAACTATATCATAATGCAGATACAATATAATAATAACTACTATATTACAATCATAACATTTAGGTTTTACAATACAAATGATTATTATCGGCATATCAGGCCCATCAGCCTCTGGAAAAACTTTATTATCTAATTCTATTATCAATGAACTTAACTCTAATAAAATAGAAATTATTTCAGAAGATTCATATTATAAATGCAATGCACATTTATCTGCAAAGAGCAAAATTAAAATTAATTATGATCATCCAAAAGCTTTAGATCATACTCTATTATATAAACATTTAAACCAATTAAAAAACAATATAAGCATTAATATACCAATATATGATCATACAATACATTCTCGTAAACAAGAAAGTAAATATATAAGCAAAACAAATAAAATTGTTATTTTAGAAGGAATATTAATTTTTACAAATAAAAAATTACGCAATATTATAGATATTAGTATATTTATGGATACCCCATTAGATATATGTTTATTAAGAAGATTACAAAGAGATACAACAGAAAGAAATAGATCAATAAAATCAATTTTAAAACAATATGAAGCAAGTGTAAGACCTATGTATTGGAAATTTATCAATCCTATTAAAAAATATGCAGATATAATTATACCTAAAGGAGGAAAAAATAAAATTGCTTTAAACTTCATTAAAGCCAAAATAAAAGAACTACTAAACTAAATAAAAACAATTTTATAACTTTAAACAACTTAATTTATATCATTAAGTAATCATATATATCAATTTGATAAGTTAAATACTTAATTTAAATTATAATATATAAAATATAAAATATTTTTTTATATATTTTCATAATCATGACAATCTTTAATATTATCTTTTAATATATGATATTTTTAATATAAAAAAATCATTATTAATGATATTTTATTAACACAACATATCTATTAAATCTATATACAAACTTTCATACCAATACTAAATGAACTAAATTATTATATCATATATGAATACGCTACACTATTATATAATAATATAATGACATAAGAAATATTTTTTATTAAATTAAAATTAAATTAATACAATATATCATTATAATTAAGCTAATTGTAATTTAATCATCGTTCCATTACTGCCCATTGTTGATCCCAATAAGCAAATAACATTAAATTTGTGTATTAATTCTATAATTTTAATATTTTTTAATGTTACATTTTTATTTCCCATTTGACCAGCCATTTTTTTACCTTTAAATACCTTGCCAGGCTTCGTACACTGTCCAATAGAACCTCCACCTCTAAATGATTCATGAGTACCATGTGTTCTATCTGAACCACTAAAATTATGCCGTTTCATGACACCTTGAAATCCCTTGCCCTTACTTAAAGCTGATACATTCACACGATCAACTGATTTAAAAATATCTAAATTAATGTGTTCACCTATTTTATACTTACTTAAATCATCTTCACTGACTCTAAATTCCACTAATTTTCTTACTGGCATAATACCATTTTTTTTATATAAATTAACTTGTGAAGAATTTAATAATTTCTTTCGAATACTACCATATCCAATCTGCAAAGCATTATATCCATCCATATTAATATTCTTTTTACTTACAATAACATTAGGTGAAACCTTTAAAACCGTTATAGGCACTGATGTACCATTATCTAAAAACAATCTAGTCATTCCTTCTTTTGTAGCTAATAATCCTAAAGCCATCTTTATATTCCTATTAACAAAATTATTAATTTTTAATAACATGTTATATTTTAAATATATGGTCAATATAATATTAGATCAAAATCATAAAAATCGATATCTTGACTAATATATAATAGATGCCTATAATAACATATGTTTTAAATATACGGGCTCGTAGCTCAATTGGCAGAGCAATGGACTCTTAATCCACAGGTTGAAGGTTCAATTCCTTTCGAGCTCAATCTTTATATAATATTTAATTAAAACATGCAGAGATAATTATAATTATGACTAAAAACACTAGAGGATTAATTCAATTAAAATCAACAGCAAATACAGGTTTCTTTTATACTACTAATAAAAACAAAACTAACACAAAACATAAATTAACAATTAAAAAATATGATCCAAAACTTAGAAAACATATTGCTTTTATAGAAAACCCAATAAAATAACTATTATAACATATACTAAAATATCATGAATACTTATATAAATAAAACATATGACATTACTATTATAGGTAGTGGTCCAGGAGGACATGTGGCTGCCTTAAAGAGTGCCTCTCTAGGTCTAAAGGTAGCATTAATAGAAAAAGATACATATATAGGAGGCACATGCTTACATAAAGGCTGTATTCCAACAAAAGCCTTATTGCATACAGCAGAAATATTAAATAACAGTAAAAAAGCATACAAATTTGGCATTAAAATTGAAAATATTTCTTATGATTGGCCTGCAATACAAGAATATGTCAACAAAATAATCACAAATAATGCTGCAGGATTATTACAATTACTAAAATTTAAAAATATAGATATCTTTTATGGACATGCATCTTTTATTGATTCGAATCATATTAAAATAATAAACAAAAATATTATCAAACAACTTAAAACTAATAAAACAATTATTGCGGTTGGTTCAACACCAAAATCGATGCAATATAATATATCAAATACAAATAAAATATTAGATTCAAATTCAATATTTGCATTAAAACAAATACCTAAATCATTAATAATTATTGGAGGAGGTATTGTTGGTGTAGAATTTGCATCTATTTTTTCTCAATTTGGCACAAAAATTACCATTTTAGAAACACTGCCTAATATTATATCAATAGCTGATATTGATTGTTCTATACAATTAAAAAAAAATTTAGAAAAACAAAACATTAAAATATATACAAATATAAAAATTGAACAAATACAATATATCAATAATAATATACATATCATCTATCAATATAATAATAAAACTCAACATATTCAAAGCGAATATTTATTATATGCAATAGGCAGAAAAGCTTGCACTGATACTCTTAATTTACAAAACACTAAAGTAATAACACGCAACAATTTTATTAAAACAAATAACAATTTACAAACAAATGATAGTAATATTTATGCAATTGGAGATTGTATTGATACTCCAGCTCTAGCACATGTTGCATCTATGGAAGGAATACATGCTATATATCATATTTTACAACATAAAAATTATAAAAAAATATCATATAAACATATTCCTACATGTATATATACCTTTCCAAATGTTGCATGGTGTGGATTAACTGAAAACAATATTCCAAAACATTACAACATTAAAATAAGCAAATTTAATTTATCCAAAAATAGCAAAGCTTATATATTACAAGAACGACAAGGTTTTATCAAATTAATAACAGATACTGAATATGGAGAAATATTAGGTATTCATATAATAGGCCCACAAGCTGCTGAATTATTAGCGGAGCCAACATTTGCAATGCATATGGAAGCTACAGTAAATAATATAGCAGAAAATATACATGCACATCCAACTTTATATGAATCACTATATGAAATAGCTAATATAGCGATAAATAAAACTATTTATGGTTAAAATCAAATTAAAATTTTTGGGTAAAAATATATCATACAAAACTAGTATATATTTAATGCAACAAAGCATGAAATTTGTACAAAAAAATTGTATACCTGGTGAAGGTGAAATTCTATTATTAGAAAATCAAAATACTATTACATTTACTAAAAAATATGGATTAAAAAACTTATTAAATAACAAATACAATTTAAACATACATTGTATTAAATTAAAAAAATCTAATCGAGGAGGCAATATAACTTTTCACAATACAGGACAAATTATAGGATATCCTATTATCAAATTAACAACCAAAAATGATAATAAAAAATACATATTATATATAAAATCATACATAAATCAACTTGAAACAATACTATTGTATATATGTCAATCATTAGGGATTAGTCATGCTAAAACTATAACTGGATATACAGGAATATGGATCCAAACTAATAATAAAATAGCAAAAGTAATATCTATTGGAATAGGAATAACTAATTACATTACTCATCATGGATTTGCATTTAACATTAATAATAATATAAATCAAATTTTAAATTTTATTACTCCATGTGGACTTGTAAATATGCATATAACTCAATTAAAAAATATTTTATCAAATACAAAACAACATTTGTGTTATAATAAAATTTATAAGACTATACAAAACACATTTAATACATATTTTCAATATATGAACAAATAACATTAAACAAATTCGAGATTAAATCATGATAAAAACAATTGTTATGCCAAAATTAGGTGAATCTATAACAGAAGGAACCGTTATAAAATGGTTAAAAAACAATGGACAAATAATAAAAAAAGACGAAAATATATTAATTATTTCAACAGATAAAATAGAAGCAGATATACCTTCGCCTTATACTGGGATAATTCATTCTATACACGTTAAAACAGGAGAAACTGTATCTGTAGGCACAATATTAGCAGATATAGAAATTAATACAAAGAACATAATAAACAAAAAACAAATCACATCTAATATAGACAATATGAATAATAATAAAAATAACATAAATTTTTTATCTCCATTAGTTAAAAATATTATAAAAAAACATAAAATCAATGATATTTCTAACATTCAAGGTAGTGGCACCAATAATAGAATTACTAAAAAAGATATATTTGATTATATCAATAAATCAAATAAATCTAATATGAATAATATAAACTTAAATACTAATAATCAATTAAATAATATTCAAAGCATATCTCAAATGCGTGCAACTATTATGAAAAGCATGATCAAATCTAAACAAATCAGTGCTCATGCAACTACTTTCTTTGATGTAGATTATACAAATATAGACAAAATTTTACAAAAGAATAAAACAAAATTTCTTAAAGAAGAAGGAACACCATTAACATATACTACTTTTTTAGCAACTGGTATTTGTAAAGCATTAAAAAAACATCCTTACATTAATGCAGAAATTAAGAACAATACAATATTATTTAAAAAACATATAAATCTAGGTATTGCAGTAGCAATATCTACTCCTGAACCAGGACTTATTGTACCAGTATTAAAAAATTGTGATCAAATGAATTTAAAAGGCATTGCTAAAAACATGTATGATTTAATTTTAAAAATAAAAAATAAAAAAATTCTTCCAGATGACTTATCAGGTGGAACATTCACAATTAGCAATCCAGGTAAATATGGATCAATAATAGGAATACCAATTATTAATCAACCACAAGTAGCTATTTTATGTGTTGGTAGAATAAAAAAAAATATAACCATTCTTACAGACAATCATAATAATGATTCAATTGCGATTAAAAACATGGGCATTATAAGCTTATCATTTGATCATAGATTAATTGATGGTGCTACAGCAGATTTATTTATGTCAGATTTAAAAAATATATTAGAAACATGGAATGAACTATATTAAAAATAAAATTATCAAACAACCTACATGGTTAAATATTGTTATACCATCAAATAATAATTTTATAACAATACATAATATCATTAAAAAAAAACAATTAAATACAGTTTGTTTTTCTTCATCATGTCCAAACTTACAATATTGTTGGAGCAAAAAAACATTAACATTTATGATCATGGGCAATCAATGCACTAGATCTTGCAAATTTTGTCATATAAAAAGCAAAAAATATCCAAATAAATTAAATACAAAAGAACCAAAACAAATTTCTCAAATTATAAAAATAATGAAATTATCACATGTAGTTATTACTTCAGTTACTAGAGATGATTTATACGATTCTGGAGCTAATCATTTTGCTAATTGTATTAATAACATACGAAACAAATGTAATAATATATTAATTGAAATACTTACGCCAGACTTTCAAGGAATGTATAAACACATAGATATAACACTAAAAGCTAATCCTAATATATTTAATCATAACATAGAAACAACCAAATTACTATTTCCATATATTAAACATAATGGCAATTATAAATTATCATTAAAAATATTAAAATATGTAAAATTATTTTATCCACATATAAAAACTAAAAGTGGTATAATGCTAGGACTAGGAGAATCATTACATGATATCAAAGAAACACTAACAGATTTAAAAACAAATTTAGTAGACTATATTACTATAGGTCAATATCTACAACCAAGTCAACAACATGCAACAATTAAACGCTATATTCATCCAAATGAATTTAATATGCTAAAACAATTTGCACATAAATTAGGTTTTTCAAAAATAGAAAGCGGGCCACTTGTAAGATCTAGTTTTCATGCAAACAATGAAAAAACTTCATATATTTAATATTGTTTATATTTTTTCATTAACATATTAATATTGTTATCAGACATAGATACTCCTCCACCAAACAATTGACTTAAATATAAAATTTTAGCATAATGTTCTAATAATTCCATTCTTAAATATGCTTGCTCTATATTTTTGCCTATTGTTAACGCACCATTTGCTTCAATAATCATAGCACTAGCTCTTAATTTTTCCAATGCAATATAAACATCTCTTTTATATAGCATATTATTTAATATATCATTAGAAATAATAGGAATAGTCTTCCCTAAAGATACAATCACTTCAGGCATAACAGGCACATGAATAGATTTATTAGATACAGAGAATGCTGTTACATATGGAGGATGAGCATGTACTACAGCTTTTATCATCCTGTTAACATTATAACAACTAATATGCAAAACCCATTCAGAAAATATACGTTTTAATCCATTTTTAACATTACCATTAATATCAACAACTACTAAATCACTAACATTTAACATTCCCTTGGATTTAGATCCAGGAGTAGCCAAAAATAAATTTTTATCATGCATCTTAACTGATATATTTCCATCATGATTAGCTACCCAATGATTTTTATACATTTGATGTGCAAAAAAAATCATATTCTTTTTTAAATTTAATTTATTATATAACATTAACATTATCTACTATAGCAACAATTACAGAATTTATTATATATAACCTCTTATCATTAATATTTTCTATATAATGGACCATGATTTGTTTTGCACTACTACCATCTTTAAGTACTAATACAATATCACCAATATTACACTGAACATTATCTATAGATATAATAACATCACTATTAATAACATCACATGCTACTCTTCTTAATAACATAAGTTTCATATAATTTAAATCATCAATCTTTATAGTAGATACAACATTACCAATTACTTTACATAAAATCATATTTACATCACATTAACATTATCAATAATACCTATAATAGCCATATCAACAGGTATAAATGAATTTGCAATAACTAAAGAAGCCTCTTTAGCAGTTATATAAAAAACAATATCACCAATACCAGCATGAACATTATCAATGGCTATAGCAATATCTTTTATAATTTTCTTATCATCAATAGACTGTATTAACAAAAACTTCAATCCTTCTAAACCATCAATTTTATGTGTTAAAGTAACATTTCCTATAACTTTTGCTAATTTCATAATCTATATATATTATACTCCATATTATCATTGTTTTTTTTTACATAATAAAATTCTTTCATTATAAACAAAATACATCCACACAATATAAAACTATCTGCCAAATTAAAAGTAGCAAAATGATATATACCATATTGAAAAACATTCATATATATATCTATAAAATCAACTACATAACCTAACCTAATTCTATCTATAAGATTACTAGACGCTCCAGATAAAACTAATAAATATGATATATTTATCATTACATGATATGTTTTTAAATAATAATAATATATAATAAAAAAAATAATTGCAAATATATTAATCCATATTAACATGATAATTCTTATATCACGTAATATAAAACTAGTAAAACTAAAAATAGCTGCATAATTTTCTCTATAAATAATATTAATTATATTAGGTATCATAACAATTTTGACTAATCCATAATTTTTATTATCACCACAAGATAATAAATGATTACTAACAAAAAACTTATATATTAATATTTTTGTTATTTGGTCTAACACAATTAATATAAATAATAATAATATAAAAAATATAATTTTATTTTTATAAACAAACATATAACACTCAACTTTTTCTAATATATATTAATAAAACATACATTTACTAATGACTTTAATTTAATTATTTGATAATATGTATTTAAATTTTAAATTAATAAGGAATAATTTTTAAAAAACATGTATGCCATTATTAATATCTCAGGCAAACAATATAAAATTACACCTGGGGAAAAAATAAAAATTGATTATATCAATAAAAAAAATGGTGAATCAATACCTATAAACGATGTTTTAATGATATATAATAATTCATATATAATAGGCAACCCATTTATAAAAAATATTAAAATCAATGCTATTATACATAACACTGGTAAATATAAAAAAATAAAGATTTTTAAAAAAAAGAGACGTAAAGGATACCATAAAACATTAGGGCACAAACAAAAATTTACTGAATTATTCATTAAATCCATAGATCAAATGTAAGGAAAATATATTATGGCACATAAAAAGGGGCAAGGATCTACACAAAATGGCCGTGATTCTCATCCAAAATTTTTAGGACTAAAAAGAGCAGATGGTCAATTCGTTAAAGCTGGCACTATCTTAGTCAGACAAAGAGGCACAAAAATAAAAGCAGGTATAAACGTTGGTTGTGGTTCTGATCATACTCTTTTTGCTTTAAAACATGGTAAGGTTAAATTTACTAAAAAAAACAAAAAACATGTTTACGCATATATAATTAAAATTTAAAAGATAACTGATGGCAATTCAATGTTTACAACAATAATTAATGATTTAATCAATGGCAACAAAAGATTTGCAACATGCAAATCTCAACTCAATAAACAAATAAAATTAAACACAATATCATATAATACTCAACAACCAAAAACAGTAATACTATGTTGTGTAGATTCCAGAATATCTCCAGAATTAATTTTTGATCAACCAATAGAAACGTTTTTATGTAGTAGGACTCCTGGTAATATTATCACTAATGAAGTTATAGCAACAATAGAATTGGGTATTTTAAAATTTAACACACAATTAATTATTATATTAGGTCATACTGATTGCGCAGCCATTAAACTAGCTAATTCAAATACTATAATTAATGGATATTTAAATAACATTGCTACAACAATTAAAAATGACAACATAAATACATCAAAACACCAACATATAACAACTATAAATAACATACATATACAAATTCAAAAATTAATCACAACAAGTAAAATTACAAAAAATGCTTGCAATAAAAACTTAACACATATTATTGGCGGCATCTTTAATCTTAAAACTAGCTATGTTGATTTCATAAATAACAATAACAAATGTTAAAACAAAGAAAAATAAGAGAATGTTCATTACAAATATTATATAAAATTGAAATATCAAATATAAAAATACAATACTTCATAAGACATAAAAATCCATATAACATTAATGAATTAATTAAAAACATTTTTGTCAATTTTAAATTACCAATAAATATTATTCCACAAACAACATATTTGATAAATGGCGTATTAAACAACATAACAACTATTGATCATATCATCAAAACAAATAGTGTAAAATGGAAAATTAACAGATTATTTCCTATTGATAAAAACATTATACGAATTTCATGTTATGAATTACTATTTTTACAAAATTTATCTATTAATATTATTATAAACGAAGCTATAGAAATAGCTAAAAAATTTAGTAATCATAAATCTGTTAATTTTATTAATGGAATCTTAGATTCAATATCTGATAAAATAAGAAATAAATAATATTTATATAATCTTTAACTCATTTATAACTTTTTGTAAATCACACCAAACCATATGTTTTTTATTTGTGTGTCTTAATAAATATGCAGGATGAAATGTTGGCATTACTTTAATATCTTTATAAAAATACCATTTCCCTCTAATATCAGAAATATTATTTTTAATATTTAATAATACTTGTGAGGCATACTTACCTAAAGTAATAATTATTTTAGGTTTTATAATTGCCAATTGAGAAATTAAAAATGATTTACAACACTGCAATTCATAATCTTCAGGATTTCTATTATTAGGTGGATGACATTTAATAACATTACATATATATACGTCTGATCGACTAAATCCCATAGCTTGAATCATTTTAGTCAACAAAACACCTGAACTCCCTACAAAAACTTCTCCAAATTTATCTTCCATAACACCTGGCGCTTCCCCTATAAACACCAATTTAGATGTTAAACTACCATTTCCAAATACTATATTCAATCTATTTTTATATAACTGACATAATTTGCATTGATTAATATTCTGATACAAATTATTAACAATTTGAAACAAATTTGAATGATGATTATTAATAATTAATTTATTCTTAAAAAAACTATTTCTCCTATTTTTTTTATATAATAATAACATAATAAACAAATTAATATTATTATAAAAATTATATTCTAATTGATCCAATAATACATGTATCATAATGTAGACACATCTATATAGCCAATATTTATCATCAAATTTAACCATAAAAAACCATTAATTCAATAAATAACATTACATATATAGTATCATATGCCATATATTGATATAAGCACATAACAATAATTTTTATTTATATAATATTACTATTACATGATGTCACTATAATATTAACAATAAAACACATTAAATTTATTTGAAAATATACAAATTAATGATATAAAGAATATTATATTGATATTAAATGTTGAACAAAAATATGTGATAAATATGCTAAAAATGTTATATGATTTATTTAAGACCACTTATAAAATACTATATACTACTATATATAAAACAATATCATTAACATTAAATCTAAACATCATAATAAATCAAATTATAATTTATATGTTAATAACACATAACAAGACAAAAACACATATATATTATTACTATAACATTATCCATAAAATTAATTATTATAAAAATATATTATATTTCAACATAAATCATAATCTTAATATATAATATAATATAATGATACAAAAAATTACATATAAACAATTAATTAAAACATTATATAATTTACCAAAAAATATTAAATTAGGTTTAAACAGAATACAAAAACTACTAAAATTATTAAATAACCCAGAGAAACATTATGATATTATACATATCGCTGGTACTAATGGGAAAGGAAGTATATGTGCTTTTACAGATTATATATGCAGAAATAATAAAATAGAAACTGGTAAATTTACAAGTCCTCATTTATATTCTATTAGAGAAAGAATTATTATATGTGGACAATCAATTCATAAACAACATTTCACTATATTAGCAAATAAAGTTTTAAATATAATTAAAGAATTTAAAGAAGATAAACCATCATTTTTTGAATGCATATTTGCTATTGCATTATTAGCATTTAAAGATGCCAACATTAAACTTGCTATTATAGAAGTAGGACTAGGAGGAAGATTAGATGCTACTAACATTATTCATCCTACTATATCTGTAATTGGATCTATAAATATAGATCATAAAAAACTTTTAGGATGTACAATTAATGACATAACTAAAGAAAAAATAAAAATTATTAAATTTAATATTCCAATAATAACTATTCAACAAAATCAACATATACTAAAAAATATTAAATCATTTGCATTACAACAAAAATCACCATTAATTATTACTAATATAGTAAAACCATTAATATTCAATATTAAATCACAATTACATGGACAATATCAAAATATAAATTTATCATTATCTATGGCCATCATTAAAACATATAACTTAAATAATAACTATCTAAATAACACAAATGGCAATGTATATGCTTATTGGCCTGGTCGTTATGAATGGATTTATTATAATACTAATATTTTATTAGATGGTGCTCATAATCCTATATCAATAAAAACTACTATTAAAACTATTATCAATGATCCTAAAATATATAATACATATTTATGCGTTATTATTAGTATGACAACAGGACATGATGAATATATATTTATTAAAAATTTAATCAAATTTTATAAATCATTACATATTAAAACAATAATAATTACACAATTACAACACACCTCATCTATCAAAACACATATATTAGTTAATAAATTTATGAAATTAGGATTTAACACACATATAATTTTTAATATATATCAAGCATTAGATACAGCCATTATATTAGCTAACAAGTATAATGGAAAAATTTTAATTACAGGATCATTATACTTAATAGGTTTATTAAGAATAAAATTTATTAAAAGCATGAAAGATTATATTTTATTTATTTAATAAATTATATTATTATATAATAATTACAAGAGGCATGCATGCAAAACATCAATATTAAAACAATTCTACCAATTAGTATGACTATATTTTCTATATATTTTGGTGCTGGAAATTTTATATTACCTATGGGCCTTGGCATAAATACAATGAATAATAGTATCATTCTAAGTAGTTTAGGATTTTTTATTACAGCAATTTTAATGCCGTCTATAGGTCTAATTGCTATATTAAGTTTTAACGGTAATTATAAAACATTCTTATCTACGATCGGTAAATGGCCTGGTTTTATTTTAACAATTATTTTAATAGCTTTTATTGGTCCGATAGGAGCAATGCCACGATGCGTATCTTTCGCTTTCTCTACATTAAAATCAAAAATTCCATATTTAACTAGTAATCAATTTTGTTTTATAATTTGCCTCTTAGTATTTATTTTTGCTTTTAAAAAAAGCAACATTATTACTATATTAGGTAAAATATTAACTCCATTTTTATTAATATCATTATTAACTATTATCATTATTAGTTTCACAACAACACCTGAATGTATCACTATTAATAACACCAATAATATTCAGGCTTTTTTATTAGGATTTAAAACTGGACCTTCAACAATGGATTTATTCGCTTCATTTTTTTTTGCAAGCATAATTATTCCATCATTTCAAAATATATTAAAACAAAAAAATATATATAAAAATAAATCATTTTTACCACTTATAATTATATGTTGCAGTATAGGATTAGGACTACTGACAATAGTTTATATAGGTCTTATTAGTATATCATTTATGCATAGAGGAATTATTAATTCAGCTGAAGATAAAATACAATGGTTAAACATACTATCAGACAATACATTAGGAAATAATGGATCATTCATATCTGGAATAGCTATTTTTTTAGCATGTTTAACTACAGCCATTGCATTAGCCATTGTATTTAGTGAATTCGTAGAAAAAGAAATCTTTTCTAATAAAATCCCTTATGCTTTAATATTATTTATTACCATGACAATTACATTTTACTTTGCTAAAATTGGATTTACAGCTTTAATTTTAAGACTAGAACCATGGTTGTTTATGTTATACCCAATGATGTTTACTCTAACAATATGTAATTTAGCTAAAAAATATTTAAACTTTACATGGATTAAAACACCTGTATATATTATTGGATTATTATCTATAATTAATAGATTTATATAAAATTAACACAAAGGTAATATATGATATTAAAAAATATACAAACATTAAGTATTAATACTATAAGAACATTATCTATAGATGCCATTCAAAAAGCAAATTCTGGACATCCTGGTGCTGCCATGTCTTTATCTCCAGCTATGTATTATTTATGGCAAAATTTTTTAATTTTTAATCCTTTAAATCATACATGGGTCAACAGGGACAGATATATTTTAAGCAATGGTCATGCTTCTATGCTTTTATATTCTATATTATTTCTCACTAATATTAGCAATAAACATAAAAGCAACCTGCAACATTTATCTACCTCATTACATGATATAAAAAATTTCCGTCAAATAAACAGCAAATGTCCTGGACATCCTGAATATAAACATACATGCGGAATAGAATGTACAACAGGACCTTTAGCTCAAGGCATTGCTACATCAGTAGGAATAGGCATTGCTCAACAATGGATGAAATCATACTTTAATAAAAACAACATGCATATAATTAATTTTAATATATATGTATTCTGTGGAGATGGATGTTTAATGGAAGGCCTAAGCCATGAAGCAGCATCTTTAGCTGGACACTTTCAACTATATAATTTATGTTGGATATATGATTGCAACAATATTACTATTGAAGGGAAGACCGATATAACATATAGTGACAATATAAAACAAAGATTTAAAAGTTATAACTGGAATGTATATACTATTAATAATATCAATAATTTAACTCTAATACATAAAGCTTATATGAATTTTATCAAGAATAAAAATAAACCTACTTTAATTATTGTTAACAATAAAATAGGGTTTGGATCACCCAATAAAGAAAACACATCTAATGCACATGGATCTCCACTTGGTAAAATTGAAACATTACTTACTAAAACTAATTATAATTGGCCAAAATATAATACATTTACAATTCCTAAAGAAGTAATTACTCATTTTAAAAATGGATTTTATAAAAGAGGAATCCATCAGCAAAGCGTATGGAATAACATGTTTAAAAAGTATAAATATCACTATCCAAAACTATCTAAACATCTACAATTAATAAACAACAATATTTTGCCTGATAACTGGCATAAAAACATAACATCTTTTAATATCAAAACTCAACACATGTCTACACGCGAAGCATCTGGCTACATATTAAATCAATTGAGTCAAAACATACCTTGGCTTATTGGTGGATCCGCAGATCTATCTCCATCAACTAAAACCATCTTAACTTATAAAAATGCTCAAAACTTTTCTAAAGATAATCAATCAGGCAAAAATTTATGTTTTGGAATAAGAGAAAATAGCATGTCATCTATATTAAATGGATTATCATTATGTAATATGAAATCTTATGGATCTACATTTTTAACATTTATGGATTATTTAAAACCAGGATTAAGATTATCTTGCATAATGAAATTAGATCCAATTTATATTTTTACACATGATTCAATTTCAGTAGGAGAAGATGGTCCAACACATCAACCAATTGAACATTTATCACATTTAAGATCAATACCCAATCTTATAACATTTAGACCAGCTGATGCAAATGAAGTAATAGCTTGTTGGAAAATAATGATACAATTAACTTCAAATCCTCATGCTCTTATCTTAAGTAGACAAAGTCTTCCTATTATTAAAATTAAAAATTTAAATAATACAAACAATATTATATGTGGAGCATACATATTATGTGATCCTATAAACAATACAGAGCCTGATATAATTTTCATATCAACTGGAAGTGAAATACATTTATGTATACAAGCATATCATATATTATCACAACAAAACATTAATATAAGAATAGTAAATATTATATCTTTTGAACTATTTAATAAACAAAGTGAAAAATATAAAAATTATATATTACCGAAACATATTACCAAAAGAATTATTATAGAACAAGCCAGTATATTTGGATGGCATCAATATTATACACAACATAGCATATCCATAACAATAAATAATTTTGGCAAATCAGCAACAATGAAACAATTACAAAAGTTTTATAATTTTAATATTAAACATATTATAAACATAGCTAAAAAACAAATGCATATAAATAACACTTAATATAGAGAGATTAATTATGACAATTATTATTGGTTCTGATCATGCAGGATTCCACTTAAAAGAATATTTAATTAAATCATTAAATCAAGATAACATCATGATTAATAATGTTGGTACATTTAACACAAATAATATAGACTGTATAGATATTGCTACTAAATTATCATCAATTGTACAATCAGATATTAAACATAAAGGAATTATGTTATGCGGAAGTGGAATAGCTTCATCTATTATATGCAACAAATTTACAAACATAAGAGCTGGAATTTGTCATGACACATATTCTGCACATCAAGGAGTTGAACATAACAATATAAACATATTAATTATTGGAGCCAAAGTAATAGGAGCATACTTAGCAAAAGAAATCATGTTTACATTCCTTAAAGCACAATTTATTAATAATAATAAATATAATAATAGGCTCAATAAATTAAACTTACTAGAAAAACAAAAAATTTAATAATCGTCATATGCGCAATACTAAGAAAATAACACAATATAAACAATCACTATGGTTAGATCATTTTTCTTGTAATTTATTACAAAATAATACATTAATTAATTTAATTAAACAATATAATATAAGTGGTATAACTTCAAATCCAACAATTTTAGAAATGGATATTATTAATCATAAACTTTACTATAATAAAATTAATGATTCATATTATAATCAAGATAATATTAAAATTAAATATGATATGTTTTTCATACCAATGATACAACAAATGGCTGATATATTAATGCCAATATATCAAAACACTAATAAAACTGATGGATATTTTAGTATAGAAATATCACCTTATTTAGCATTCAATATAAATCAAACTATTAATCAAGCTAAACATATTTGGCACAAAATATCTAGACCAAACATTATGATTAAAATACCAGGAACTACAAATGGCATACAAGCAGCTAAAACATTAATATCTCATGGCATTAATATAAATATTACATTATTATTTTCTATTCAAAATTATTATAAATCATTATCTGCATATATAGAAGGTCTATATATTAGACTCAAAACGAATAAAAAATTAAATTATATTAATAGTGTAGCAAGTTTTTTTATTTCACGTCTAGATAGCATAATTGATCCAATTTTAATTAAACAATGTCAAAAACAACATAATTTAAAAAAATGCATTGGACAAGTCGCCATTGCCAATGCAACGTTAGCATTACAATTACAAAACAAAATTTATAATACAAAAAAATGGAAAATATTAAAAAAACATGGTGCTAATATGCAAAAATTATTATGGGCATCAACTAGCACTAAAAATAAATCATATTCTAAAACTTTATATATTGATAATTTAATAGCAAAAAATACAATAAACACCATATCATTAAATTCATTAAAAATTTTTCAACAACATGGTACAATTAAACCCACATTAAACAATAATACAAACCATGCCAAACATGTTATAAAACTTCTACAACAAAACGATATACAATTAAATACAATATATCATGAACTCTTATCAATAGGAATAAAAAATTTCCAATATTCTTATGCCAACATATTAAAATTATTAAATATTAGCTGTACTTAATACCAATATGTTCACGAACATTATTAATCATATTATATGATGTCTTAGATACATAATTCAGTCCATCAGATATTATAGAATCTAAATAATCATATTCTTTAGAAATTTTATAAAAATGCTGTTGAATTGGTCTAAATTCTTCAATTAATAATTCAATAATATATTTTTTTAAATATAAATAATTTTTTATACTAAATCTATCAAATAAATTCTCAAAACTTTCTTGAGAAATAGCACAAGCTATATTAAAAAGATTTTGTATCCCTTCACTCTTAAAATTATTGTCAGAATCAGTAACAGAAGACATCACTGTTTTTATTATAGTTTTTTCATCATCTAAAACATTAATAGAATGTCCTGGATTACTTATGCCTACACTCTTACTCATCTTAATATGTGGATTATTAAAACTCATAATTCTAGCACCTATATCTTTTGTTAACACTGTAGGTATAATAAAAGTTTTGCCAAATAAATTATTAAAACGTCTTCCTATTTTACAAGTTAACTCTATATGCTGATGTTGATCATAACCTACTAACACTACATTTGCTTTATGTAATAATATATCTGCAGCCATCAAAATAGGATAATTTAACAAACCAGAATTTATAGTATGATCATCTTTTTTTGATTTATATTGAGTCATTCTCTTCAACCATCCAAGAGGTGTCATGCAATTTAATATCCAAGACAATTCTACATGTAAAGGCAAATGAGACTGTATAAAAATAGAAGAATATTTAGGATCGATACCACAAGCAATACATAAAGATATCATTTTATAGACATACTCTTTTCTATCCTTATTTAAAATATGCTTATACTGCGTTAATGTATGCAAATCAACTATACAAAATATTGAATTATATTGTTTTTGATGTTCAATCCAAGGACAAATAGCTCCTAAATAATTTCCTAAATGCAAATCACCACTTGGTTGAATGCCTGTAAATAATGTTTTTTTATTTTTATTACTCAACACTTTTATCTCTTGCATTTTAAAATAAAATTATATTTTATTATATTATGATATTTAAACATAAATATAAATATTATAGACATAAAAAAAACAACGATAGAAATAAATTGACTAGTTGATATTAAATCATATATAAAAAAACCACGCGAGATATCATTTCTATAAAACTCACATATAAATCTAAATATAGAATATAAAATAAAATAATATAACATAACGCTACCATGATATAACTTATTTGTATATATATAACTTAATATAAGAAATATAATAAAATTTAATATAGACTCCATCAATTGTATTGGATACAACGGTATAGTAAATGTCATATTATTCATTAAATAACATTCCTTACTATTGATCATAGACAAATACTTATATGCTATAGAATTAAAAGATAAACATATAGAAAATGAGAAATCAGATATAACTAACCCATGAGAATTTAAATGATATAATGATTTTCCCCAACAACAACCAGAATATATACATCCAATTCTACCAATAGACTGTCCAATAGGCAAACCTAAAATTAAAATATCTCCTAATATAAAAACATTAATATTCTTAATTAAAGCAAACCATATAAAAGCACAAATACCACCTAATATTCCACCCCATACTACTAATCCACCTTCCCAAAAAACTAAAACAGATGGAATTTTAATATGTTTAAAAACAATAATCCATGGTTTTATAATAAAAAAATAACGCCATTCTACTAAAACATAAACAATTCGAGCTCCTAATATTCCACCAAATAAAGCCCAAAAACTAAAATCTATTACAGCACTTTTATAATACATATATTGTGTAGATTGCAATAATATAATAAAAAATGCTATTATAAAACTAACTAATAAACACAATCCATATATATACATATTAAAACATCAATAAGGATCTCATATATTACAATGAGATCCTTTGTTAATAAAACATATCTAACAAATTATACAACTTTACCAAAAATAATGAAAGCAATAACTAGACCAAAAAGAACTAAAGATTCAATTAAAGCCATGACTAAAATCATTGGAACAAAAATTTTGCCAGATGCACCAGGATTTCTCGCAATACCTTCTAATGCAGCTGAAGCTGCTTTCCCTTGTCCTAAAGCACCACCCATAGCAGGCAAGCCAATAGCTAAAGCAGTAGACAAAGCATACCATCCATAGTTATCAGTATTACTTACACCATCATTAGCATAAGATACAGCAGATATAAAACATACTGCACATAAACTAAAATTTAAAATCTTATTCATATTTTTCTCCTAAAAAATTAATGATGTATATCTTGTATATGTAAAGCAATATAAACACTACTTAATAAACAAAATACTACAGTCTGTATTACAGATACTAATAATCCTAACATAAAAAAAGGCAATGGTAAAATAAAAGGCATAATACTAACAAATGCAAATACAACCTTATGATCACCAATCATATTTCCAGCTAACCTAACAGCAAGAGAAAATGGTCTAACCAATAATCCTATCACTTCTACTGGAAAAAACAATGGAGATAAAATCCATGACCATGTTGCACCAACTGGATTAGCTAAATGTAATAGATGCTGCACACCATGAACTTTAATCCCTTGATAATTAAAATAAATAAACACAACTAGACCACACGCCAATGTCGTATTTAAATTATCAGTGGGCGGCAAGAATCCTGGTACTAAACCTAATAAATTAGAAAATAAAATAAATAATGATAAAGTTCCAATTAAAGGAACATGTTTTTTATAAGTAATCCCAATAATATCTTTCATTAATTCCATTAATATATCTAAAACAACTTCAAAAAAATTTAAAAAAGTTAATTTAGAAGATGGAATTAATACTATATCAATATTTTTCAATTTCATATTAACTATGAAAGATATAACCATTAAAAATATAATTACCAACAAAGCAGCTACAACATGATGCACTGTATTAAAAACACCCTGATCAGGTAAAACTCCACTATTAAAAATTACAGTTTTTGAAAAATTAGCTTGTAAATAACAATGAAATTCATTGTACCAAGGTAAAAAATCATACCATGACTTATGATGATCCATAAAAAACTTCTCTTACTGTTATTGAATTTTTATAAAAAATACATAAATAATAAATGAATAATTTAAATATTATAATAATTATATTATAATAAAGTTTTATTAAATGCAATACCTAAAGCAACAAGTATAATAGATGATACACCAAATAAAAAAAATATTAAATTAATTTTACCAAATTGAGACATTTCTACAGCACATAAAAATAATAACATTATTGATATAACTAACATCAATATGATATTCAATATTTTTTTCTTAGATAAAAATATATACAAAACAGAAGAACCTAAAATTTTTATATTAATAATAGATAACAACAAGCCAATATTAAAACTTAACCCAATATATAAACAATTATGACAAACAAACCATATTAATAAGCAAGAAATAATAAACAATATGATCCATATTTTTAATAAAAATGTAACTAATGTTTTTAACATTATTTGAATTTTCATATTTTTCACACAACACGCATGCATTTATATAAAGTTAATCTTTATATTTTTTAATACATATATATATAATTTTTATACTACCAATAATACCAACAATTAATCCTATAATAATCCCTATTGGACTAATCAAAAAATATTTGTCAATAAAATAACCTAAAACTAAACTAATTAATATAGTTAAACAAAGTTCTATCCCTATAGAACTGATTTTGACATAATATTTATACATATTTATAACTTTTTTCATTTCACTTCTAACGTATTATAATCTCTCTCAATAAATAAACAATTATTAAACATCTACAATACTTCTGCTCCACTAATAATTTCAATTAATTCACGTGTTATAGCTGATTGTCTGGCTCTATTATATGTTAGTGTAAGCTTAGAAATAATTTCTTTAGCATTTCTAACAGCATTATCCATAGCAGTCATCCTAGCTCCATGTTCTGACGCAAATGATTCTAATAAAGCTTGAAAAATATTCATTGCAAAATATTTAGATAATAAATATTTTAATATATTTATATTATTTGGTTCATATATATAATTATTTTCATTATATGTGATATTATTCATAGGAATGATAGGCAATAATTGTTCAATTACTACTTCCTGATATGAAATATTTTTAAATTTATTATATGCTAACCATATGATATCTAATTTATTTTTAAGAAAATAATCACATAACTCATTAGCTATATTTAAAGCATATTGAAAAGTAGGTTGTTTAATGTTAAATTCATAGTTTTTTCTAATATTAAAATTTTTATATTTTAACGCCATAAATCCTTTTTTTCCAATGGTAGAACAAGTAACACTATCTAACTTATATTCTTGTTTAGTAATATAATGAATACATGATCTAATAACATTATTATTAAAACCTCCACATAAGCCTCTATTAGATGTTAAAATTAATATTTCACCTTTTTTTTTATGTTTAACATCTGATAATAATTTAATTACAGTAGAACTATTTTTCCTAAATTGTAAAATCATCATAGATACTACTTTATTCAATTTAACATGAAATTCACGAGAATTCTCCATATTTTCTTGTGCACGTCTTAACTTGCTTGCAGCTACCATTTGCATAGCCTTTGTAATTTTCTCAGTATTCTTAGCACCTTTAATACGTTTTCTTATTTCCTGAAGTGATGTCATATATATTCCTAATCTGTTCCTAATGCGCCATCAAATGTTTTATCAAATTCTAATAAGACATTATCTATTTTTTTGCGCATAACTTCATCTATCTTAGATTTTTGATTTGTTCTAATATCATCTAAAATATACATATGTTTATCTTTGATAAACACAATTAATTCATTAGCATAACGTATCACTTCATTAACATCATATTTTCTAACCCATATTGTTTTAGTATTTG
This sequence comes from uncultured Myxococcales bacterium, assembly GCA_964385015.1. GTDB lineage: Bacteria > Myxococcota > UBA727 > UBA727 > JABDBI01 > CAYLLS01. The sequence goes on along the minus strand of CAYLLS010000001.1, from coordinate 42,865 downwards.
GAATGCATTTTGTGACAGCATATATTTTAATTATTTGCTCTTCGACAGGTAGTGGCTCATATTGATTTTGTTTTAATAATTCAAAAATACGCTTGCCCTTAGCTATTTGTTCCTTAGTAGCTTTATCTAAATCTGACCCGAATTGTGCAAAAGCAGCTAATTCTCTATATTGAGCTAAATCTAATCTCATAGTTCCTGCTAACTGCTTCATAGAACTAATTTGAGCAGCTCCACCTACTCTGGATACTGATAATCCAACTGAAATAGCAGGTCTTTGCCCAGCAAAAAACAAATCAGATTCCAAAAAAATTTGACCATCTGTAATAGAAATAACATTAGTAGGGATATAAGCAGAAACATCTCCAGCTTGTGTTTCTATTATAGGCAATGCTGTTAAACTACCACCACCCTTTTTAATATCTTTATAAGATGATAATTCTTTTTTATTAGTAGTTATCTTAGCAGCTCTTTCTAATAAACGAGAATGCAAATAAAAAACATCACCTGGAAACGCTTCTCTTCCAGGTGGTCTACGCAATAATAAAGATAATTGTCTATATGCAACAGCATGTTTAGATAAATCATCGAAAACAATTAATGCATCTCCTCCATTATCTCTCCAATATTCTCCTATAGCACAACCAGTATATGGTGCTAAATATTGCATTGGCACAGGATCTGCCGCAGAAGCTGAAATAACAACTGTATAATCCATAGCACCATGTTTCTTTAATTTATCAACAACTAATGCAACTGTAGATTGCTTTTGACCAATTGCTACATAAATGCATTTCACATTTAATCCTTTTTGATTAATAATAGTATCAATAGCAATAGCTGTTTTCCCAGTTTGACGATCACCAATAATAAGTTCTCTTTGTCCTTTCCCTATAGGGATCATTGCATCAATTGCTGTTAATCCCGTTTGCAAAGGTTCAGACACAGGTTCTCTAGCAATAATACCAGGCCCTTTTATTTCAATATGTCTAGTTAAATCATTAGAAATTACATTGCCACCATCAATTGGCAATCCTAATCCATTCAAAACTCTTCCTAAAAGATGCTTGCCTACATTGACATCAGCAATACGCTTAGTCCGTTTTACTACATCTCCTTCCATAATATTAACATCACTACCCATAATAGCAATGCCAACATTATCTTCATTAAGATTTAACACTAATCCATGTATACCACATGAAAATTCTACAAGTTCACCTGCTTTAACCTTATCAAGTCCATAAACAAGAGCAACCCCATCACCAACAGTTAAAACTATACCAGTTTCAACTACTTCTATTCGATTATCAAAATCTTGTATTTGTTTTCGAATTACTTTAGAAATTTCTTCAGCACGCAATTCCATAACTAATACTCCTTAAAATAAATAACATTTTATTAAAACAACATATTAAATAATTATTAAACAATTAATGAATGAGATAACTTATTTAATCTATTTAAAATAGTATCATCAATAATCAAAAATCCTAACTCTAATTTAATTCCACCTAAAACAGACATATCATATAATAATTCATACTTAATAATTTTATTAAACAATAACTTTAAACGATATATTAATGCATCTAACATTTCTTTTTTAATAGTTTTAGCAATAATAATTTTAATACGTAATACATTTCTATAATTGTCTAATTGTTTCTTATATTCACTATAAATCAATAATAACACATTGATACGACAACGCTTGATTAATAAAATTACAAAATGAATCGATAAATCAGAAATATTATAATGATTTAAAATTTTCAATAAATTAGTTTTGCGTTCTTCAAAAGAAAACGTCGGATAATTTAATAATTTAAATAAGACACTATTCTTAAAACTATATAATATAACAACTTCTTTTAATTCATCATGAACTTTATCTAAAAGATTGTTGCATTTAGCTTCATTAAATAAAGCATTAGAATATCTTCTAGCTATTACACTTAAACCCATCAATTTTTTCCTTAGATAACTGTACTAAAAATGTTTTCAAATAATCTTCATTATCAATATTAGTTTTATTATTAATTAAATTATTATGTGATAATGAAACAACTAACTTAATAGTTTTATTTATTAAATATAATCTAGACTGTATAAATCTTGCTTTAATAGCAGATTCTCCTTCTTTTTCAATGCTCAATTTCATTCTTTTAGTTTCATTATTCATATTTTTTTTAATCACATTACAATTCTCTACAAATTCATTATGCAATTTATCTATGTCATAATCTAAATTATTTAATTTTTTTTTATATAATGTTTCACTATAATCAGCTTTTGTTTTTAATTCACTAGATTCTAAAACTAAACGCTTGATATTATTTCTTCTCATACTTAAATAATTATATAATGTTTTTTTACCCACAACACACACAATAACAATAAAAATTATAAACGTTATGACATGAAAGCCTAATGCAGGATTATTAACATATTTACTACCAAGACCCCAAAAATTAATCATATCACCAGCATATAACTCATCATAAATAGAAAATAACAATATAATAAACACATGTAATATTTGTTTTAAATTCAACATATATACCTCAATCAAATGTTTTTATATTATATTAGATATTTTATGTATTACTTCTCGTGATAACATAAAAACATCTTTTTTTAATAATATTGTAGTTTTTTCAATATTATCTTTTAATCTATTATTCGATATTTGCATTTTTTTATATACTTCTTTCTTCGTAATAGCTAATGCCCTTTTTTGCTCATTACGACATTGCTGTTTAAACAATAACATTTCTGCAGATAATTTTAATTTAGAAGTATGTAATCTAGATGAAATTTCTTTTTTATATTCATCAACTTTATTTAATTTAACTATAGCTTCTTTTCTTATCCCATTAATTTTATAATCTCTTTTTTCTAACATTATAAATAATGGTTTAAATAAAACATTAGATAACCATAATAATAAAAATAAGAACAAAAACAACTGCAAAAATATTGTAATATTAATTTCCATATATTAAATCACACCATACATATAACAAAGAATTTAATATTATAATAGTATATACACAATAGAAATACAACAGAATATTATAATTTTTAAAATATAATATTAAATACTTATATTTTTTATATTAGGATATTTATTAATATCTAAATCACGTTCAATACAATAAGCTGTATTTAATATAACACTTTCATCTAAAATATTTCCTATTAATTGTAATCCTATAGGCATATTATCTTTAGAAAAGCCTATAGGCAAAGATAAAGCCGGTAATCCAGCCAAAGAAGATGCAACAGTAAATACATCATTCATATACATATCTATTGTATTATGTATTTTTTCGCCAATCTTAAAAGCAGTTGTAGGAGTAGTAGGAGTTAATATGACATTTACATGATTAAAAGCCAGATGAAAATCATTAGAAATTAATCTTCTAAATTTTTGTGCCTTAGAATAATATTGATCATAATATCCACTACTTAAAACGTAAGTACCTAGCATTATTCTTTTTTTTACTTCATCTCCAAAAAAATCTCCTCTATTATGTACATAAAAATCATCTAAATTATTCATATGTGTTGATCGTTCACCAAAATGAACACCATCATAACGAGATAAATTTGAAGCCGCTTCAGCAGAAGAAATAATATAATATGCAGATATAGCATATTTAGTATGAGGCAATGATATTGCTTTTATAGTAACACCACGTTTTTTTAATAAATTAATAACATTAATAATAGCATTTCTAATACATTTATCTATATTCATAGAAAAATATTCTTTTGGCACACCTACAACTAAATCAGAACAATCATTTGTTAATACATTTCTATAACATTTAACTTCACGTGAAATGGATGTTGAATCTAGATGATCATATCCTGCAATAGTTTCTAACATTATAGAAGCACTACTAACATTTTTAGCCAGCACTCCTACCTGATCTAACGAACTAGCATAAGCTATAATTCCAAAACGAGACACAAGACCATAAGTAGGTTTAACTCCAACTATGCCACAAAATGATGCTGGCTGACGCACTGAACCACCAGTATCTGTACCTAGAGCACCAAAACAAAATGATGCTATAATAGATGCTGCAGATCCTCCAGAAGATCCACCAGAAGTTTTATGTATATTCCATGGATTCCTACACAATTTATAAGCACTCATTTCATTAGATGATCCCATAGCAAATTCATCTAAATTTTGTTTGCCAATAATAATACCACCACTACGTTTTATTTTTTTTACAACAGTAGCATCATAAGGAGGAATAAAATTTTTCAAAATTTTACTACCAGCTGTAGTACATAAATTTTTAGTTACTATAATATCTTTGATGCCAATAGGAATACCATCTAATAAACTTATCTGATTTCCATTTTTTCTGCGTATATCAGATTGTCGAGCTGCACACAACGCCTGTTCTCGATTTAAGCTTAAAAAAGAACCTAAAATATTATCATATTTATCTATTGCATCAAAACACTTCATAACTAACAACTCACTAGTTATTAAATCATCTGAAAATGCCTTTTGAATTTGCAAAATATCTAAATGCAAATCATTCAAATCTAACTTCATAATTACAAAAAACTATTCAAAAACCTTAGGGACTTCAATTAATCTTATTTTACTATCATTACTAAAAGTTAAACAAGTTTGACCAACCATTAACTTTACATTATCCTCTCTTAAAAATAAATTCATTGATATAACATGAGTCATAGGTTTAATATTAAAAACATTAATTTCATTTAATATTTCTACATGCATTACAATCTTATCAAGTTCAAATTGCATATTATTTAAATCATTATTTAAAAATAATAATTTAGCTGATTTAGCTAATCTCTTAACTTCCAATAATGTTATCACAAATTATACCAATTAATTAATTATTATAAGGTCTTGTATAACTCCATATAGTGCTATTGTTAATGTTCTTTTTATTCCAATTCCAAATCACTTGTTGATAAGGTCTAAATATGTAATGAAATGGTGCAACTAATATATGCACTAATCGTGTAAATGGGAAAATTAATATTATTAAAAATGCACCAATAATATGAAATTGAATAATTATAGGCAATGCTAATACTACATCCACATTAGGCTTAAGCATTACAATAGACCACAAATATGGAGATAACCCACTAGCAAACCATGATGATCCCCATCGATAATATATAGCAATCCATATACCTAATATAATTTGTATTAACAACAATGCCTCAATAAAAAAATCCATTTTATTAGAGACAACTTTAATTCTATCATCAAAAATTCTTCTTCTCAATAAATTTACCATACCAAAAAATGCAGATAATCCAAAAACAATTCCTATTCCTTCAACTATCATAAGTCTTATAATATTAGAATTCCACAAAAGCAATAAATTAGGAAATAAAAAAGCTATTACATGAATCATTAATACAATTAAAATACCAATATGAAACAACAAAGTTCCTAAAAAAAGTTTTCTATTTTCCAAAAATTGAGAAGATAATGATGAATATTGAAATTCAAGATTTCTATATTTATATATTACACCTAAAAAAAATACACATATTGCCACATAAGGCAAATTAATAAAAAACATACTATTTACCATCTTCATAATGTCTTCCTTAAATTTATTTTTAAAAATTAAACTAAAAAAATTCACAACACAATCTAAAATCTTTCTATATTAAGTTCCTTTTTTATATTTACTAAAAAACTATCAGATATATAATTGACATTTACATTCAATTTAAAATCTATATTCAGTAAAAAATAAATAGCTCTTAAAATATAACGATATAAAAAAATATGTTTATAACTCTTATCAATTAAAGTTTTATAATGTTTTTTATATATTTGCTTACGCAATTTATCACGTTGAAGTGTAAACTCTCCAATCATTTTATAAAGAGCTGGCACTACTAATTCCATTACTAATCCTTGCAAAAATGCATCATCATCATGATTATAAATTAATTTTAATATATTAGGCAAATAATCACTTAATTCATAACCACAATTAATTTTAAACTTTTTACATTCTTTATTTAATAAAGCTAACGTCTCACCACGTTTATAATCATCGCCAAACAACACATATCCCAAATCTAATGTAGTAATAGATTGTACATCAAATGATAATATATATAACTCTTGAATTTTATTGATATTATCTTGAGGTAAAAAATTATAAAATTTTACCATCTCATTATATACTAATTTATGCTGAATTTCAGAAATAGTTTTTTCTACAAAACTAATAAATTGTTTATCTGGATAATCAAATAATTTTGCAAATAAATAATACTTACTTACATACATAACATTATAATCCTCGTTTAGGTTTATCAATAAAACCAAATCCCATGTGTCCCTTAACATCTCCAGTAAATTCTAACATTTCTATTGCTTGCTCTTTATGTGCTGGTGGTATTACAAATCTATCCTCAAATTTAGCTAAAGAAGTTAAATAATAAATACCATCTGCCATCTCATGACTAAGATTAACATCTTTTAAAGCTTTATTCGCTTTGTCAATAGAAATATCACCTACTGTTTTATATCGCCTGTACATTCTTACAGCAATTAATTTTTTCATTCTATCCTTAATTTCATCTTCATTGCCTGCACTAAATAAATTAGCCATATACTGCAAAGGAAGTCTAGATTTTTCAACACCTTCCCATAAATTAGAAGTAGATGTATCATAAATCCAATCAGAATCCCATACTTTAGAAATTTTATTTAACTTATTCATATTATCTTTATGATTTTGATTCTTTTTATATATAGAAGCCATAACAGGCAACAAAGGAGGCACATAAAACAACATGGGTAAAGTTCTAAATTCAGCATGTAAAGGCAAAGCTAATTTCCATTCTTTAACAAATTTATAAACAGGAGACATTTGTGCAGCTTTAATAGTAGATTCTGCAATACCATTTTTTCTAGCTGCATTTATCACATTATCATCTTTAGGATCTAATAAAATATCTAAATGTCGATTTAATAAAGATGATGTTTTTGATGCAACAACATTTTCAATTTTATCAGCATCATATAAAATTACACCAAGATATCTAATTCTACCAACACAAGAATGCATACATGCTGGAGCATGTCCAGATTCAAGTCTTGGATAACATAAAATACATTTTTCAGATTTTCCTTGATGCCAATTATAATATGATTTTTTATAAGGGCAAGCAGTCACACACATCCGCCAAGCTCTACAAGACTTTTGATTAATTAACACAATCCCATCTTCACCTCTCTTATAAATAGCCCCAGATGGACATGATGCTACACAAGCAGGATTTAAACAATGATTACAAATTCTAGGCAAATAAAAAAAAGCCATTCTTTCTAAAAGAAACATCGCCTCTCTTTCTTCTTTACTCAATCCTTTCATATTTACATCATTGCGTGCAAAATCTTTTGAACCACCTAAATCATCATCCCAATTAGGACCCATTTTAATATCCATAGGTTTTCCAGTAATTAAAGATATTGGTCTAGCTGTAGGTTGATCTAATCCCTGAGGAGCTTCTATTAAATTAAGATATTTATATGTGAAAGGTTCATAATAATCATCAATAACAGGTAAATTAGGATTGTTAAAAATATTAATCAATCCTTTTTTCTTGCCAGCACCTTTTAGCTGTAATTTATTACCTTCATTAACTTCCCAACCACCTTTATATATATTCTGATCTTCCCATTTAGTTGGATATCCAGTACCAGGCTTAGTTTCTACATTATTCCACCACATATACTCCGCACCTTTTCTGTCAGTCCAAATATTTTTACATGCAATAGAACATGTATGACATCCTATACATTTATCTAAATGGAAAACCATTGATATTTGAGATCTTACGTCCATAACTTATTACCCTTATTAATCAAAAAACTTTAAAAAATAATCTTATGCATCTTTTTAACTACTACATGAGTATCTCTATTCGGTGCAATTGGGCCCCAATAATTAAAATGATAAGAAAACTGTCCATAACCTCCAGCTAACAAATTCGGTTTTAAATGAACTCTAGTTACACTGTTATGGCCACCAGCTCTCTTATTACCTCTAATTTGACTTTTTGGTATCCCAACAGTCCTTTCAGGAACATGATACACAATACATACACCCTTTGGAATTCTAGCACTAACAACAGCTCTAGTACAATATACACCATGATCATTATACACTTCAACCCAATCATTATCTAATATATTTAACTTATTAGCATCATATTCACTCAACCAACAAGGTTCACATCCTCTAGACAAAGTTAACATTCTTAAATTATCCATATAAGTAGAATGTATATGCCATTTTCCATGAGGTGTTAAATAATTTAATATTCTTGCCTGATTATTCTGCAACGTTTCCTTTAAATCTCCATAATATTCTGGTTTTGGTGAAGGTTTATAAGTAGGCAAATTTTCACCATATGCAATATACATTTCTTGATCAAGATAAAAATGCTGCCGTCCAGTTAATGTCCTCCATGGAATTAACTTTTCAACATTATATGTATAAGCAGAATATGCACGACCATCATTCATTAAACCAGACCATAATGGAGAATTATTATATCGTTTAGGACTTGATTGTAAATCAGCATATGTTATTTTTACATTACTAGAACCAATTCCAATATCTGATAATTTCATACCAGATTTTTTTTCCATATTCATATAAGCTTTTAAAGCTAATTTTCCGTTAGTTAAAGTCGATAAGTGCAAAACTGCATCACAAGCAGAAATATCTTCTTTTAAAGATGGATACTTTTCATTATCAAATTTTTCTGTCATAAAATGATTAGAAGACAACATTTCCTTGTATTCACTATTACACATATAATTATTTCCATGTGCCCCAAGTCCAGTTGTCAACATATTATTACCTAAAGAAATATACTTATTATATAAATTTTTATAATCACGTTTCACTATACCTATATTATGCATAGTTTTTCCTGGGATAGCATCACATTCACCATAATACCAATCTTTAATAACAGGTTGTGCTATTTCACCACTAGTGTCATGTGCTAATGGCGCAGTAATAATATCTTTTTGTTCTATAGGCATATGTTTTCTAGCAATCTCACTAGTTTTCATTGCTAAAGATTTAAAAATATCCCAATCAGTTTTTGATTCCCAAACAGGTGCTATGGCAGCCGATAATGGATGAATAAAAGAATGCATATCAGTACTGTTCATATCTGATTTTTCATACCATGAAGCTGCAGGCAAAACAATATCAGAATATAAAGCTGATGAATCCATTCTAAAATTTAAATCTACTACTAAATCCATTTTACCTTTAGGTGCAATTTTATGCCATTTCAATTCTTTAGTTTTATCAACAGAATCTTTAGCTATTAAATTAGAATGAGTTCCTAAATAATGTTCAAAAGCATATTCATGTCCCTTCATACTGCCAGTAATAGCATTTCCTCGCCATATAATCCATACTCTAGGAAAATTTTCTTTAGCTTCAGGATCACCAACAGAATATTCCAATTTTCTAGATTTTAATTTTTGAATAACATATTTTTTAATATCTTCATCATTTTTAGCACCATCCTTAATAGCCTCACTAGCTACATTGAAAGTATTCTGCTTAAATTGTGGATAATACGGCATACATCCCATTCTAACAGCTTTAAAAATTTGATCTGCAGTATGCTGAGAAGTAATTTTATTATTAGGCACAGAATTATATCGAGAAAATTGTCCATCATAACGATACTGACAAGTATTAATATAATGCCAAAGAGGAGCTTGCTGTAATCTAATGCCATTTTGCCAATCTTTACCAAAAGCAATATGCGACCATGAATCCATTGGTGCTAATTTTTCTTGACCAACATAATGATTCAAGCCTCCGCCGTTTCTTCCGACACATCCAGTAAGCATTAAAGCCATGGCTCCTGCTCTATACATTAAATTAGCATGATACCAATGATTAATTCCAGCACCAATAATAATCATACACTTGCCACGAGTTTTACTAGCTGTGCTACCCCATTCTTTTGCAAACTGAAGTACTGTCTTAGCATCTATACCAGTAAAAATTTCTTGCCAACCTGGAGTATAAGATAATTCTTTATTATAATAATTGTTTGGATACGATCCCTTTAATCCTCTAGAAACACCATATTGAGCAAATATTAAATCATAAACAGTAGTAACAGCTACATTACCATTCAAAGTATTAATTATTCTAACTGGAATACTTCGTTTAATTTTAGTATCAAATCCAAAATCAGAAAAATTTACTTCCAATAGCTTATCATAATTATTCAACAATGTTAAAAGAGGATTATATACTTTATTATTAAAAGAATTTTCAAATTTCATATTCCACATGCCAGGTTTTTTAGCCCATCTATCGCCTACACCACCTTTAGGAATAACAAAATCATTATTGTCAACATCAATATTAATAAATTTCCAATCACCATTTTCTACATTATTATATGTTTTTAATTCATTAGCACGCAACAATCTACCAGGCTGATATCCATCTTTTGTTTTTTCTATTTTAATTAAATAAGGACTATCTGTATATTTTTTAATATAATCAATAAAATAACTATCCTCATGTTTATAATGAAACTCATTTAATATAACATGAGATACTGCCATCCAGAAAGCACCATCACTACCAGCATGCAATGGAACCCATTGATCAGCATATTTGCAAACCTGACTAAAATCTGGAGAAAACACTACTGCCTTAGTGCCATTATGACGTGATTCTGCAAAAAAATGACAATCTGGAGTTCGAGTCATATTTAAACAAGCTCCCATATCAGCAATCATTTTCGCATTATACCAATCAGCACTCTCACATACATCAGTTTGCTCACCCCAAATCTCAGGAAATGCGGATGGCAAATCACAATACCAATCATAAAAACTTAAATTAACACCACCAAATAATTGTAAATAACGAGCTCCACCTGCATAACTCATCATAGACATTGCGGGAATAGGAGAAAAACCTATTACTCTATCAGGACCATATCTATTAGCTGTATAAAGATTAGCAGCAGCAATTAATTCTAAAACTTCACTCCAAGAAACTCTTCTAAAACCACCTTTCCCTCTTAATTGCTGATAATATGTTCTTTTATCTTCATTATTCTGCAAATTGGCCCAAGCTGCAAAGGCATCTCCTGTTTTTTCTTTTTCATGTCTAAATGAATCAATCAATGCACTTCTAATTAAAGGATATTTAATTCTTAATGGACTATACAAATACCAAGAAAATGATATCCCCCTTTGACATCCTCTTGGTTCATAAGGAGGCAAAGAATCATCAAGCAAAGGATAATCTATTTGTTGAGTTTCCCAAACAACAACACCTTCCTTAACATAAACTTGCCACGAACATCCACCTGTACAATTCACACCATGTGTAGATCTAACCACTTTATCATGTGAAAATCTATTTTTATAAAATTCTTCCCACTTTCTTGTTTTTGGAGAAATTATATCTTTTATCCAACCCATAATAAATACCCATTTAAAACTTAAAATAAAAATAATACAAAATTTATCACTTAAATAAATAAACCCTATAATAAAACAAAACTATTACTGAGATCTAATTTGTCTATTATAAATCTCATCATTTACACCATGTTTTTTTCTTTTCATCCATATAAAAGATAACAAAATAGACAACACAAATACACCAACAATACCTATTCCAATCATATTAATACTATAATTTACAATTTTATCTCCAACATCTCTAGCATTAAGATCTTGCAAAAAAGATCTAACAGCAATAACTTCATTTTCTTCTAATTTATAATTATTATATGCAATATTCATGGCAGGAAATGGAGACGATTTTATAATAGATTCTATTCCTTTTGCACCAATCCTATCAAATACTTTAGTTAAATCTACAGCCAAAGACCCACCAGACATAGAATCTAATAAATTTATATTATGACAGCTTAAACATGCAGGACCAGCATTCTTAAACGATTTATAACCTAAAAACAAATTTTTACCTAATAATACATCATCATTTGCTAATGCTTTATCATTTGCTGTATCAACATTGTCTATCGTAGACATATTTAATAAATCAGATGCTTTAACAATATATTGTATTAAATCAACTAACTGTCTATCAGATAAATTATGATCTGGCATAATAATTTTATTATACTGATTAAATATTAATAATGCTTTTTCATCAGCCTGTCTAATCATAGAAGACGAAGATAATATGAATTGTTTTAACCAAGTATTATTATACTTTTTATGAACATCTTGTAAATCAGGTCCAACTAATTTTCCACCACCAATCGTATGACATACTGAACATTTATTGTTAAAAATATGTTTTCCATCATCTATTAAAGATAAAACAATACTAGATGCAAAAAATAACACAAAAACACAATAATGTAAAAAATGTTTTATTTGAAGCATTCAACTCACCAACAACCTTAAGTTAATTATATAATGTAAAAAATATATGTAAAACATAAAACTCTAGTTTTATGTATTACATATAACAAAATCAATATAAATGTCAACAAAAAAAAACAAACTACTAATAAATTATATTTTTGATAAATACATCTGATTAGATTTACAAAATATTTAATATCTATTATATACAAAATATCATTAAATAATACTACAAATACAAAGGGAATATCAATCATATGATTTCATCTAATACAAATATAAATAACATTATTAACAAACATCACGATTTATTGGAGCATCAATGTACAACAATAACTAAAAACAACATATATATTCCAAATAATAATTTTATTAATGATATAACATTACAATCTGATAGGAATACTGCAGTTTTATGTTCTTTATCACAACTATTTAAACATGGAAGATTAGCAAATACTGGATATATAAACATTTTACCTGTAGATCAAGGTATAGAACATTCGGCTGGAGCATCATTTGCAAAAAACATAGATTACTTTAATCCTAAAAATATTGTAGAATTAGCAATAGAAGGCGGATGTAATGCCATCACATCATCTTTTGGAATATTAGGATCGATTGCTAGAAAATATGCACATAAAATACCATTCATTTTAAAAATTAATCATAATGAATTATTATCTTTTCCAAACATTTTTAAACAGACACTATTCACTTCAACAAAAAAAGCCTTTGAAATGGGATGTATCGGAATAGGAGCTACTATTTATTGGGGCTCTCATGAATCTAGACAACAGATAAAAGAAATTAGTGAAGCATTTGCAACAGCACATGATTTAGGGATGTTTACAATATTATGGTGTTATGTAAGGAACAAAAATTTTATCAAAAATACAATTAATTATAATGCATCCGCAGACCTTACTGGACAAGCTAATTATTTAGGATGCAATATACAAGCTGACTTCATAAAACAAAAGCTACCAATAAATAATTATGGATATAAATCCATTAATTTTGGCAAAACATCTCAATTAGTATATGACAAATTATCCAGTAATCATCCAATAGACTTATGTAGATACCAAGTAGCTAATTGTTACATGGGAAGAATAGGACTCATTAATTCTGGCGGTCCATCACATAATAATGATTTAGAAGATATAATAACATCAACTATTATTAATAAGCGAGCTGGTGGAATGGGCATGATAGCTGGAAGAAAAATATTTCAAACATCAAAACAAAAAGGCATACATATGTTAAACGCAATACAAGATATATATTTAAATAAAAACATTACAATAGCTTAAATAAATATTTTATTGATAAACCAATATCTCTAATATTTAAATTAAATAACAGTAGAAACATAAAAAATAATAACAATATACCAAACAACGTTCCAAATATAATTAAAATAAATGGATGCATATTTTGCATAAAACTATGCATTGCTATATTATAATATCTATAAACACCAAACATAGTACCATACAATACTAACCACAATACTAATATAATTAAACATACATTCATATATAATATTAATAAATATACAAATTTATTGTGCAATACAGTATTATAATGACATTTAAGATAATTTAACAAATATAAAAAAACACCTAGCAAAATATAAGTATCAATAGCTATCTCAGATCCCATGGCATGAGCCATAACAACTGTTGTACCATGAATAATTGAATTTAATGGAGGAATAGAAATTAAAATAGCTAATGGTAAAAAAAACAAATTCCAAGTTTTAGCTAAACTAATAAATTTAACACTTAATAATTCTAAATATTGATTTTTACGCAAATACACAACCCTTACACCATCTATTAATATTTTAGATAAAATAATAATTTCTAACATACTAACAACAAAAGAAATCCATTTTATTATATTCAATTGTGGAATATGATAAGTATGATGAGCAAAATTAGTAAAAGAATTTAATAATCCTATGCTAAATAAAGCAAATGCATATTTAGAATGGGCAATATATTTATTTTGTCCTAATTTTTCTAATACAAATATTAAACCTCCTTGAATAATTTGATTAAAAGCAGCAACTAACGATCCATATGATTTCCATTGAATTTGCAAATCCATAATAGGCTGATTAGCAACAAATGAAAATAAATAAAGATGTCCCTCAATAAAAGCAAAAATAAAATATAATAATCCTACACTCCACATATAAACATATACTGGCGAAGACCAAAAATATAATGCAACTCTTCTAAAAAATAAATAAGTAAAAATACACCAACCACACATTATAAACAAGGAAAAAAACGGATGATAACCAATATATTCACGTCCAGACACAACACCAAATAAAACACTAATTAATATACCAATTCCAGCTATAAAAAAACAACTTAATTGTAAAACAAATAAAATAGTTTCTATATAAGAAAATACATAATACTTTTCTAACAAATATTTTAATATTAAAGTAATACCACCCAAAAATAACCATGATGAAACAAAAATAGTATGCAATGGTCTAAACACAATAAAATTAATATGTAATTTTTGTAAAAATATAGATAAAAACTCAATATAATGTAAAGAACTAAATAAACCAGCAACAATAGCTATTATCAAGGCTATTATAGATAAAAACATCATTATTTTAATACAACAAATTTCTATGAATTTTAAATTCATATTTATATTATATTTATTCATATTCAAACCAAGGTATTTTTATAATATCTATTAATTTTATAGCATTTTGTTGTTTTGAGATATTAATATCTTTTTTCAACCAATTTAAAAAAACATATATTTCATATGCCTGTGTTTCAGAAAAATCAAATGATGGCATCCCATTTACATAATTACCTTTTTTAATAAATTGAAAAAATTCTTTTTTAGTCAATTTTTGTCTAATATGCAACAAATCAGGAGCCCTTAAAACAGTATCATTATTAGGAAGATGACATAAAAAACACTGAGACTTATTTATCAAATTAAATGCCTGCACATATTTCTTATTAATAGATTTATTTAATTTTAATTCTAAATTATTAAAATATGACATAAAAGTATTTTTATATTTTCGTTTAACTACTGATATTCCAGTTTGATTAATATATCTTAAATAAGACATAATATACTGTCTTTCATCATAATTAAAATTAAAACTAGGCATTTGCTTAAACCCATTGGTTAATACCTGTTCTAATCTTTGATCAGATAAATGCTCTACGATATTAGTTAAATCAGGGCCTAAAAAACCACCAAACCCATAAATTTGGTGACAACTTTGACAATTGTTTTTTAACCATATTGCACGACCATATTGTTCGTCAGCATTTAATAACATGAAATTTATATTAGTAGAGTCAAAATAAACTAAACAACTTTGTATCATTAAAGCAATTAATGCAAAAAATATTATTATTTTTTTTTTCCAATTCTGAAACACAATCTAAATCGCTTTATAAAAATTAATGATAATTAAATTAAAGTATATTAATAAACAGAAATACAACTCAACTTAGTTATTATATAATCAAATCAAACAATAATAGTCAATAAATTTTATTATGATATATTTTTTTAAAAAAAATAATTATTTGCGATATAAGAATAAATATGTTATAAGTTTCAAAAATAAATTATTTAAATATCATGTTATCCATGCAATACAAATATAAAAACATAATGTCTATTTATGAAATTAATAAAATGAGACAAGTATGCAAATTAGCTGCAGAAATGCTTTGTTTCTTACAAAGCAAAATAAAAATAGGTATAACCACAGAAGAATTAGATGAATATGCAGTGAACTGGGCAAATTCTCATAATGTCATTAATGCGCCATTAGGATATCATGGATTTCCCAAATCAATTTGCACAAGTGTAAATCAAGTTGTATGTCACGGCATACCAAATAAAAATACTATATTAAAATCAGAAGACATTATAAATATTGATGTAACACTTATTTTAGATGGTTATCATGGAGACACATCAAAAACATTTTATGTAAATAAAATTAATTCACATATAAAAAAATTAATCCAAACCACTAAAGAATGTTTAAACTTAGGCATCAATCAAGTGTATCCAAATAATAAAATTGGAGATATTGGTTATGCAATTCAAAACCATGCTGAAAACAATAAATTTTCCGTAGTGCAAGACTTTGTAGGACATGGTATAGGCAAAAATTTTCATAGCGATCCTCAAATTCCACATTTTGGTAAAAAAAACACTGGTCTATCATTATCACAAAATATGATTTTCACTATAGAACCAATGATAAATGTAGGCACACATAAAACAAAAATCTTAGATGACGGATGGACAGTAGAAACATTAGATAAAAAATTATCTGCACAATTTGAACATACAATATTAGTCACAAATAATGGCTATGAAATTTTAACTGATATAAATTAATTTTTATAATAATACTCATGATATTCTTTCAATCCTTCATATTTTTAGTTTTAACAATAACCACTGTATATATATCATTAACATCATTTATTAATATTATAAATATGATTAAAATAGGTGCTGCACAACAAATACCATATACATATAAACAAGGATTTAAAAATGTGTTTTATATGGTATTTTTAGAAAAAAAAATCTTAAACAATCCAATATATGGAATTATGCATTTTTGGTATTTATATGGATTTATTATCTTGTCTATAGGTCATATAGAATTTATATTATTTGGCATTACAAAATTCATATATACAATTAATTATAATCCTTTTTTATATAAATATTATCTACCTCATTACATAATAAATATTTATGAATTTTCTCAAGATTTCATGGCATCTGGAGTAATCATAGCAGCATCAATAGCATTATATATGAGATATACTGGCATGATATCTAGATTATTGCCAAGATCAAAAGATGCAGAAATTATTTTATTAGCTATTATACTATTATATATAACATTTTTTATATTCAATACAACACAAACTGTACAAGCAATAAACAATAAAGAATTATTGCCCACATGGTATTGGTTTAAACCAATCAATTCTATTTTATCATTAATATTCATAAATCTAAACAACTATATATTAAATATAATACATTATTTAGGCATGTGGTTACATTTATGTATTTTTCTTGCATTTGCAATATATATCCCAAAATCCAAACATTTACATCTCATGGCAGCTGGTCCAAATATTTTTTTTAAAAACATACATAGTATTATCAAACCAAATAGAATTAATTTTGAAAAAGATACAATATTTGGAGTTAAGGAAATTACAGATTTACCATGGAAAACATTATTAGATACGTTTGCTTGCACAGAATGCGGACGTTGCAACTCTGTTTGTCCTGCACATTTAAGTAAAAAACCATTGCAACCAAAAAAAATCTTATCTGATATAAAATATAATTTACAACATCATAATTGGAAATCTATAAAAAAACAACTTAAACATAAAAACATTAACAATACTCAAATAAAAATCAATACTACATTAATAACAAATAATCAAACACATAATAAATATATGCATTCAGGACAAATTCATATTAATGAAATTTGGGCATGTACTACATGTGCTGCTTGCATTGATATTTGTCCAGTATATATAGATTCTATTCCAACACAACTAATTAATATGAGAAGAAATTTAATATTAGTACAGGCTAGTGACTATCCTACTGAATTAAATACAGCTTTCAAAAATTTAGAACACAAACATAACCCATGGGGGATAGGTAAAAATACAATAAATATGTGGTTAGAAAAATTAAATGTTCCAATATTCAACAAAACCAATAAAAAAAATATAGATTATCTCTTTTATATAGGATGCGCAGGATTATCTGATGATAATAATAAAAAAACACAAATATCTCTAATAAAACTTCTTAAATATTGTAAAATCAATTTTGCTATATTAGGAAATGAAGAAAAATGTTGTGGAGATCCTGCTAGAAGAATGGGCAATGAATATTTATATGATATATTAGTTAAAGATAATTTAAAAATATTAAAAAAATACAAAATTTCTAAAATCTTTACTACATGTCCACATTGTTTTAATCAATTCAAAAATGAATATAAAGATTATAATATAAATATAAAAGCACAACATCATTCTCAGCTAATACAACAGTTGTTAATAGATGGAAAAATTAAAATAAAAGACAACACAACTATTAAACAATTAATAACATTTCATGATCCGTGCTATTTAGGAAGATATAATAAAGAATATCATGCACCTAGATACATTATCAAATCTATATTAAAAACCAATATATATGAAATGCCATTATCAAAAGAAAAATCATTCTGTTGTGGAGCTGGTGGTGGAAAAATATTTATGGAAGATAAAACAGGACAACAAATACATATACAAAGAACTAAACAAGCTTTAAAAACTGGAGCAAATACAATTGCTACCGCATGTCCATTTTGTTCAATAATGCTAAAAGATGCAATAAAAGACACAAATACATCTCATAAATTACAAACTGTAGATATTACAGAAATAGTAACAAATAATTTATTTTCAACATCATTTAAACAATAATCATAATGCATAAAATACAAATTTCTCCATCAATTATCGCTGCAGATTTTAGCAACTTAAAACAAGAAATATACGATATAGAAAAAGCTGGAGCTGACTCAATACATATAGATATAATGGATGGACATTTTGTACCAAACATATCAATTGGACCACAAATTGTTAAAGATATAAAAAAAAACACATCTTTACCATTAGATATACACTTAATGACAAACAATCCAATAAATTATATATATACTTTCTCTAAATTAAACGTCAACACTATAATAATACATCCTGAAACTACACAACAACTAGATTATACAATTAAAAAAATTCATTCATTTGAAATATATGCAGGGATAGCTTTAAATCCAGCTACATCAGAACATGTTTTACAATATATAGCAAATCAAATCCATATGATTTTAATTATGACAGTAAACCCAGGCTGGATAAAACAAAAATTTATATCATATCCATTAAACAAAATACTCAATATAAAAAATATCTTAATTAAAAATAATAATGATAATTGTTTAATCAATGTAGATGGAGGAATAACAATAAACAATGCTAAAAATATAATTCAAAAACAAGTTGATATATTAACTATTGGATCAGGCATATATCATAATAAAAACTATGTTGATATCATTAAAAAATTAAAAAATATTAAATTATAATAAATTATCTTGTAAAAACTGAATCATATCAGTATTTTCCCAACTAAAATTATTGTTTTCACGACCAAAGTGTCCATAAACAGAAGTAGATTGATAAATAGGCTGTAATAAATTTAAGTTTTTTATAATTTCAAATGGAGTTAACGGAAAATGATTTTGTATAATGTTTTTTAATTTACTAATAGAACACATAGCAGTGCCAAAAGTTTCTATCATAAAACTAATAGGATTATATAATCCCATAGCATATGACAATTGAACTTCACATCTAGCAGCTAATCCAGCAGCTACAATGTTTTTAGCTATATATCTAGCTAAATAAGCTCCAGAACGATCAAGTTTTGATGGGTCTTTGCCAGAAAATGAACCTCCACCATGACGACTCATCCCTCCATAAGAATCAATGATAATTTTACGACCAGTTAACCCAACATCATTAATAGGTCCTCCAGACACAAATGATCCAGATGAATTAATATAATATTTTATATTCTTATATAATAAATAAGAAGGTATAGTTTTATAAATAATTTCTTCTATAATTGCTTCTTTTATGTTAGATAACAAAATATTAGCTTCATGTTGAACAGATATAATAATAGTATTAATACTAACTGGCTTGCTATTCTCATAATTAACTGTTACTTGAGTTTTGCCATCAGGACGTAACCATGGCAAAATTTTATTTTTTCTCATGATAGATAATTTATGAGCTAATTTATGAGCATAAACAATTGGCATAGGCATCAATTCTTTAGTTTCATTACATGCATATCCAAAAACTATACCTTGATCTCCAGCTCCCTGTTTATTAGATAATGATATATCAACAGCTTTAGCAATATCATAAGATTGTTTTTCTACACTGATTAAAACACCACAAGTCATCCCATCAAAACCGATAACAGACGATGTATATCCAATATCACATATAGTTTTTCTAGCAATAAAAGGCATATTAATATTAGCATTACTACTAATTTCTCCAGCAATCATACAAAAACCTGTTTTAAATAATACTTCTACAGCACATCTAGAATATTTATCATCCATTAATAAAGCATCTAATATAGCATCTGCTACTTGATCAGCCATCTTATCAGGATGTCCTTCAGTTACAGATTCACTAGTAAATAAATAATTATTATACATTTTTTATCCTTATCTATTATTCATCACATAAATAAAAAAATTATCATATATAATCACTTCATCTATGCATTTTATTATTATTGTATAGTCATATAAATAACATTATAAACATTTTTAACAACATATATATTCAATTAAACTCATTATTGAAAATACATACAATAATATAAACAACAATTAACAATATAAATAACAATAAAAAAATGCACTTGATAAACAAGCTGTAATAATACCAATAATATCAGCACACAAAGCAACAATTAAAGTATGTCGTATATTAGTAATGCCAATAGAACCATAATATACAGCTAAAATATAAAATGTAGTTTCTGTACTTCCCTGCATAACAGATGCAACAAATGCACTATATGAATCTGGATCTTTTTGAATTAATGAATTCATAATAGCAAAAGATCCTTGTCCAGACAATGGCTTAATTAAAGCCATAGGTAATGTTTCAGCTGGCATCTTAATTATATCAGTCACAGGTGAACAAAACATAATTAACAAATCCATAGCACCAGAAGCTCTAAACATGCCTATAGCTACTAATATTGGAACTAAAAATGGAATAATTTTTATACCAATTGCAAAACTTTGCGCAGCTCCATCTATAATTGCATTATAAATAGAAACATCATTAATAATGCCATAACAAATAATAAATAAAATCAAACATGGCATTAACCAAAAAGATATTAATTGCTCTGTAAGAAACAATAAAATATTCTCATAATTGCATACATTTATAACAATAATAATAAATAATAAAATTAAAATAATATATATTAATATATAATATTTATTATAAAAAATAAAACTATAAATACTAAACTTATTATATTTTAAATTAATCACTGTACTATGTAATCCATTACTATCATCATTAGATGAAACACATTTAAATAACTTTTGTTTATCATATGCTTTCATATATTTATCAATATATATTTTATCTCTTTTAGATAACCATAACGATGCAAATATACCAACTATTGTAGAACATGTGGTAGCTATTAAAGTTGGTAAAAATATATCAGCTGGTCTCGATGTTCCGGCAGCAGCTCTTAATCCTATAACACCTAAGGGGAATAATGTAATAGCAGAAGTATTAATAGCTAAAAACAATACCATAGCATTAGTTGCTATTCCTTTAAATGGATTTAATTTATTTAACTCTATCATAGCTTTAATACCTAAAGGAGTAGCTGCATTGCCTAATCCCAATATATTAGCACATATGTTCAAAACAATAGCATTCATAGCAGGATGTCTTAATGGGACATCTTTAAACAAATACCGCATTAACGGTCTAATAAAACAAGATAATTTACTAATAAAACCAGCATCTTCTAGAACTTTCATTAACCCTAGCCAAAAAGACATAATACCAATTAAAGCAATGATGAGATTAACAGCCTCTTTTGCTGACTGAAAACTAGCATCAGTTATTTCTTGCATTTTCCCATTAAAACCAGCATAAATAATGGAGCTACATATTAATAAGGCAAATAACATATTAATAACATTTGGTTTTTCTTTCATCATAAATACTCTGCTTGTAATTACTTTTTTTAATATAAAATATATTAAATTATGATCTTTCCATATTATAAAATTAAATCATACATAAAATTATATACCATGTATTACATATTACTTTATATCTTATTTGGTTTAAATATAAATTTTACTAATGCTAAACCTATAATGATAGAATACATAATAGCCAAAATTGATAATAAAATTATTTTACAAAACGAAGTGAATCAATTTTTATTTTTTCACTTATTATTTAAAAAAAATATACATAACTCATTTAATAAATCATATCAAAAACAAATTTTACAATATTTTATTAAAAAATATTTAATAGATAATCAATGCAAAAATTTAAAAATATTTATTAATTTACAACAACTCACTAATTCAATACAAAAAATTAAAAATAAAATTAATATTTCTACAAAACAACTAAAACATATTTTATTATCTCAAGGATATCATTCTTTAAAATTTAAACATTATTTAAAAAATAAATTAATACAAATAAAATTAATTAAAAAATTCATTTTACCTAAAATTTATATCGATCACTATAATACTATATATAATAATACATATAAACATGTAAAATTGTATCATATATTTATAAAATTAAATAAAAAATATAAACAAGAAAAAACATTATTAAAAATAATAAAATATGCTAATAAAAAACCAACAGTTATGATACCAAATAATATATTATATATCAAATATTATCACATACATAAAACAATACATAAACACATAACTAATAATTTATCAAAATTCATATTCAATTCAAATCAAAATCATACTATAAAACCAAGCAAAATAAGAAATAATATACATTGTTTCCTAACTCATCCTAACATAATCAATAAATGTTTATTAAAAAAACAAATAAAACTCAAATTATTTAAACAAAAAATACTTATTCTATTAAATGCATATATTAAAACAGTAAATGACAATACATTTATTAGAATATATAATGTCAATAATATAAAATAATATATATATTAACTTTTAATATTAGCAAACATATTAAAAACATGCATGTCTACAAATTCAAATAACTATACAAAATCATTATTAATTTAACATACATATATAATTATACTTGTATTTTACAAAAAAATACTATAAAAAATATAAAATGAACAACTTATATATTAGAGGAAATATGCCATTATATGAATATTATTGTGACATATGTAAAACATATAAAGAAATTATACAAAAAATTCAGGATACAGTACCAACCAAATGTCCAAATTGCAGTGCCAATAATAGTTTAACTAAAATAATTAGCCTAAGTTCATTTCACTTAAAGGGCCATGGTTGGCATCGAGATCTTTATGCTTCTAGTAAAAAACCACATATCAATAATAATAAACAATAATTTTATATAATCCATTATCTTGTTAATACTGTAAATCATTTAAATATTTATTTTATATTTTAAACTACTCAACAATGCCTTAATTTCAATCTTGTTGAAATCATGATTTAACAATTTCAAATATGTATTTAAAGCTAAAACAGCTTTTTTGATATGTATATCAGTTACTAATTCAGAATACTCTACAAATAATCCAATTAAATAAAGAGCACTCATACTCTCCCATAAATCATTATATTGATGTAATATAATATAATTTAATTCATTTAAAGCACGATCATAATTACCTAAAAAATAAAAACATCTAGCTAGTATATTTCTTGCTTGAGTATATAATGGTTTTTTCTCTAAAATTAATGCAAACATAATTGATGATTCGATAAATCTACGATGTATAAAATATAATTTGCTAATTAAAAATTTTTGTTCCATTTTATCAATTAATAATAATGGTACATATTTTAAAGATAATTTATTATACAAATTATTTATAATAACTTTGTTTTCATCAGATATAATCATAGTATTCATATTATTATTAAACAATAATTTTAATAAATCTAGTTCAACTTTAATTGCATTATCATGCATGCGGTTTGGAACAAGATAATTACTACTATCAGTAAATTTATTACATCCACTAAAAAATAATAGTAATAACATAAAACATACAAACATTTTTCTATAATACATAATTTAATATCTAAAAAAAATAAATTTAAAAAAATAATTTTAACATTTTTACATTAATTTGATAACATATAATACAAAATAAAATATAATGGAGGAAACAATGAGTCTAGAGCAACTGCCTATAGGCAAATTTGCATATTTAAATAAACCAATACGTTTAAATTCAACAATCTTTAGACTATTGGAATTAGGCATGACAAATAATACAAAAATAGAAATGATTGCACATGGGCCATATGGAGATCCAGTGCAAATTAAAGTAAGAGGAACTAAAATTTGTTTAAGAAAACAAGATGCATCTTTTTTCCCTATAACACAAATTTTATAAATTTATCTTATATGACTATATTATGTCAAAAATAATTAATATTATTAAATATTCTATTTTACATAAAAATATAACTAACTTTGAAAAACAAAAAAAAACTATATATTTAATAGGAAATCCTAACACTGGAAAAACAATGTTATATAACATGCTAACTGGTAAAAACGATAAAGTTGCAAATTATTCCGGTGTATCTGTACAAACTAGAATGAGTCAAATTAAATTATTAAATTCAACAAACATTAATTTAATTGACTTGCCAGGCTCATATAGCATGTATCCTAGATCTAAAGATGAATCATTAACAATATCAAAAATCATAAAAATAGGAATAAATAATTATCATAATCAATTAATCTTAGCAGTTATTGATGCTATCAATCTAGAAAGAAATTTATATTTTTTACATCAAATTATAGAATTAGGCAAACCAATGATCATTGCCTTAACTATGATGGATATCGCACAAAAAAACAATTATACTATTAATATCCCTTTATTAGAAAAAAGATTAAACATTAAAATTATTCCTATTTCATATAAAAATAATAATGAAATTAAAAAATTTAAAATAATATTATACAATCAATTAATGTATTTTAATTTCTGTGGAAAAAATATATCTAACATATCATCTTTACCAACAAATAATAATATACAACAAAAAACTATTATTATGCATAAAGGTTTATTGTTTGCTAATCGCATCGGTTCTCATACAATATCTAATACAACATTACTACAAAATTTAGGACTATTAGAATTTGGATTAAGTCAAATAGGAGAAAATAGTATAAAACAATATTTAAATATATTACCAGATTATACAACTACATTAGAATATATGCTACAACATAGTATTATTTTAAGATATAAAAAAATTGAACAAATATTAAAAGGTATAATTAAAAAAGATAATATACAACAATACGCTACAATTAAAATAGATAGAATTATTCTTAATCCAATTTTAGGACCAATTTGTTTAATATTAATATTTGGAACAATATTCGAAATACTATTTTATCTTCCAAAAACATTTATCACACACTTAGAATATGTAACTATATATCTAGAAACAATCATAAAAAACATATTATACTCATATCCATTATTAAATTCTTTAATAAATCACGGAATTATTGCTGGGATTACTAGTGTAATGTCATTTATTCCATTAATAGCGTTATTATTTTTTTTAATAGGAATACTAGAAGATTCTGGTTATTTAGCTAGAGCAACATTTATATTAGATAAATTAATGTGCAATATAGGATTGCCTGGAAAAGCTTTTATTCCACTATTATCAGGATTTATATGCACTATACCTGCAATTATGACTAGTAGAATTATAGAATCTAAAAAAGACAGATTATTAACTATTTTAATTTTACCATTAATATCATGTTCTGCTAGATTACCTATTTATTATCTATTAACATCTACATTATTTTCACATATGCCATTAATTTATAATATTATACAACCAGCTACTATTATTATTATAATAATGTATTTATTAGGAATTGGTATAGCATTTTTAATTATAAGCATTATGAAAACTATTTTTAATTTAAACAATCCAACACCATTAATTTTAGAATTACCAATATATAGATTACCAAAACTTATATTTGTATTAAAAAACACTATATATCATATTAAAAGATTTATAATAGAATCAGGAATTATTATTTTTATTATGAGTATTTTTATATGGATACTATGCACATTTCCATATGATAATACAAAACATATAACATTAAATAATTATATGCCAAATTTAGAACATAGCTATGCTGGAAAAATAGGCAAATATATAGAGCCCATAATTAAACCATTAGGATTTAATTGGAAAATTGGCATTGGAATTATAGGTAGTTTTACTGCTAGAGAAGTATTTATTTCAACACTAAGCATCATACATAAATTAGATAATAATCATACAAATTCATCACAAAACACATTAAAAGATTACATATTAAATGAAAAATATCCGAATAGTAACAAATTAGTTTATTCACCACTAGTAGGACTATCTTTAATGGCATTTTTTGCATTATCTATGCAATGCACTAGTACACTAATCATCACTAAAAAAGAAACTAAATCTTTTAAATGGCCTATAATGCAATTTATTTATATGTCAATTATAGCCTGGATAACATCTTATGCGATATTCCAAATTGGCAAATTTTTTAAATATTGATCACAAAATATCACACATGTATATCAAATATTTATATACATCAATCCTTTTATCAACAATATGAAATATCATTTGCCAATACAGAAATCTTTAAAAATTTTATCTAATATATCATAATTCATATTATGATTAAACAATCTATCTAAACAAAATTTAGCTTCATGTAATTCTAATGCTACTATTTCTAAAAACTGATGATTATCAATTAAATTAATAGCTTTTTGTATAAATAAAGACATCTGTTTTAATTCATATATTTGACGTTTTTTTGTTACTAATATATCAGTATTATAATGAATATTTTTAGTTAATAATAAATATATTTTATTTTTTAAATTTTTTAAACCATAACCAGTTTTAGCTGAAATAAAGTTTAATTTATCAATATTACATACATCATCACTTAATAAATCAACTTTATTAATCACTGATAATACAATAGAAGAAGTATTGTCTAACATATTCTCAACATATATATTATTATCATGTATATCTTTAATAAAAAGAATTAAATCAACTTTAAACATTTCATTATAAGTTTTTTGTATGCCAATAGATTCTATACAATCTAAATCAGCATTATCACTTATTCCTGCAGAATCAATTAAATATATTAATAAATTATTGATTTTTATACTAGATTTAACAACATTTCTTGTAGTGCCAGAAGATTTATGTACAATAGAAATATCATTATTAGTCAAAGCATTCATTAATGTTGATTTTCCGACATTTGGTGCTCCATATAATAAAATTTTAGCACCATTTATAAAACGATCATTAACTGCAGATATATTTAATAATTTGTTTATAACACAAAGAATATTACATAATATTTTTTTTATAATATTTATATTACTATTATGACTATTATCATCAAAATTTAATTCACATTCTATTACACTTAATACATCAACTAATTTTTTTTCAATAGAAAAAAAATGTTTTTTTAATCTTCCTTGAAGATCCTTAACAGCAATTTCTACACTATCTAATGATCTAGCATTAATCATGTTACCAATAGCTTCAGCCTTACATAAATCTAATTTACCTGTCAAAACAGCTCTGAATGTAAATTCTCCTGCTTCTGCTAAACGAGCACCAGCATCAATTAAAACTTTTAACACTCTATTAATAATAATAATAGAACCATGAACATATAATTCAAAAGATAATTCACCAGTATAACTTCTATCCTTTGGAAAACATACACACAAAGCCTCATCAATAACATGTGCAGTATTCGTGCATATTACATTTCCCAACATCAAATAAAAAGGTTTATATGTTTTATTACTAAAAATAGTTTCTTTAATACATATGCTATTATTTCCACTAACTCTAATTACAGCAATTGCACTAGAAGCTCCATATGGTGTGGTTAATGCACAAATAGTATCCTTTCTATAAACATCAAATATTTTCATATATATGTTTTTTTATCTCCATACTAATTAATGCTAAAGCTGCAGGAGTTATTCCATTAATTTTAGCTACTTGTTTCATAGTGCTTGGACGCATAATTCTTAATTTTTCAAAAACTTCATTACTTAAACCAGAAATACGATGAGTAAACACAAATGATGGAACAGATAAATTTTTTATACTATATTCTTTTACTATATTTTCTTTAATACGTTTAATATATCCTTCATATTTAATTTCTATAAAGACTCTATACAATTTATCATCATTATCATCTATATTTAATTTTAATAAATGACATAATTTTAAAAACATTTTAAATTTAATTTCTGGTCTTCTAATAATATCTTTTAAATTAAACATTTTATTTGACATACAAATATTCAAATTACACAAGAAACTTACTATAGATTTATTTAACATAAATTTATATTCACTAAATAACTTAAATATTCTCATAACTTCAGATTCAAAATTTAATACATCATTAAAATACGTTTTATTTATCAATTTACATGAAAATCCAATTTTTATTAATCGTTTATATACATTATCTTCTCTTAAAAGCAACCTATATTCTGCTCTAGAAGTAAACATTCTATAAGGCTCTATAACTCCTTTAGCAACTAAATCATCTATTAAAACACCACAATAAGACTCATGTCTACTTAATATAATAGGCTTTTCCCCTTTTAAAGATCGTGCAGCATTTAATCCAGCTATCAAACCCTGTATAGCAGCTTCTTCATATCCTGTTGTACCATTAATTTGTCCAGCTAAATATAAATTATTCACAAGCTTACTTTCCAAAGATAATTGACATTGCCTTGGATCAATAAAACAATATTCCACAGCATATCCCCAGCGTGTTACATGTACATGTTCTAAACCAGGTATTGTTCTTAAAAACTTTATTTGTATATGTGGTGGCAAAGATGTAGTTAAGCCATTAGGATATACCTCATAAGTATTTAATCCTTGAGGTTCTAAAAAAATATGGTGACTATTTTTATATGGGAAACGAATAATCTTATCTTCAATGCTTAAACAATAACGAGGACCTCTAACTTTAATATTTCCATTATATGATGGAGATAATCTATCATAAATAGCATTTTTAATAATAGAATGAGTTGTATTTACAGTATGTGTAATCCAACAAGAAATCTGTTTAAGATCATTTTTCCTTTTATAAAAAGAAAATCTTGCGCTAGAACTAATTGGTTTTTGCTCTTTACATTTTCTATAATCTATACTTCTACTATCTAATCTAGCACAAGTTCCAGTTTTAAAATTACCTATATTAAAACCTATTTTTTTCAACGATTCAAACAACCCACCACTAACATATTCTGCAAAACGTCCACCATGATTAGAAATATTTCCTACATGCATCGAAGCATTTAAAAACGTACCAGTAGTTAATATAATCTTTTTACTATATATATGTTCAGTATATTTACAATTTATACCAATAGCATTATTCATATTATCTAATAGAATATTAATCACATCATCTTGTAAAATCACTAAACATTTTTCATTTAATAATTTATTAAAGATTATCTTTCTATATATATCCATATCTACTTGACATCGAGTAGACCTAACAGCTGCTCCTTTAGAAGTATTTAAAGTATGAAAATGAATGCCAGATTGATCAGCAACACTAGACATGACTCCACCTAATACATCTAATTCTTTAACTAAATGTCCTTTCCCAATACCACCAATAGCTGGATTACAACTTAATACACCTATTTTATCAATAGAGTTAGTAACTAATAACGTCAAAAATCCTAATTTAGCACAACTTAAAGCAGCTTCACAACCACTATGTCCACCACCAACTACTAAAACATCATAATGCATAGCTTAACATATATATAAAGTTAACAAGTATTTTAATCATATATTTTTTATATTAAAACTTATTATATTTAAATAATTATGATATATTTATATTAACTTATCAATATAAAATTAATATTTATACATTAAATTATTATGAAATATATATATTTAGATGTGAATTCTTCATCACCACCACTAATAGAAGCTCAACAAATATTTATAAAATACATGAAAAAATATGGCAATCCATCTTCCACACACTACCTTGGTAGACAACGCAAACATGAACTAGATACAGCAAGAACAGATATATCTAAAATACTCAATTGCAAAGCAAACAACTTAATTTTTACTTCTGGTGCAAGTGAATCAAATAGATTTCTATCTGATGCAATAATACAAAAAGCTTATACAACAAAAAAAAAATTACAAATAACTATTAGTCCATTTGAACATAAATCATTATTAAAACCAATAATGAATGCAGCAAATAATAATATCATCAAATTAAACATATTAAAATTAAAAAATTATAATATACTAATAAACAAAAAATTGATTTATAAATCCGATATAATTTGCATTACTCAAGCTCATAATGAAACAGGCATAATTACACCTTGGTTAGAAATAATACAATCGTGTAAAGATAATGCTATTCTAATTTCTGATGCATCACAAAGCTTAGATAAAACAGATAATTTGCCTAATAGAATAGATGCCGTTGTAATTTCTGGACATAAAATAGGTGCCTTCCCTGGCATAGGAGCTTTGATTTTAAAAAACCAAGCTCATAACCTTAATCCTACATGGCATGGTGGAGCACAAGAACATGGATTAAGACCAGGAACAGAACCAATAGCTTTAATAAAGTCTTTTGCAGCAGTGATTAAAAATATTAATAAAATACGTCAAAAATATAATAAAATACGCTCTTTACGTAATAAAATAGAACAAGCACTCATACAAGCATGGCCTAATTCATGTATAATAGGAAAATTGGAAAATAGATTACCAAACACAAGTGCAATAACTATTAAAAACATCAATGGTGATGCATTAAGAATAGCAATAGATGCACAAAACATTTGTGTTGGATTTGGTTCAGCTTGTTCTTCATTGTCTCCAGAACCAAATTATGCACTTATGAAAATGGGCTTTACTAATAAAGAAAGCAAATCTACATTAAGAATATCTTTACATTATAAAATATCAAAAAATGATATTTTAACTGCTATAAAAAAACTAAAATCTATTAAGTTAATATTTTAACCATAATCTTCATATTTAAAACGCTTCTTATCAATATTCATACTTTTAATAATATCCTTAACTGAATCTAAAAATCTCATTGAAGGATCAATACCATCTTTTTTAGCTAATTTCCTTTGCCATTTTGTAATAGCAGCACCACAAGCAAATACAAATACCTTAGACTTATCTTTTATATTATCAAAAATTAAATTATAATTAGGCCTACCATGATAAAAATTATTGCCATATTGTTGTGGATTATCTTCTCTAGTAATTAAATTAATCAATTTAAAACGATGTTTATATTTAATAGATAATTTTCTTAATTCTTCATTAAAAATTATATCTCTATAAGTTTTATTAACATAAATCATAGTATGAAATACATTAATATTTTTTTCATTAATTAATTCGTCTTTAAGAATTGAAAAACTAGGCACTATTCCTGAACCAGCGACAATATGCAATACTTCATCTGTAATATTCCCATGATCATTAGGCAAATAATAACTTCCAGTATATCCTCTAAAAATAACTTTTCTGCCTTCCATATATTTCGAAGCCAAAAAAGGTGATAATAATGGTGGATATAAAGTCTCTTTTAAATCAAAATATTCTGGTTTTACCGTAATTGCAACATATTCTTCACTAGGAGCAGAAGTCATAGAATAAGCTCTAACAAGCTCTTTTTTACCCTTTACATACTCTAAATATTTCACTGTTTCTTTTAATTCATTAAATTGCTTAGGATCTATATTTAAAAATTGTCCAGCCTTATAATCTTTACTACATTCATCTACATATAAATAATGAGTCCATGTATCTCTAGTTTCTTGTACAGAATTAACTATAACACCTGTAATACTTTTTATTCTCTTTCTATTTTCTATCATATTTTGTCATCATCCATGTTAATAAATTTCATCATTATGTTATAAAAAATTAATTATTACTATAATATATATAATAAATTGATATAATTAATAAAAGCCTATTATCTTCCACCAAACACTACCAACTCCTATCCATATTACAATATTAATAACACTGAATATAAAACCTATTTTCCACCATTCTTTTAAAGATACAAATCCACCACCATATAAAATAGGAGCTGGACCTAAACTATAATGTGTAATACCACCAAAAATATTAGATCCAAAAGCAAATAACATTACAACAAGTAATGGAGATGCACCTAAAGCTATGGCAGATACTACAAATGGAAGAAACAATGCTCCAATTTGTGCAGAACTACTAGCAAAAAAATAATGAGCATAAAAATATATTAAAAATAAAATCAATAAAGCAAATGGCCAACTATAAATACTTAAAGCATTAGATGATATATCTGCAAACCACTTAGGAATGCCTCCACTACTAATCCCCTTAGCTAATCCTATTATAGCTCCAAACCAAATAAATGTTTCCCATGCAACACTAACACTCAACAAATCTTTCCATTTTAAAGTCTTAGTAAGTAATAAAAACATTAATCCTATTAAAGCTGTTAAGGTTGATGATATATGAATATATTTTCCCAAAAATGAAGCATTAAGATAAGAACCTAAACACCATAAAGTTAATAATCCTATAAAACAAACAGACATATATATTTCATTTATACTCATATGTCCCATTTTCTTTAATTCTTTTTTAGACATCATAATAGCAGATGAAGTGTCTTTTAACTCTGGAGCACATAACTTTAACATCAGCCATGGCAACATAAATAAATTAATTAATCCTGGGACAATAGCTCCATAAGCCCATAGGGGCCATGTAACCTCAACACCAACTTCAATGCCAAATTTAGCAGCCAATGGGTTAGCAGCCATAGCTGTTAAAAACATAGCACTAGTAATAGGAGCACTCTGAAAAGCAACTAAAATTAAATATTTGCCTACTTTATTAGCTGTGCCATCTTCTGCCCTACTTCCTAATGCATGTGATAAAGATTGCACAATAGGATAAATCAATCCTCCTGAACGAGCTGCAGCACTAGGGACAACAGGACTTAAAAAAAAATCTGATAAAACTATGCCATATCCTATTCCTAGACTACTTTGACCTAATTTAGAAATTAAAATATAAGCAATTCTTTTACCTAATCCTGTTTTACTAAAACCTTGTGCAATAAAAAAAGCCATTAAAATTAACCATGTAATTTTACTTTGATAACCCAAAAAAGCACGTTCAAAAGATAATGTTTTAGTTAAAACAGATACAGTTAATCCTAATAATGTTCCAGCGCCCATAGGCATTGCACCTGTCATAACTAATAAAATAGTGCCAATAAATATTGCTAATAAATTCCAAGCTTCATTAGTAATACTATCAGGACTTGGTAAATACCAAATTAATAAACTTACTACAATAGGCAATAAAAAACGCCACATGTTGGTTTTCATCATCACTCCCTCAAAACTTATTTATTTATAAGTTTAATTTATCAATACCATTAATCATAATAAATGTATATAAACAATATTATTATTAAAAAAAATACTATTATAAAAACATTGACATATATTATTATATATAATTATAACATAATTAATCTAATACAAATAAATATAAATACATTATATTTTTTTATATGATTGACACTTACATGACATCACAAGAAATAACAAAACTTATCAAAACACACATTAAATGTACAAAACTGATAATTACTCATGATAAAAATAATAGACATTTCAAAATAAAAATAACTGCTGTAGCATTTAAATCTATCAACATTATAGAACAGCATAAATTAATCATGAATATTTTAAATCCATATTTAAATAATCAAGAAGAATCAATTCACGCAATAGAAATAAAAACTTTTTCAATCTAAACATATAAATTAATTATTATTTTTAATGTCAAAAGATTTTCCGCATGAACATTCATTCACAATATTAGGACTTAAAATAATAAAAGATTGATTTTCATTGACATCTAAAATAGAATTACCAAATAAAGAAAAAAAATTAAATGGAACACAATATTTAATGCAATCCTTATAAAATATATGCCATCCTTTATCAATCATTTTAACTAATTTAAATAAAAATTTATATCCAGAACATCCATTGCGTTTTATATAAATTTTAAAAAAATAACCATTTTTATTTTCATTTTTATATAAAAAACTAATTCTTTGACAAGCTTTTAAAGTAATATCTAATTTATTCAAACCAGAAGGATAAATAATATTATTTAATTTTTTCTTTCCATGTTTGTTAATATTAATCGTAATTAATGTCATAAAAAATATACCATAACTATAAATATAAACAAGCTTCTGCTTTTTTTAATAAATAATTATATGGATATATCTGTTTATTAAAACAACTATTAATATTTAATTTAATGCTTTTTATCTCTTCTTTATAATCCTCAATGCTTAATTCACTAGAAAAATATGCATATGAACATAAAACACTCGTTTTAATACTATTAACCTCAACAAAACCATCTGAAATAACAAGTTTAAAATCATGTACATCCCTAAACATATGACATTTATGTAATAACTCATTACTATCAAACGGTACAAATGATATTAATCCAGGTTTTAATAAAGAAAAAATATTAGCATGATTGCTTAATATTTGAAATGTGCCTTCAAGTCCAGGTAAAACAACAGATTTTACTTCAATATTTAAAATTTTTTTTTGAGGCATTAAAATTTCTAAAATAAACATATTCACACAACCATTAAAACATTAAGTAAGAGTTTTGGCTTTTAACAATACTTCTTGTATAGTGCCAACCATATAAAAAGCTTGTTCTGGTATATGATCATATTTCCCATTTACAATACCATTAAAACCATCAATTGTATCATTTAAAGAAACATACTTCCCTTGAGTACCAGTAAATACTTCAGCAACAAAAAATGGTTGTGATAAAAATCGTTGAATTTTTCTAGCTCTATCAACTGTTAAACGATCTTCATCTGACAATTCATCCATACCAAGTATTGCAATAATATCTTGTAAATCTTTATAACGTTGTAAAATTATTTGAGTTTTGCGAGCAACATTATAATGATCTTCACCTAAAATATCAGCAGTTAAAATTCTACTTGTAGAATCTAAAGGATCTACTGAAGGATAAATGCCTAAATCTGCTATTTGTCTGGATAATACTGTTGTTGCATCTAAATGAGCAAAAGCAGTAGCTGGGGCAGGATCTGTTAAATCATCAGCAGGAACATAAATAGCTTGTACTGATGTAATGGACCCTTTTTTTGTTGTTGTGATTCTTTCTTGCAACATACCCATTTCAGTTGCTAATGTTGGTTGATAACCAACTGCAGAAGGTATGCGTCCTAATAAAGCAGAAACTTCAGATCCAGCTTGAGTAAAACGAAAAATATTATCTATAAATAATAACACATCTTGACCCAATTGATCCCTAAAATATTCTGCAGCAGTTAATCCTGACAATCCAACTCTAGCTCTAGCTCCAGGAGGTTCATTCATCTGCCCATAAACTAAAGCTACTTTACTTTTATTAAAATCAATTTTGCCACTATCTTTATCTAAATATATAACATTAGAAGCAATCATTTCATTATATAAATCTCTACCTTCACGTGTTCTTTCACCTACACCTGCAAATACAGATAATCCATCATGTCCTTTACCTATATTATTAATTAATTCCATAATTAAAACTGTTTTTCCAACTCCAGCACCACCAAAAAGACCAATTTTACCACCTCTAGAATATGGAGCTAATAAATCAACAACTTTAATTCCAGTTTCTAAAATACCAACCTCTGTACTTTGTTCAATAAATGACGGTGGTTTTCTATGTATAGGTAAAACATCATTTGACTTAATATCACCTTGTTCATCTATTGGATGTCCAACAACATTAATAATTCTTCCTAATATTTCCTTTCCAACAGGTATAGAAATAGGAGCTTCAGTATTTTTTATCCTTAATCCTCTAACTAATCCTTCTGTAGAATCCATAGCGATGCAACGAACTATATTTTCTCCTAAATGCTGAGCTACTTCTAAAGTTAAATTATCCTGATCAAGACTAATTAATTTATTCGATGCTAAAAGTGCTGTAAAAATTGCTGGAACTTTTCCGGATTTAAATTTAACATCTACAACAGGACCTATAACCTGAATTATTTCACCATCTGAAAGCATTTTATTCATATTTAATAGAGCTCCAATATAAAATTAATTTAAATTAAAATATAATAATAAATAATGTCATATTTTTTAAAAAATTCAAGGATAATTAATATTTATAAGAAAATTAAAACTCTTTTTTATATAACTACTAATATTATTAAAGAATAATTTTAAATTCAATATATATATAATTAATGATATACATAACACATATAAATAAAAAATTATAATATAAATATGATATTTTCTAATCATGACCAACTTATGACTAAATATAAAATAATCTTTCAAGGATCAAAAAAATTAGAGATAGCAATAAACAAATTAAACATTGCTATTAAAAACAAAATATGTCTAGACATTGGAACATCAACAGGAGGATTTGCTTATACATTAATTAAACATGGTGCAAAAAAAATATATACTGTTGACATAGGTTATGGACAATTATATTGGAAATTAAGAATAAATAAAAAAATTATTAATTTAGAGAGAACTCATATTTTACATATTACAAATAAAATATTAAACATTAAGCCATCAATTATTACAGTTGACTTAAGTTTTATTTCTTTATTAAAAATAATACCTAAAATTATTACATTATCTCAAAATCAAGCACATATTTTTATATTAATTAAACCACAATTTGAAATTATTTCTCATTATATTAATCATGATGGCATCATTAAAAACAAAAACATTAGAAAACATATATTACATGATATTATACAATATGCTAAACACTTAAAATTACAATACATATGTTTTTATAAATATAAAAATATAAAAAATAAAAAAAATATTGAATATATAAGCGTTTTTAAAAAAACATGCCAAAAATTATATTAAAAGTTAAAGCATTATAATTTATAATATTATATTTATCTTTTAAATAATCATATAAGACATATTTAAATACTCCTTTAATATAAAAATGTTCATTTGTTTTCATAATAATAGAACAATTTAACGTTAAATATTTTTTTATATTAATAATATTTTTATTACTAAATAAGACAAACATTAAATCAGCTCCATTTGTTAATATAATATTATTCATTGGTTTAAAAAAAAATTTTGGTTTTATATATAAACAATATTTATGTTTTTTTAAGTTTTTAAAAAAATACCTGCTATTATTATATTTATATACATTATAGTTATTATTTATATATTTTTGCTTTACATA